>CP104793.1:3695000-3995000 GCA_025916135.1 Rhodobacteraceae bacterium D3-12 | reverse complement strand
GCACCCGGCTTTCTTCCGGCACAGTCGCCAACACTGTCGTGGCATAACCGCTCAGCGCCTCAATCTCATCCAGATAGGCCGCGGCATTGGCGGTAAAGCTCGCTTTCGCTTCGGGTCGCGCGTCGATCAACGCGTCACGCACGGCTTCGACCGCCACGCGCCACAGGCCCGGAACCATCCACAAATGCGGGTCGAATTTGTTCTCGTAATCCGCATGCGCAAGCAGTTGATCGCGCTCAAAGGCGTCCCCGATAACGGCCAGAGTGCCGCGCTTGGCCAGCTTTTCGAACACATCCTCCATTTGCGCCTCAAGATAGAGCCCGTGGCGCAGGATCAGATCGGCCCGCGTAAGCGCCACAATATCGCTGCGCGTCTGGCGATAGGAATGCGGGTCAACACCGGCCCCCATAAGCGCCTGCACCGTTACATTCTCTCCACCAACGCGCATCGCGGCATCCGCGATCATCCCCGTGGTCGCAACCGCGCTCAAAGGGCCAGCCGCCCGCGCAGCAGTCGCCAGAGGGGCGAGCGCTGCGCCCGTTGTAATGCTCAGAAAAAACCGACGAGACAGGGTCATCTTCTATTATCTCCAATTGCGTTACCAACTGAATATGCGAGTCATTCGCAAGAAGTCAATGAAAATGCGAATTATTCGCAAGAAGAGCCCGTGACCGCCTAAAAAGTAATCTCAAATCGCGCTCCGTGGGGGCTGTCGACCAAACAAATACTGGCACCAGACGACTCAAGCATGGCGCGCGCAATCGCAAGGCCCATCCCCGTGCCACCTGCATCACGCCGCGTGGTAAAGAACGGGTCAAAAATCCGGCTTTTGTCTCCGTCCGCAATGCCCGGCCCATCATCGCAAATGTCCAAGGTTTTGCCCGAAAAACCCAATGTTAGGGTCGAAGCACCATGCGCGGCGCTATTCTGCGCCATTTGCTCCAACACCGCCATCGCCCCATCATGATCAAGCGGTATCGCCCCGGACCCTGTCACCAGTATCTCCAGCGATATCCGCTTTCTCAGATCCTCGGCCAAGCGTTCCAAATCCGCTGGACCCGCGCCAAGAGGGGTGCGCGCAATGGTCAAGCGGCGCAACGCATTCAAAAGCTGCTCCATCCGCGCCGATGACGTGCGAATCGATGCCAAAAGCGCCGCACGATCCTCCTCTGCCACATCGTCCGAAAGCAGTTCCGCCGCCGCCGCGATACTGGTCAGCGGCGACTTCATCTCATGCACCACATGATCGGCAAATGCCCGCAACCCGGCCTCGCGATTTTGCAGCGTGGTTGCCATCTCATCCACCGCCAGCCCAAGCGCCGAAAACTCTGGCGTGCCAAAATGGGTCGGCAGCGGCGCATCGCTGCGCCCATCCCGCACCGCCTTGGCGTGGGCGGTCAACGCATAAACCGGCCGCAAAACAAGCCGCCACAGCAAAAACCCAAGGATCACTGTCGCGACAAACGCCATCACCCCGAACAATTGCGCGGTCTCAAGCCACCCGAGGATATTCCCGGCCAGCTTGAAGTACCCGATCCCAATCAGCGGCAGCACCAGCACGCTCGCCAATGTGCCGCCAATCACCAACGCCAAGGGCGGGCGCCACTTTTGCCGTATCCTCTCGGCCCGCATCTGCTCTGCCCTTACCCGCTCAGACATGGCCCCATCCTGATCCCGACCCCATGCACCGTTTCGATCGCATCCACCACACCCGCCCCTTTAAGCTTGCCGCGAAGGTTGCGCAGGTGGCTGTCCAGCGTGCGCTCAGACACATGAATGCTCGGCCCATAAACCGCATCCGAAAGCTGCGCCTTGGAAAACACATTCTCTGGCCGCGCCATAAGACAGGCCAAAATCGACATTTCCCGCTGTGTTAGAGCCTGATCAACCCCGCCAACGCGGCACAAATGCCGCGCCGGATCAATCTCCAACACGCCTCTGCGCAGGCTGCCATTGGCACCACCAACACCTTGCGAGCGTTTCAGGATACTGCGCACCCGCGCCACCAATTCACGCGCTGAAAACGGCTTGGTGACATAATCATCCCCGCCAAGCTCAAGCCCCAGAACCCGGTCAATCTCATCATCGCGCGCCGTCAAAAACAGCACCGGCGTCTCTTTCTCGTGGCGAAGCTTGCGGCAAAGCTCGAACCCGTCCATCGACGGCATCCCAATATCAAGGATGATCAGATCGTCCCGCCCGTTAAGCGCTTTGGCAAGCCCCTCCGCCCCGTCTCCGGCCTCGCGTGTGGCAAACCCGGCTTGTTTAAGCGCGATCCGCAAGACCTCTCTAATCTGCGGGTCATCGTCGATGATCAGAATGTCGGCCATGCGCGAACGGCTCCCGCAGTTTCAAGTGCAGCGAGGCTACGCGCAGTCCGCCAATCGCGAAAGCCCCATTCTCGCCAGTCAGCAGACCATTCCAAAGGCCCACCTCCACAAAGCGTGCGCCCGCTTCGCAGCTCAAAATCGCGAATGGCCGGCACCGCCGCGCGGTCAAGCTGGCACAGATACCGCGCATCAACCGGAACATCATGCGACAGGTTGAACCGCGCAATCACATCCGCAAACGACAGGAAACTGCACAGATAAAGCGTCCCAATCCCAAGCAGACCACAGCGTTTAAGCATCCAAAGCGCACCGTGATGCCGCAGCACCTGCCACATCACCAGCAAAACCCCCACCGCTACCAGCCCCATCCAAACCAGCGCCGCAAGCCGAAGATGCGTCAGCCCATAAGCAAAAACATAGCTTTCAAGCCGGAACAGTGACGAAATCACTAGAAAAAAGGTCTGCCCCAACCAGCCCAAAAGCGCGAGGCGAAGCACCCGGCTCTGGGTCGTGAACGGGCGCGCCACAAGCGCAAAAGCCCCCGCCAAAAGCGCCGTCACCAAAAGCGGATAGGCCCCCCGATGCGCATACTCGGCATAGCTCATCCCCGCAGGCAGGGTCGCACCGCCCGACAGAATTGCAAGATCGGTCAAACTCTGCACCGCAAACACCACGTTGAACATCACCAACGAGCGGCGCACCGACCCTTCGTTGAAAACACGCGGCACCCTCCGCGCTCTAGGTGGCGCAAAGCCAAGATCAAGCCGCTGCCTCATCCGCCCCAGCGACACAAACGGCCAAAGCAGCAATGCCATAAGCGCCCAGAACATCACACGGTCGGGCGCAATCCCCGGCCCATCAACCCAGAGCGCCCCGCTAAGCCACCTGTAAAGCAAAGGGTTCGCATTGCTCAAAAGCACCAGAAACAACGCCCCAAGTCCAAGCGGCAAAAGCCATCCCAACACGCCCGCATGCAGACCCCCGCGCCAACTGCCCGCGCCGCGCCGGTACATGGCGCTCAACCCTTCGCTTACGGTTTCGGGCGCGTGCAGCAAAAACCTAAGCGCGCCGCTCAACCCCGGAAACCGCGCCAACGCGATCCACCCGGCGCCAAGCACAAGACCAAGCACCCAAAACCCAAGCGACAGCGCCTGAGCCCGCTCCAACACCGGCAGAAACAAAAGCGCCGCCAAAATCACGCCCTTGCCGCCTCTGAACCCGGCACAGATCCAGCCGATCCCCAACACGGCCAAGCCAAACACCGCCAACGACACCCCCGGCACCACTTGCCAGATCAATCCATCCGCCAAGGCCAAAAGCCCCACCAGCGCTCCGGCGCGCAGTGCCCATGAATCGGTGCTTTTGGGGCCATCCTTCGCGCCGATTGGCGGGCGCGGCGGCGATGGCGGGGCGCTGCTCAACCACCAGCCATCTGTTTGAACCGATTGCGGCACGCCGCGGAGCAAAAACATCTTCATCTGCCTGTCCCATTTCTATGGTTTTGATGCCTCCAACCCTAGCGCCGCAATGTGCAGAACCACCGGGGCATTTGCGCAGTTTTCGTGCAGACCCGCCCGCGCCATGGCTTGCGTCCGCCGATGCCCCGTGACACGCTTACCCCAAGCTCAGGAGGAAAAGATGCCAGGCGAGGTGAAAGACCGCGAGCGGCTGCTGCCGCAGGCGATGGAACAGCGTAACGACGGGCTCCCGCTCGATCTCGGCTGGGTCCGTCGGGTACAGGCGAACACATCCGCGATCGAACGCCGTGCCAGCACGCTCCCCGGTCGGCGCAGTGTCAAAAAAGACTATCAGGCGGCGTGGCTGTGCAAGGCGATAAGCTGCATCGACCTCACCACGCTCGCGGGCGATGATACGGCGGGACGCGTGGCGCGGCTCTGCGCCAAGGCGAAACAACCGGTGCGCGCCGAACTGCTCGATGCGCTGGGCATGCAAGGGCTGACCGTTGGCGCGGTCTGTGTCTATCACGACATGATTGCCCCCGCGGTGGGCGCGCTTGACGGCACCGGCATTCCGGTCGCTGCGGTCTCCACCGGCTTTCCGGCGGGCCTCTCTCCGTTCCACCTCCGCGTGGCCGAAATCGAAGAAAGCGTCAAAGCCGGCGCGCGCGAGATCGACATCGTAATCTCCCGCCGCCACGTCCTCCAAGGCAACTGGCAGGCGCTCTATGACGAAATGCGCAGCTTCCGCGAGGCCTGCGGCGAGGCGCATGTCAAAGCGATCCTCGCCACGGGCGAGCTGGGAACCCTGCGCAATGTCGCCCGTGCGTCTCTGGTCTGCATGATGGCGGGGGCCGACTTCATCAAGACCTCGACAGGCAAGGAAAGCGTCAACGCGACCCTGCCGGTCAGCCTCGTCATGATCCGCGCGATTCGAGACTATTACAGCCGAACAGGCGTGAAAGTCGGCTATAAACCGGCCGGTGGCATCTCCAAGGCCAAGGACGCGCTCACCTACCTCGCCCTGATCAAGGAAGAGCTGGGCGATGCGTGGCTTGACCCGCATTTGTTCCGCTTTGGCGCGTCCTCGCTTCTGGGCGATATCGAGCGCCAGTTGGAACATCACGTAACAGGCCGCTATTCGGCCTCATATCGGCACGCAATGGGGTGATGGGCATGACCGTTAAAGAGATCTTCGAAACCATGGACTATGGCCCCGCCCCCGAAGGCGCCGCCGAAGCCTTCGCTTGGCTGGTCGATCAAGGCGACAAGTTCGGCCATTTCATTGACGGTGCCTTCACCGATCCGAGCGCCGGGTTTCTTTCGAAAAACCCCGCCAACGGCGAAACGCTCGCAACCCTGACCCAAGGCACCCAAGCGGATGTTGATGCCGCCGTCGCCGCCGCCCGCAAGGCCCAGCCCAAATGGGCGCGCCTCGGTGGCCATGGCCGTGCCAAACACCTCTATGCGCTGGCCCGCGCCTTGCAGAAACACAGCCGCCTTTTCGCCGTGTTAGAAACGCTTGATAACGGCAAACCTATCCGCGAAAGCCGCGATATCGACGTGCCTCTGGTGCAGCGTCATTTCTATTATCACGCCGGCATGGCCCAACTGATGGAGAGCGAACTCCCCGATGCCGAACCGCTCGGCGTCTGTGGTCAGATCATCCCGTGGAACTTCCCCCTGCTGATGCTCGCGTGGAAGGTCGCTCCGGCGCTCGCTATGGGCAACACCGTGGTGCTCAAACCCGCCGAATACACCTCCCTCACGGCGCTGCTCTTTGCCGATATCTGCCGTCAGATCGGCCTGCCCAAGGGCGTGGTCAACATCGTCACCGGCGATGGCGCGACCGGCGAAATGATCGTCGACCACGACGACATCGACAAAATCGCCTTCACCGGCAGCACCGACGTCGGCCGCCGCATCCGCACCGCTACGGCTGGCAGTGGCAAGGCGCTCACCCTCGAACTGGGCGGCAAATCGCCCTACATCGTGTTCGATGATGCCGACATAGATAGCGCGATCGAAGGGCTGGTCGATGCGATCTGGTTCAATCAGGGGCAGGTCTGCTGCGCCGGCTCCCGCCTCTTGGTGCAAGAGAGCATCGCCGACAGCTTCTATGCCAAATTGCGCGAGCGTATGACCAAGCTGCGCATCGGCAACCCGCTCGACAAATGCATTGATGTGGGGGCTGTGATCGACCCTGCACAGCTTAAAACCATCACCGACATGGTTAACGCCTGTGACGAGGGCGAGAAATTCTCAACCCCCATGGCCGAGCCGGTCGAAGGTTGCTTTTATCCTCCGACCCTGATCACCGGCCTCTCTCCCGCGCATCGCCTGATGCAGGAAGAAATATTCGGCCCCGTTCTTGTCGCCGCCACCTTCCGCACCCCGGACGAGGCGGTCGCGATGGCCAACAACACCCGCTACGGTCTCGCCGCCAGCCTCTGGAGCGAGAACGTGAACCTCGCCCTCGACATCGCGCCGAAACTTGCCGCTGGTGTGGTCTGGATCAATGCGACCAACCTGTTTGACGCCGCCGCCGGCTTTGGCGGTGTGCGCGAAAGCGGCTTTGGTCGCGAAGGCGGCTGGGAAGGTCTCCAAGCTTATACCCGCCCCAAACGCCGCACCAAAACATTGGCCAAAATCGAGCCTAATCCAGCCAAAGATGGCGAAATTGACGGCGTCGACCGCACGGCCAAGCTGTATGTCGGTGGCAAGCAATCGCGCCCCGATGGCGGCTATTCTGCCAATGTCTGGGGCAAAAACGGCAAGCTGCTGGGTCAGGCGCCCATCGCCAACCGCAAAGACGTCCGCAACGCGGTCGAGGCCGCCCGCAACGCCTCTGGCTGGAGCAAAACCACCGGCCACCTGCGCGCCCAGATCCTCTATTACATCGCCGAAAACCTCGATGCCCGCGCCAAGGAATTCGCCGCCCGTATCGACGCCATGAAGGGCGGCCGCCAAGGTGCGAAAGAGGTCGAAGCCAGCGTCAAACGCCTCTTCACCTATGCCGCTTGGGCCGACAAATTTGATGGGCAGGCCCATGGCGTGCCGATCCGCGGCGTGGCTCTGGCGATGCGCGAACCTCTCGGCGTGATCGGCGCGTTTTGTGCCGACGAAGCCCCTTTGCTCGGCCTTGTGTCGGCCATGGCTCCGGCCATCGCCATGGGCAACCGCGTGGTGCTTGTTGCAAGCGAACCTTACCCGCTCTCCGCCACCGATTTCTATCAGGTGCTCGACACGTCTGACGTTCCCGGCGGCGTGGTCAACATCCTGACCGGCACCCATGCAGAGCTGGCCCCGACGATGGCCGGTCACATGGATGTCGATGCGGTCTGGTCGTTCTCTTCCAGCGAACTTTCCCAGCTGATCGAGCGTGAAAGCGCCGCAAATCTCAAGCGGACATGGGTGAACAACGCCAAAACCCGCGACTGGTCCGGGGACGAAGGGCAGGGGCGCGCCTTCCTGAACGCCGCGACCGAGGTCAAGAATATCTGGATACCCTACGGCGAATAGGCGCCAAAAGCCCCGGGATCACACCCGGGGCCGGGTTATCAGTTCGCTAGGCTTAGCTCGACAGACTCAGTTCGACAGGCTCAGTTTGATAGGCCTTGTGGCTGTCCCACCACGACAAAACTCAACCGCGCCGGATCAAGCAGTTCTTTCGAAACCCGGTTCGCCTGTTCCAAGGTCACCGCATTCACCCGCTCGTTGCGCGTGGTGATATAGCTCGCCGGCATCCCCGACAGCTGCATATTAACCATGATGTTCGCTATCGGCCCATTGCCATCAAACCGCAGCGGATAGGAGCCCGTAAGATAGGTCTTGGCATCCTCAAGCTCCTCGGCGGTGACACCTTGCTCGTGGGCTTTCTTCCACTCATCTCGGATCACCTTGATCGCCTCGGCAACGCGGTCGTTGGCCGATGCAACCGACCCCATCCAGATGTCGGCATATTCCTTGTCGACCAAATAGGAATAGACCCCATAGGTCAGCCCGCGTTTCTCGCGCACTTCGGTCATCAGACGGGATTCAAACCCGCCACCTCCCAGAATGATATCAACAAGGTAAGCGGCAAAGAAATCGGGATGATCAATCGACATTCCCGGCTGGCCGAACACCACAACCGATTGCGGTGTGTTGAAATCAATCACCTTGATGCCCCCGGCAAACTGCGGATCAGCCTCTTTGGGAAGCGCCGGACCATCAGCCGGCAACTCGCCCAACAACGTGTCGATCACCTGCCCAAGCTCGTCGGCGGTGATATCGCCAACCGCGCTCACAAACAGCCGGTCACGGGCGAAAACCGCCCGATGCGCCGCAATCATATCCTCACGGCTGAGCGCCGACACGCTCGCAACGGTGCCATCGCGCGACGACCCATAGGGGTGGTCGCCAAACACCTGCGCATCAAACGCCCGACGCGCGATTGTGTTGGGGTCTTTCTCGTCCGAGCGCAGGTTCGACAACACCTGTGCGCGCACCCGCTCGATGGCGTCGGCGTCAAACCGTGGCGCCACCAGCGCCTGTTTCAACAGGGCAATCGCCTCGTCCCGGTTCGCGGTCAAAAACTTGGCCGAAACCGAAACCATATCGTCGCTGACCCGAAAGCTGAACGACGCAGCAAGGCTCTCGCTCGCGCGGGCAAAGGTGCGTGCATCCATGTCGCCCGCCCCCTCTTCCAACAAAGCGGTCATAAGGTTGATCGCCCCGCGCTTGCCCGGCGCATCCAGCGACGCACCACCCTTGAACCGCAACTCAAGCGCGGTAAACGGAATCTGATGCTCCTCGACCAGCCACGCGTCGATCCCCGCGGGAGAGGTCATCTCTTTGATCTGCACATCGGCCCGCACCGGCAGCGCAATGACCAGAGCTGCAAAAAGCGCGGCCCCGATCTGTTTCAACGACAGGCTCAACGGGTTCATCAACGGGCGAATGCTCATTGGGTGATCTCCTTCTTCGCGCCCATCAACCAGCCGGTGACCGAACGCTCGCGTACCAAAACCTCTCGCGCAACGGCAAGGATGTCATCCTCGGTGACCGCCTGAAGGATCTCGGGCCAGTCCTGCACATCCTTGATGGTCAACCCGGTGGTCAACGCCTCGCCATAGCGATTGGCAAGCCGCTCAACACTGTCGCGCGAATAAATCTGCGAGGCCTTAAGCTGCATCTTGATCCGCGCCAGCGCCTCTTTGTCCACGCCCTTTGCCAGAAACTCGGCAATCGCGGCGTCCATCGCATCTTCGGCCTGCTGAAGCGTCACCCCGTCCGACGGCACCACGATCAGGCTGAACGTCGTATCATCCAACGACGACCCGTCATAATAGGCACCGGTATAGACCGCCTTCTGCGTCTCGAACTGAAGCTTTTCGGACAGCCAAGATGTCGTCCCGCCTCCCAAAAGCTCGCTCAGCATGACAAGCGCGGCGGCCTTCTCCTGCGCGCCGCTATCGCGCTCGGGCGCGATGTACGTGCGGCTGACATAGGGCTGCGCCACGCGCGGATCATGAAACGTCATCCGCCGCTCCGACGTCTGCGGCGGCTCTGACGGGCGCACCCGCGGCTTAAGATCGGGGTTGGGCGGCAGAACGCCATAATATTTCTTGGCCAGCGCAAGCACCTCGTCGGGCTTCACATCGCCTGCCACAACCAAAACCGCATTGTTGGGCGCATAATAGCGCTTGTAGAAATCCATCGCCGCATCAAGGTCGAGCTTCTCCATCTCATGACGCCAGCCAATCACCGGCACGCCATAGCGATGGTTCAGATATTGCGCCGCACGCTTTTGCTCGCGGAACAACGCGTTCGGGCTGTTCTCGGTGCGCTGGTTGCGCTCTTCGATAATCACGGCACGTTCGGTGATGATATCGGACTCGGTCAGGCGGATATTCACCATCCGGTCGCTTTCCATCTTCATCATAAGCTCAAGCCGGTCGGCGGCGACACGTTGGAAATAGGCGGTGTAGTCAAAGCTGGTAAAGGCGTTATCGCGCCCGCCATTGCGCGCCACAGTGGCCGACAATTCACCGGATTTAAGCGTATCAGTCGCCTTGAACAGCAGATGCTCCAGAAAATGCGCCACCCCGGACACGCCCGGCGTCTCATCCGCTGATCCGGCGCGATACCACACCATCTGCACCACCACAGGGGCGCGATGGTCTTCGATGACCACAACCTCCATGCCGTTATCAAGGGTGAAGCTGCGAACCTGATCATCCGCCGATGCGGGCAGGGACAGGACAAGCAAAGCGGAGAACCAAGCAAGAAGCGGCTTCATCATGGGGCAAATCCTCATAGTTTGGTCATTGCTTAAAACAATAGGGGCATGTGTGCCGGCTTCAAGGGCCGCACACCGAGAGTGACGCAGACGTGAGCGTCCGGCATTTGGAAATCCTCGCGCCGCCAAGACCGCAGCGACCCGCAGAAGCGACTCAATTCGCAGGCGGAGCTGTGGGCGTGCGCACCCCGGTCGAGCGGCGATACCGGTTCATTTCGCCCCGCGCGTTCAACGTCTCGCGCTTGTAGACCTTGTTATACAGATCCTGCCGCGCGATGCGCAGCTTGGTAAAGCGTGACTTGCGGCGGCGGAAATCTTCGTCCTGCTTGGCCAAAGTTTCGCGAATGGTTGGGTCGACCCCATGCCGCCCCGCCTGCCGCACAAGCGCCGAATCCGATCCCGGAATGCCACCGGGCTGAAGCTGCGCCGGGTTCCCGCCAAGCGCTGCAACACCATCAGCCTTCGGGTTCTGATCGGTCAGGTTCGCAGAGCCCGGTGTCGGCGTGGGCAATTCGGTGAAATTCGCCGGTTGCTGCAACGGCTTGCCGGGCAGGATCAAAAACTCGTCCGGCCCGTTCCCCGATGGGCGAACATCGCGCAGCGTGATGTCGCGCTCATACCCCGCACAGCCCGCAAGGCCGCTCGCCACCAGTATCAGGATCATAATCCGCTTGTGCATGGTCAACTCCACCACCATTTGGGCTGGGTTTTACCCCATTGCCGGTCAAACGTCACGCGGGCTTTTTCGTCCCTGAAAAAACCACCATTCCAAGTGCCCCGGCGAACACGGCAATATCGGCAAGGTTGAACGAATAGGGGTTCTGAAACCCGCAACACGTCACGTTCAGAAAATCCGCAACCGCGCCGTAAAGCAGCCGGTCCACCACATTTCCCAGCGCTCCACCAACCAACAACCCGGCCGAGATATGGGCGGCGGGGCCGTTCTCCTCGTGATGGGTCCACCACACCACGGCCCCCGCAATAATCAGGGCAACAACCACCAGAACCCACCGGGTCAGGTTGTTATCCTCGGCGAACAGCCCAAAGTTCACGCCGTAATTCCATGCCATACGCAGGTTGAACATGCCGGGGATCACGATGATCTCGCCCAATTCGCGCAGGTTCATCCAATGCACCACAAGGTATTTGCTGGCCTGATCGGCCAGGAAGGTCCAAAACCCTACCCAGAATACCGCGCGCATTACTGCTTCTCCTGCCTCGATCGGGTCGGTTTGTCCGGCCTCGATGCGATTTGCCTCTAACCCTTAGTGCCGGAAATGTCGCATCCCGGTCAAGACCATAGCCAACCCGGCCTCGTCCGCGGCGGCGATTACTTCATCGTCGCGCATCGAGCCGCCGGGCTGAATGACGGCGCTCGCGCCCGCTGCGGCGGCTTCCATCAACCCGTCGGCAAATGGGAAAAACGCGTCCGATGCCACGACCGATCCCTTGGCCGGGCTCTCGGCCAGACCCAATACCTCACCCATGCGGGCGGCTTTGATCGCGGCGATATTGGCACTGTCGACCCGGCTCATCTGACCGGCGCCTACACCTACGGTTGCAAGGTCTTTGACGTAAACAATCGCGTTTGATTTCACATGTTTGGCGACTTTCCACGCAAACAGCAAATCGGCCAGCTCCTGCTCGCTTGGCGCGCGTTTCGTCACCACCTTCAGATCATCCAATGTGATATGCCCGTTGTCTTTGCCTTGCACCAGAAACCCGCCCGAAACCTGACGATAGGTCAGCCCCGCCGCCATCGGATCGGCCATGCCGCCGGTGGTCAAAAGCCGCAGGTTCTTCTTGGTCGCGAACACCTCACGCGCCTCTGCGCTGGCGTCGGGGGCAATCACGACCTCGGTAAAAATTTGTGCGATTTCTTCGGCAGTTTCCCCATCCAAGGGCTGGTTGAGCGCAACGATTCCCCCAAATGCACTGGTCCGGTCGCAATCAAACGCCTTCGCATAGGCCTCTTTCAGGCTTGCACCGCGCGCCACACCACAGGGGTTGGCGTGTTTGATGATGGCACAGGCCGCACCGCCGTCTGCACCGAATTCACTCACCAGCTCGAACGCGGCATCCGTGTCGTTGATGTTGTTATAGCTCAGCTCTTTACCCTGATGCTGGGTCGCGCTGGCCACGCCGGGGCGGTTGCTGCCATCGGTGTAAAAACTCGCCGCCTGATGCGGGTTCTCGCCATAGCGCAGGCTCTGCGCCAGCGTCCCGGCAAAGGCACGGCGGCGCGGGGTCGGTTCTGCGATCGCATCCGCCATCCATGTGCTGACAGCCGCGTCATAGGCACCGGTGCGGGCATAGGCGCGCTGCGCCAGAGTGCGCCGGAACCCGGCCGAGGTCGCGCCGCTATGCGCGTCCATCTCCGCCAACAAAGCGGCGTAATCCTCGACATCCACCACCACGTTAACAAAGGCGTGGTTCTTGGCCGCCGCACGGATCATCGCCGGGCCGCCAATGTCGATGTTTTCAATGCAATCGTCCCACTCCGCGCCCTTGGCCACGGTTTCCTCGAACGGATAAAGATTGACGACCAACAGGTCGATCGCTTTGATCCCATGGGTCTCCATCGCCGAGGCATGCGCGTCATTGTCACGCAGCGCGAGCAATCCACCATGCACCATCGGGTGCAGCGTCTTGACCCGCCCGTCCATCATCTCGGGAAAGCCCGTCACCTCGGCCACGTCCATCACGTCCAGCCCCGCCTCGCGAAGCGCCTTGGCGGTGCCGCCGGTCGAGAGAAGCTCAACACCCCGATCAGAGAGGGCACGGCCCAGATCAACAAGCCCGGTCTTGTCCGAAACAGACAAAAGGGCGCGGCGGATGGGGGTTTGATCACTCATCTGGTGTCTCCGAAAGGCTTAAAGGCAGCATTTGGGGGTCGCATACGCCATCTTTTGCGGAGATTGAACCGCCGAGTTGCCGCAGATGGGGGAAAAGGGTGGTTTTTGTGCAGGGAGGGCCATTGAGCTTGGCACTTAGGGCAGCGCCGCCCCAGGGGGGGCGGGTTGGCGCTGCCCGGCGCAAGCGCCGGGCGGAACATCTCTTAAAAATTGCGCAATGAAATATCTTGCCGCCTCAATCCGGCGCCAGCATATACCCCGCGCCGCGCACCGTCTGAAGGTATCTTGGCTGTTTCGGGTCGGACTCGATCTTGCGCCGCAGCCGGGTGATCTGCACATCCACCGCGCGCTCCTGCGCCTGTCCGCCATCGCGCCCTAGGTCTTCAACCAGCTTCGCCCGGCTCACCGCTTCCCCCGGCGTGTCTGCGAAAATCCGCATCAACTGCCCTTCGGTCGCCGTCAGCCGCACAAGCTCATCCCCGCGCCACATCTCGCCGCGTTCAATATCATACCGGATCGCGCCCAAATGCAGCACCTTGGGCTTCAGCGTCTCGGCCTGCGCCTCCGGCATCCGCCGCAGGATCGCGTTGATCCTGAGCAAAAGCTCCTTGGGCTCGAACGGCTTGGCAAGGTAATCATCCGCCCCCGCTTCCAACCCGGTGATCCGGTCCTCCGTCTCGCCCTTGGCCGTCAGCAACAGGATCGGCGTCGCCATCGTTTCGCGCAACGCACGGGTCAGGCTGATCCCGTCCTCACCCGGCATCATCACGTCCATCACGATCAGATCGAAATCAAGCCCGCTCAAAATCCGCCGCGCATGGGCCGCATCCCGCGCGCCCGTCACAAGGAACCCGTTCCGCTTGAGAAACTTTTGCAACAACAGCCGGATGCGCTCGTCATCATCAACGATCAAAAGATGCGGTTCAAAATCGCTCATATGCTGCGCTCCTTTAAAGCGGCGTATTTGCGGCGCATCTCCGGATCCATCATGGCTTCCAATACGGTGCGAAACCCGGCCACGGCCTCTGGTCCTGCGTTGCGGAACGCCGTGCGCATCCGCGCCCGCTGTGCGTCCGACAATCTGCGCTCAAGCGCTTCACCCGCCTCTGTCAGGAACAAATGCCTCTCCCTCCGGTCCGCTGTGCCAACCTTGCTCTCCACAAGGCCATCTTCCACCAAAGTGCGCAACACACGGTTAAGCGATTGTTTCGTCACGCCCAGAATTTCCAGAAGGTTGTTCACGGTTGTACCCGGCGCGCGCGCAATGAAATGCACCGCCCGGTGATGCGCCCGGCCATAGGCCATCCCCGCCAATATCCGGTCGGGATCGGCGGTAAAACCGCGATAGGCAAAGAACATCGCCTCAATCCCCTGCCGCAATTGCTCATCGGTCAGGAACAACAGATTTTCGCCGCTGATGCTCTCGCTCATGCCTCTCCCCCGCGTTCACAAATCGCCTTTTCTGACGTCACAATAAGTCAGCTTTGTTGACATTCCAAGACGCAACTGTTAGCGAATCGCAGCTTTTGCGTAATTATATGTCCGAACCGGACGGAAAACGCGCAACAAATGCAAAAATTAACCCGTGAAGGAGAGAGAACATGACGGGCTATAGTGATCGCGACGGAATGATCTGGATGGATGGCAAGCTGGTGGATTGGCGCTCGGCCAACGTCCATATTCTATCCCACGCCATGCATTATGCCTCCTCTGTGTTCGAAGGCGAGCGGTGCTATGACGGCAATATCTTCCTCAGCCGGAAACACTCCGAGCGGCTCCTGAACTCCGGCAACCTCATCGACATGCCGATCCCCTATTCGGTCGATGAAATCGAAACCGCCAAACAAGCGGTGCTCAAGGCCAACGGCCTGACCAACGCCTACGTGCGTGCGGTGGCATGGCGCGGCGCGGGCGAAGACATGGGCGTCAGCTCGGCGCGCAACCCGGTGCGCATGGCCGTCGCCGCGTGGGAATGGGGCAATTACTATGGCGATGCGAAATTCAAAGGCGCCAAGCTTGACGTCGCCAAATGGAAACGCCCCAGCCCCGAAACCATCCCGGTTCACGCCAAGGCGGCGGGCCTCTATATGATCTGCACCATGTCGAAACACGCAGCCGAGGCCAAAGGCTGTTCCGACGCCATGTTCCTCGATTATCGCGGCTACGTGGCCGAGGCGACAGGCGCGAACATCTTCTTCGTCAAAGACGGCGAGGTCCACACCCCGCTGCCCGACTCCATCCTCAACGGCCTCACCCGCCAGACGGTGATCGGCATGCTCAACGATCGTCAGATCAAAGTGCATGAACGACACATCGAACCGGGCGAACTCGCAGGCATGGAACAATGCTGGCTCACCGGCTCCGCCGCCGAAGTCACCCCCGTGGGTGAAATTGGCGATTGGAACTTCGAAGTCGGCGCACTGACCCGCGAAATCGCGGAAGGTTATGATAAACTTGTCCGCACGTAACCTTGTCTTCGGCACGGTTTCGTCAGGATTAAGGGCTACCTTCCGGGCCAGTTAATTGGTTCGGAGGGTCCTGATGCACTGCATTGGCGACGAATGTGTAACGCCGCGCATTGCTGCGGCACCGTCAAACGCCCGCGCCCCGCTGATGCGGTCGGTGGCGGTGGGGGCTATCTGCGCTGGGCTCGGCTATTTCGTGGCCGCCCGCGATCCCGCCAGCCCGGATCTGACCCTCGCAACCATTGCGCCACCGCTGGTTCTGGTGTCGGAAATCGGTGAATAACCGCCCTTAACAAAACTGTTCACAAACCTTTACCAAGCCAACATCTGGGCGTCACAGAAGGCGCCTTAAACCAATCCTTGCAAATCATCCCAGTGGATCAGCAAAGGATTGACCCCATGCTCAAGCTGCCCAAGACCTCGCGTCGCGGTTTTCTCGCCTCCGGCACAGCGTTTGCCGCAACAACCCTCGCCATGCCAAGCCTGTCTCGTGCCTCGGCCCGCCCCGCCTTTACCCATGGCGTGCAATCGGGCGATGTCGGCATAGACTCCGGCATGATCTGGACCCGCACAGACCGCCCCGCCAAGGTGATGATGGAAGTCTCCACCACCGAAAGCTTCAAGGACGCGACCAAGCTCCCCCCGCTTGATGCGCTCCCCCAAAGCGATTTTGCGGTCAAACGCATGGTCTCGGGCCTGCCCGCGGATCAGGACATCTTCTACCGCTTCACCGCGCAGGGCCTCAGCGACAGCAACGCCATGTCCGACCCGGTCATCGGCCGCTTCCGCACCGCGCCCAGCGCGCGGCGCGACATCCGCTTTGCGTGGTCCGGCGACACCGCCGGTCAGGGCTGGGGCATCGACGATACCGGCATGGCGACCTATTCGACCATGGCCAAACACACGCCCGATTTCTTCATCCATTCCGGCGATACCATCTATGCCGATGGCCCGATCAAGGATGAGGTCGACCTCAAAGACGGCAGCACTTGGAAAAACACGGTCCTCATCCCCGAGAAAACCAAGGTCGCCGAAACGCTCGCCGAATTCCGCGGCCAGTGGAAATACAACATGATGGACGACCACGTGCAGGCGATGAACGCCATCTGTCCGACCTTCTACCAATGGGATGACCACGAGGTCGTTAACAACTGGTCCGGCTCCAAGGATCTCACCGAAGATGACCGCTATAGCGAGAAATCGGTGCCGCTTCTGGCCGCCCGCGCCGGTCGCGCCTTTCACGAGATGACGCCGATTTCCTATGCGCCCGCCGAACCGGGCCGCGTCTATCGCAAGATCAACTACGGCCCGATGCTCGATGTGTTCTTCCTCGACCTGCGCTCCTATCGCGGTGCCAACAGCGACGGTATGCAGGAAGAGATGACGCCCGAGAGCCGCGTTCTGGGGGCCGAGCAACTCGCATGGCTCAAGCGCGAGCTGACCAATTCGCGCGCCACATGGAAGGTGATCGCCTGTGACATGCCCATCGGCCTCGTCGTCTGGGACTATCACAAAGAGGCCAAGCGCGTCGAAGCCGTCGCCAATGGTGATGGCGGCGCACCCAAGGGCCGCGAGCTTGAATTCTCCGACCTTCTGCGCTTCATCAAAACGGCGGGGATCAAGAACACGGTCTGGTTCACCGCCGATGTCCACTACACCGCCGCGCATTACTACAACCCGGACAAGGCCGCGTTTCAGGACTTCGACCCGTTTTGGGAGTTCGTCTCCGGCCCGCTCCACGCCGGCACCTTCGGCCCCAACGCGCTCGACGCAACCTTCGGACCTGAGCTGAAATACGTCAAAGCTCCGGCCAAGGGAGAGGTCAACCTGCCGCCCTCCGCCGGGCTGCAATTCTTCGGCCTCGTCGACATCGACGCCAACACCCAGCAGATGAAAGTCCGCCTGATGGACCGCGCCGATACCGAGCTTTACTCGGTCACGCTCGACCCCCAAGGGCTGTCGCTCTAAAGGACGCACAAACAAACCGGCCCCGGAGTCTTTCCGGGGCCGGTTTCCAATGATCTCGTGCGGGGCAGGGGGGCGCCGTGCGGTCGATTAACTTAATTTCGCGTAAACATATTCAAGAACACGATGTCATACGCATTGCAGCCGAAAGTCAGCCGGGAGTCACCCCCCGGCTTTGGCCCGATTTTGCGGCGTTAACCTTTACCCGTTGGCGTTCTTATAGACGGCCTGCAACTTGGCCATTCCGCCGATCCAGCGGTCGTAATCATTGACCTTGTTGTGCATGTATTTTCCGACCAATTCATGCGGCAGAACAAGGAACTTCTCGTCCCGGATCGCTTGCAGCGTTTTCTCCGCAACCTCTTGAGTAGACAGGATTCCATCCGCCGTGGCCGGGTTCTCACCGCTGCCGCGCACCATCTCCGTATCCACCCCTTGCGGGCAAAGCACCGTGACACGGATGTTGTCGTCCTTATGGCCAAAGGCCAACGCCTCGGCAAAGCCGACGGCGGCATGCTTGGTCACCCCGTAAACCGCTGATCCTACTTGATTTAACAGCCCTGCCGCGCTTGCCGTGTGCATGAAATACCCACCCCCGCGCGCCACCATTTTCGGCACCAGATGCCGCGCCGCATGGACATGCGCCATCACATTCACAGCCCACGCCCGGTTCCAGTCGTCAGTGCTGGCAAAGGCAATGTTTTCAAACGATTTATCCAACCCGGTCAGGATGCCGGCGTTCGAGCAAAACAGGTCGATCGGCCCGATCTCGGCTTCAATCCGGTCGATCATCGCCTCAATCTGGGCTTGGTCCGACACGTCGCATTCCATCGCCGTCCCGCCGGTGATTTTTGCTGTCTCTTCAACACCTTCGCGCTTCAGGTCCACCGCCACAACGTGCTTGGCCCCCGCCGCATGCAGCGCCTCACAAAGCGCGCGCCCGATGCCCTGCGCCGCACCGGTGACAACGGCAATTTTACCTTCAATTTCCATGAGTTCTCTCCTCCCTGATCCGCAACGCAAAACGCTCCGCCCTGTGATCAAAGGCGAAGCGTTCAAAGCGTTCAAGCGTTCCGCTACGTCCCTAGCTCGGGCTAATGCCCCGCATCCGTTCGGACCGGCGACGCAGCAGCTCGACAGCCGTCAGCAAGCCTATGGAAATAATGACCAAAATCGTCGCCACAGCCAGGATCGTCGGGCTGATCTGTTCGCGGATACCCGAGAACATCTGCCGCGGGATCGTGCGCTGTTTCACGTCTGACATCTGCAACATGACAACCACCTCATCGAACGAGGTGATAAAGGCAAACAGCCCGCCAGAGATCACACCAGGAAGGATCAGCGGCATCTGCACCTTGAAGAAAGTCTTGAGCGGCCCGGCGCCCATATTCGCCGCCGCCCGGATCAGGCTCTGATCGAAGCCAACCAGCGTCGCAGTCACGGTGATAATTACGAAAGGCGTGCCAAGTGCCGCGTGTGAAAAGATAATTCCGAGGTCCGTCTTGGCCAGCCCGACACCAGAGAAGAAATAGAACAGGCCCGACGCGGTGATCACCAGCGGCACGATCATCGGCGAAATCAACACAGCCATGACCGTCCGGCGCCACGGCATTTCCGACCGGCTAAGCCCGATCGCCGCCAGCGTCCCAAGCGTTGTCGCCAGCAAGGTCGAGGCGATCCCGTAGTAGAAGCTGTTCTTGATCGACCGCACCCATTGGGCATTGTTCCACATGTCAGCCCACCAGCCCTCGGTCGCGTTGGGCGCGGCCATGCCGTTCTTGAGAATATCCCAATACCACCGCAGGCTATAAGCCTCGCTGTCGAGCGCAAGCATCCCCGGCGTAAAGCTGAAATAGGGCTCTTGGTTGAACGACAGGGGGATCAGAATGATGATCGGCGTGATCAGAAACAGAAAGATAATCCCGCAAATCGTTCGGAAGGAATAGAACCAAAGCACCTCGCCGCTGGTGGAATAGGGCGGCTGATTAAGCCGATAGTTACCGCTGGCCAGCCATAGTGCCATTCGACCCATGAAAAACCCGACAACAGCCATCAACACCCCGTAGGAGAACGCAAAGACGCCCCAGCCAAGCGCGAAAAACACCGCTGCGGTGCATATCCCGGCAAGCAGGCTGTTCTTGGTCACTGCGGGCGCAACAAGCGCCACAATTCCAAAAATGGCCGCTCCCGCCAGCAAATAGGGCAAAAAGCGCGAAAAATCCCCCTGTGCCGTTAACAATCCGATAATGGCTCCGAACCCGGCCAGCCACGCGAAGTTGAACCAAACGGGAGGTTTCGGAGGGATATATCTGTATTCGCCGGTGCTCATGTATTCACCCGAGTTTCATGTTGTCGATGCCGATGAATCGGTCATAGAGCCAGAAGAAGAAGAGAACGATGACCAGCAAAACAAGCGAGATCGCCGCCGCGAGGTTATCGTTAAGAGATCGCCGCATATGGTCGTCGATGATATTCGAGATCATCTGCCCATCCTGCCCGCCAACAAGGGCCGGCGTGATGTAATACCCAATCGCCAGAATAAAGACGAGCAGCGCACCCGCGCCGATACCCGGCACAGACTGTGGGAAATACACCCGCCAGAACGCGGTCCAAGGCGTCGCCCCCATCGAGCGCGCAGCGCGAACATAGGTGGGCGGGATGGTTTTCATCACCGAATAGAGCGGCAGGATCATGAACGGCAACAGGATATGCGTCATCGCGATAAGCGTGCCGGTCTTGTTGTAGATAAGCGAGAAACGGTCATCATCGGTGGCAAGGCCGAACACAACAAAGAGATCGTTCATCACACCTTCGCCTTGCAACATCGCGATCCAAGCGGTCGTCCGCACCAAAAGCGATGTCCAGAACGGCAGCAGCACGAGTATGAGCAACAGGTTCGATGTCCGCACCGACAAGGTCGAGAGCAGGAACGCAACCGGATAGCCAAGCAGCAGCGTTGCAATCGTCACGACAAGGCTGATCTCGAAGGTGCGCAGGAACAGCGTGATGTGGATGCGACGGTTTTCGTCGGCCTTCTCAAAGCTGCCATCATAGAGATAGTTGTAATCCAGCGCCGTAGCGACAAACGAGGGGGTCAGCTTCTTGGCAGCCACCTTCATGCCCCGCCAATACTCGATGTCGCCCCATTTCTTGTCGGCCTTCACGGCCAGCGGTTTCATCGGCGCATATTTCGCAACGGCTTGTGCAGCGAGCGCCTCACCGATCTTCCGCGCTCCGCGGGCGAGAGGATCGGGTTGTCGTTTTCGTCCTCTTTTTCCAACTCACGGACGATCGAAGAAACGCGCTGTTCCTTGCCGTCATAGGTCAGCTCGAATTTGCCAATCGCCCGGATCAGCCGCTTGGTCATCGAGGTCGCGCCCGACACCTCGCGGTTCAACCGAGCCGCAGCCTTGGTCGGCAACGGCCGTTCGATCGACATTGCAACAAGAATGTCCTGAACCGCGGCCTTGTACATCTCCTCGGTCGGTTCCGAAGTGCCATCCCACGTGCTGACCGCTTGCGATGTCAGCGGCATCGCATCGGCATATTCGCCGTCATATACGGCCTGGGTCAAAAGGCTGATGATCGGAACGATGAAGGCGATCAAGATGAAGGCAAGAAGGGGAAAAACCAAACCAAAGGCGCGCACACGAGAGCGAAACAAGGTCTGAGCCAGCTTTTTCTTAAGCGGGGTTCCGTCGGCGGCAATGATGGGGCCGGATGTATCACTCATGTTTGGCAACGCCTTGGGTTTGGTCTTTGCAAGGTGGGAAGAGGACACAGGCCCTCTTCCCGATTTTTAGGGTCGGATTAGCTTGCCAGCCAAGCGTTGAAACGCTCGTTCAGCTCGTCCTGATTGTCGGCCCAGAATTCAAAATCGTTGACCAGCGCTTTTTTGAGCGCAGCTTCCGATGTTGGCATGTGGGGCGCCATTTCGGTTTTGCCGTCGTTGAACTTACCAACGATTGCACCCGAAGATTTACGTGCCGGACCATACGAGATCCAAGCCGCCTGATCGGCCAGACGCTGAGTGTCGGTCGAGTAGGCAAGGAATTCCAATGCGAGGTCCCTTGTTCGGCGCGCCTTTGGGGATGACCCAGAGGTCAAAGTCAAGGATTTGCGCGTCCCAGTTCACAACGAAAGGTTTGTTTTCGGCAATCGCAGCGTTGAAGATACGGCCGTTATAAGCCGTGGTCATAACCACTTCGCCATCAGCCAGAAGCTGCGGCGGCTGTGCGCCCGCTTCCCACCAGACAACCGAATCTTTGATGGTGTCGAGCTTGGCAAACGCCCGGTCAACACCTTCGGCAGTGCTCAGCACTTCGTAAACGTCGCCGGGGGCAACGCCATCGGCCATCAGAGCCATTTCAAGGGTCGCCTTGGGCGATTTACGAAGACCGCGCTTGCCCGGGAACTTCTCAAGGTCAAAGAAGTCCACGATGCCGCCAACGCCTTCGGTTTTTGAGCTGTCATAGGCGAAGACGGTCGACCAAACGATGTTGGCAACCGCACACTCAGGCAGCGCACCTTCAAGGAAGTCTTGCTCGGCAGGGGTGCCATCGGGGGCGGGCGGCAAGATCGACTTGTCGATGGGTTCCAGCAACCCTTCGTCACAGCCGCGCACAGCATCCGACAGCTCCACATCCACAAGATCCCAGGTCACATTGCCTGCTTCAACTTGGGCTTTCACTTCGGCCAGACCACCGTTGTAGTCTTCTGACACGATGCTATTGCCAGTCTTGGCGATCCAAGGCTTGTGATAGGCTTCAACCTGAGACTTGGTATAGGAACCGCCCCAGCTTACCACAGTGATTTCACCTGCCGTTGCAACGTTTGCCACAAAGGCAAAGGCGGTGCTGGCAAGGAGAGTTTTTGTAAATTTCATTTGGTACTCCCTAGTCTCCCGGTTTCTGATACATGGCACAACTTTCCGGGCATTGGTCGCGCCTGGGTTAAACCGGGACGTATCAAGCGCCCGGCAATTCCGCTATTTAGGCGTCAAGCGCCCGGCAGTCCTGAGGCAGCCAACCGATTTCGATTTGCTGTCCGGGTTTCAGGCGCTCCTGATCAGGAGCGTTCCGGGTTTTGACGATAAATTCGTCATTCCCCGCCACGCGCAGTCGCGTGCGAAAAATGTCGCCCATGTAGATGAATTCAAGCACTTCGGCCTTCAGCGTGTGCACACCTTCCTGAAGGCGGTCCTTGTTGTATTCCACCCGCTCCGGGCGGATCGAAACACGCGTGCGCTCGCCGGGTTTGCTGACGTTGATCGGCTTGCAATCAATAAGCCCCCCGTCATCCAACTGAACAAGGGCAACCTCGCCGTTGATCTCCTTGACGACGCCTTCGAGCGTGTTGTTTTCGCCTATGAACTGGGCCACGAAGCTATTCTTCGGTTCTTCATAAAGCGTATCTGGCGGATCGAGTTGTTGAATTCGGCCATCCTCGAACACGGCAACACGGTCTGACATGGTCAGAGCTTCGGTTTGGTCGTGGGTCACATAAACCACTGTGATACCGAGGTTATGAGCAAGGTGGGTAATCTCGAACTGCATCTTTTCGCGCAATTGCTTGTCGAGCGCGCCAAGTGGTTCATCCATCAAAACCAGTTCAGGCTCAAACACCAATGCGCGGGCTAGGGCGATCCGCTGTTGCTGACCACCAGAAAGCTGCGCTGGTCGACGCGCACCAAAGGCGCCCATTTCCACCATATCCAGCGCGCGTTTGATCTTGGCCTCACGGTCGGATTTGCCGATGTTGCGCACTTCCAGAGGAAAAGACAGGTTCTCTTCGATCGTCATGTGCGGAAACAGCGCGTAATTCTGGAACACCATCCCGATACCGCGCTTATGCGGTGGGATGTTATTGATCGGCTGTCCGTCAAGCTTGATCTCGCCATGGGTTGCGGTCTCGAAACCGGCGAGCATCATAAGGCAAGTTGTCTTGCCAGACCCGGATGGCCCCAGCATGGTCAGAAACTCGCCCTTTGGCATTGTCAGGTTAAGGTCTTTGACGACGAGAGATTCCCCGTCATAGCTTTTTTGCACGCGTTCGAATTCGACGAACGCATCTGAGTTCTGCGAAGCGGCCAAAACTGGCTCCCTGTTGGTTCAATTATACGGGCTTTGCCCTTTTTCTTGGTCACCAACTAAAACGGGTGCAAAACCACAATGCAACCAATTTGCGTCATTTGAGGGCAAAATCCACCAATTGACCAAGAAAAAGGCAGCAGCCGAGGCCGGAAGCGTGCGATTTGACGCTCCTTAGCTCGCCGCCTTCATTAACCCGTCATTTTTCAACTGGGCATGACACTCATCCAGCGATGTCCAGACCCGTTCAATCATAGAATCGATCTCATCTTTCGAGATGACAAGCGGCGGCGAAATCACCATCCGGTCGCCAACGTGGCGCATGATCAGGTTATTGGCAAAGCAACGCTCGCGACAAGCAAGCCCTGCGGTTCCGGCGCCCGCAGCAAAAGCGGCGCGGCTTTCCTTGTGCGGTGTCAAGGCAATCGACCCCATCATGCCAAAGATTTTTGCTTCGCCTACAAGCGGATGCTCGACAAGACCATCCCATTTTGCCTTGAGATAAGGGGCAGTTTCCGCGCCAACCTTTTCGACAATTTTTTCCTCTTCCATCAGGCGCAGGTTTTCAAGCGCGACCGCCGCGGCAACCGGATGGCCGGAATAGGTGTAGCCATGATTGAATTCGCAGGCATTGATCACGCTAGCGACTTCGTCTGATACCATCGACCCGCCAATCGGCGCATAGCCCGAGCTTAGCCCTTTGGCGATTGTCATGATATCGGGGCGGATATTCAGGCTTTGACTGCCGAACCATTGCCCCGTGCGTCCAAATCCACAAATCACTTCGTCAGCAATCAGAAGAATCTCATACTTGTCACAGATGCGTTGGATTTCGGGCCAATAGGTCTGAGGCGGGACAATCACACCGCCCGCGCCTTGAATCGGCTCAGCAATAAAGGCCGCAACCTTGTCTTCTCCGAGTTCGTGTATGGCCTCTTCCAGCGCGCGGGCGCGTTGCAGGCCGAACTCTTCGGGCGAGCTGTCGCCCCCTTCGGCCCACCAATTGGGCTGATCAATGTGGTGGATGTCCGGTATCGGAAGGCCGCCTTGCGCGTGCATGGGGGGCATGCCGCCAAGCGATGCGCTGCCCACTGATGATCCATGGTAGGCGTTCTTGCGAGAGATGATGATCTTCTTCTCCGGCTGACCTTTTTGCGCCCAATACGTGCGCACCATACGGATATTGGTGTCGTTGGCTTCGGACCCTGACCCTGCAAAGAAGACATGGTTCAAATCGCCAGGCGCCAGTTCAGCAAGCTTCGCGCCAAGAGCAATGGCAGGCACATGCGTCGTTTGGAAGAAGGTGTTATAGTAAGGCAATTCGCGGATCTGGCGGGCAGCGGCGTCGGCAAGCTCATTACGACCATAGCCGATATTCACACACCAAAGCCCGGCCATTGCATCGAGAATTTGATTGCCTTCGCTATCTGTTAGCGTAACTCCATCGGCCCTCGTAATAACGCGTGCGCCCTTTTTCGAGAGGTCATCACCCATAGTGAAAGGGTGCATGTGATGCGCTGCATCAAGAGCCTGAAGTTCGGCTGTGGGCATGTGATTGGTAATCGTTGCCATTCTTAGGGCCTTTCTGATGCGTTTACAAAGAACGAAGAATCTGCAGCCAGAATATGATCAAATTTTTTACTGTCAATCGAATCGCGGCAAAATTCTTAGTCAGCAAAAGCGCGACGGACTTGTTCCATGCCTTGAACCGCGTCCCGGCGCATTGCTTCGGCCGCGACTTCAATTTGCCCTTGCGCCATCGCTTCGATCGCTTCTTTGTGTTGGTCCGGCAGGTTTTGCGTTCCGAGGCGGCCACAAACAACGCGCAACGAAGGGCCAAAGCGAAGCCAGAGCCCGTCGGCCAACGCTTGCAGGATCGGAGCTTCGGCCAGTTCGTAAATCGCGTAGTGAAACCTGTAGTTCAGCTCAAGATATGCCCCAACATCGCCTTTTGCGATAGCCGCATCGAGTCGCTGGTCAATATCGTTCAATCGGGCAAGATCGCTGGCGGTGATGCGCTCTGCGGCGCGACGCACCATTTCAGGCTCAATTGCCTGCCTTGCAAAGATGAGCTCATCTATATTCCCTTGAGTGAGCTGTGGCACGCAGACTCGACGGTTGCCCTGAAACTCCAAAGCGCCTTCGGCAGTTAGCCGCCGGATGGCTTCGCGAACGGGGGTCATTCCAGCGCCGAGTGTGTCGACCAGGCCCTGAATCGTTACCGGCTGCCCTGGCGCGATTTCGCCAAACAAAATCAACTTGCGAAGTTTTTGATATGCGATCACATGCGCAGGAACCGGCGCGCGTGAAGGGGTTGCCTCGCTCGCATTCTCGGTTGCCTGAATTTTCATCATATGCGCCTGTTCTGATTGCTTGTTTGTAGCCTGATGTCGAGTTTAGCCGGGGTGTGATAAGAATGCTATGTTGCATGCGGCGAAAAAATTGATCAAATTTCTACGCAAGAGGCGAATGACCTCGTAATAGGGAGACCATCATGAAGAAGAAACTGTTCGCAGCTGCTGCGGCTCTGGCTTTGGCGGCCGGATCTGTAAGTGGCGAAGAAGTACGCGTTTATAACTGGTCGGATTACATCGACGAAGATCTGCTGAAGAAATTTGAAGCAGATACCGGGATCAAGCTGATCTATGACGTATTCGACAGCAATGAAATTTTGGAAACCAAGATGCTGGCTGGCGGATCCGGTTACGACATTGTGGTCCCTTCGGGCACGTTCCTGCAACGCCAGATCGCCGCGGGCGCCTTTCAAAAGCTCGACAAATCAAAACTGCCCAACTTGAAAAACATGTGGGACGTTGTTGAGCAGCGTACCGCGCAATACGACCCGAACAACGAATACTCTATCAACTATATGTGGGGGACGACTGGCATTGGCGTGAATGTCGGTAAGGTCAAAGAGGTGCTGGGCGATGACGCACCTATTGATAGTCTCGCGCTGATTTTTGATCCGGCTAACATGGAAAAACTGGCCGCTTGTGGCGTTCATTTCCTTGATGCCCCGGTTGAGATGATCCCAGCGGCGCTAGCCTATCTTGGTGAAAACCCCGACAGCCATGACCCCAAAGTCCTTGCCAAAGCGGAGCCTGTTCTGGCCGCCGTGGCGCCCTTTGTCCAAAAATTTCACAGTTCGGAATACATCAACGCAATGGCGAATGGCGACATTTGCGTGTCGTTCGGTTGGTCCGGTGACATTCTTCAGGCGCGCGAACGCGCGGATGAGGCCGGTAACGGCGTCAAGCTTGCATATAACGCTGCCAGAGAAGGCTCGCTCATGTGGTTCGATCAGATGGCAATTCCGGTGGATGCGCCAAACCCCGATGCAGCACACAAGTTTTTGGACTTTATCATGAATGCTCAAAACATGGCTGCGGCTTCGAACTATGTTTATTACGCCAATGGCAACAAAGCGAGCCAGCAACATCTTGAGCAGGAGGTGATTGGTGATCCGGCGATCTACCCAACTGAGGCAGCGATGAAAACGCTCTATACGACGAGGCCCTACCCACCAAAAGTGCAGCGGGTCGTCACCCGGATGTGGACGAAAATCAAATCGGGCACATAAGCTCACAAAGGGGCTCGCACTGGCTTTCAGTTGTGAGCCCCTTTCATCAGGAGAGCAGGATGACACAATCAGTATTTGCGCCTTGGAATGATCCTGCGGAAAAGCCGTTGATCCAATTTAGAAATGTGACCAAGCGGTTTGGTGATTTCACAGCGATCGACGACCTGACGATCGACATTTTCGAGCGGGAATTCTTTGCGCTGCTCGGGCCGTCGGGTTGTGGCAAGACGACTCTGATGCGGATGCTCGCGGGGTTTGAAACTCCGACTGAGGGATCAATTCTGCTTGCCGGGCAAGACATTGCGCCAATCCCGCCAAATAAGCGTGCGGTTAACATGATGTTTCAGTCCTATGCGCTGTTTCCGCATCTGTCGATCTGGGACAATATCGCCTTCGGGCTCAAGCGCGGCAGTTCGGACAAGGCAGAAATCGCAGCGCGCGTTGACGAAATGCTCAAGCTGACCCGGCTCGAAAAATTCGCCAGACGTAAGCCCCACCAAATCTCCGGTGGCCAACGCCAACGCGTTGCACTGGCGCGGTCGCTTGCCAAGGCGCCTAAACTCTTGCTCCTGGATGAGCCGCTGGGCGCGCTTGACAAGAAGCTGAGGCAAGAAACCCAGTTTGAGCTTATGGATATTCAAGAGAAGACCGGCACCACGTTTGTCATCGTAACCCACGATCAGGAAGAAGCGATGACCGTTGCGAGCCGTGTTGCTGTGATGGACCATGGCCAGATCATTCAGGCAGCGACGCCTGCAGAAATCTACGAAGCCCCTAATTCGGTTTATGTCGCGGACTTTATCGGAGACGTAAATATCATCAACGGCACCGCCCGAAAAGAAGGTGACGCATATGAAATCAGCTTTGCCGAAGGGCAGCCAACACTGCGCGCTAAGACCACTAAAGAACTAGGTGGAAATGCTACGTGTCACATTGCGATCCGGCCGGAGAAAGTTTCAATTTCTGCTGAAAAGCCCAGTGATGCAGCGAATGTGGTCGAAGGAGAAGTTCACGACATCGCCTATCTTGGGAACCGGTCGACATATCACGTCCGATTGCACAATGGTCAGATCATCAAAGCGCAGGCCGCCAATACTAGACGTCTTTCTAGGCGGCAGTTCACGTGGGAAGACAAGGTCTGGCTGAGCTGGACTGACACTGCTGCTGTCGTGCTGGAGGGATAAAGATGCGGCGCGCTTTTCTGATTGCGGTTCCTTATATCTGGCTTCTGGCGCTGTTTCTGATCCCCTTCGTGATCGTTTTTAAAATTGCGTTGTCGGATGCAGCGATCGCCCGCCCACCCTACGCGCCGTATTTGGACCTTTCCCAAGGCTGGGCGGGGTTAAAGAGCTTCTTTGCTGAGTTAGACCTAGAAAATTTCTGGTTTCTGACAAGCGATGATCTGTATTGGAAAGCCTATCTTTCCAGCCTCAAAATCGCGCTCGTTTCAACGATCTTGACCCTGATCGTTGGCTATCCAATCGCCTATGCCATGGCGCAAGCGCCGGATGAATGGCGTCCCACCCTCATGATGCTGGTGATCTTGCCGTTCTGGACCAGTTTCCTGATCCGGGTGTACTCGTGGATGGGAATCCTGAGTCAGGAAGGGGTCTTGAACCAGTTTCTGATGTGGACCGGTGTGATCTCTGAGCCGCTTACCATTCTGAATACCAACTCGGCGGTCTATATTGGCATCGTGTATACCTATTTGCCCTTCATGATCTTGCCGATCTATTCCGCGCTGGAAAAGCTTGATGGGTCGTTGCTTGAAGCCGCGGAAGACCTCGGATGTTCGCGAATAGAGGCCTTTTGGCTGATAACGATCCCGCTTTCGAAAAACGGTATTATTGCGGGGTGCTTCCTCGTCTTTATTCCCGCGCTGGGCGAGTTTGTGATCCCGTCGCTTCTGGGCGGTTCGAAAACACTTATGATCGGCAAGGTGTTGTGGGAAGAATTCTTCAACAACCGCGATTGGCCAGTTGCGAGCGCGGTTGCGGTAATCCTCCTCTTGATCCTGATCATTCCGATTATCCTGTTTCAGAGAAACGAACAAAAGAGCAGGGAGGCAGACGGATGAGACGGTTCTCCTGGTTCAACGCAACCTCGCTTACGCTAGGGTTTGCGTTTCTTTATTTGCCCATGGTCATCTTGGTGATCTATAGCTTCAACGCGTCAAAGCTGGTGACGGTTTGGGCCGGGTTTAGCACGAAATGGTATGGTGAACTGTTTCAGAACGAGGCCTTTTTGAACGCGGCCTGGGTGACGGTTAAAGTTGCTGTGGTTTCGTCGACCTTCGCGACCGTGCTTGGCACTATGGCGGCTTATGTTCTGGTCCGATCGGGACGCTTTTTGGGCCGCACTTTTTCTCCGGCATGATCTATGCGCCGTTGGTTATGCCAGAGGTGATTACCGGGCTGTCGCTTTTGCTTCTGTTCATTGGTATCGGGCTCGACCGCGGGATTGTTACGATCATCCTTGCGCATACGACCTTCTCTATGTGCTACGTTTCCGTTGTCGTGTCCTCCAGGCTGGTTAGCTTTGATCGTTCCCTTGAGGAAGCAGCACTTGATCTGGGTTGCTCTCCATTCGAAGCGTTTCGTTTGGTTACACTCCCCATTATCGCTCCCGCGGTGATTTCGGGTTGGCTTTTGGCGTTTACATTGTCGCTTGATGACTTGGTAATCGCTTCCTTTACTTCTGGTCCGTCCGCGACAACCCTGCCGATCAAGATATTCTCGGCTGTTCGCCTTGGGGTCAGCCCAGAAATCAATGCGCTCTCTACGATTATGATCTGCATCGTTACTGTTGGCGTGATCTCCGCGTCGCTCATTTCCAAGCGCGCATCGGTTAGACAGCAAGCCGATGAGCAAGCAGCAATTCGTGCGGACGGATGAAGCGACTGTTCGCTGAACACGCTTATTCAGATGACCGGATCGAGCGGTGTTTTTGGGCTGAGGAGGTTCCTAACAAGCTCCTTAGGCGCCCGCCTTTGTCGGGCCCCCATAAAACAGAAGTTGCCATTATCGGCTCAGGCTTTACCGGCCTTTCGGCGGCATTTGAATTAGCCCGAAATGGTGTCAGCGTCACAGTTTTGGATTCCAAGTTTCCGGGATGGGGCGCGTCCGGACGCAACGGTGGCTTTTGTTGTCTGGGTGGCTCGAAATTGGATGATGCCCAGATGGATCGCGCCTTTGGAAAACCCGAGCGGTTGTTGTGGCGTCAAACTGAAAAACGCGCGATTGAACATGTCGCCAAGTTTCTAAAATGTCAGGAGATAGAAGCAGACACGCACTCAATTGGCGAAACGATACTGGCGCATACAGCATCGCGTGCTGGGTTCAAGAATGTAGCCGCGTCAGTGCAAGAAAACTATGGCCTGGCAGCGCGTGTGATGGCCAAGGATGAGTTGAGGCACCAAGGCCTCGATGGCCCATTCCACGGCGCGATGACGATCCCAAGCGGCTTTGGGCTTCACCCGCGAAAATACCTTCTCGGGCTTCTGCGCGCCGCCGAATCCGAAGGTGCGTTGGTCGTGGGCGATGCACCTGTGACAGGGTTTCAAAAAATCGCAGGTGGATATCAACTTGAGTGTGGCACGATCCCTGTGGAATGCGACCGTGTGATACTTGCGACGAACGGATACTCAAGTGACGATCTGCCTGATTGGATGGCCGGGCGATACCTTCCGGCGCAATCGAGTGTGATCGTGACCCGCCCCTTGGAAAAACACGAGCGTGAGGCCGCAGGTTGGACAAGTCGTCAAATGGCCTATGACACGCGAAATTTGTTGCACTATTTTCGTTTGATGCCGGACAATCGGTTTTTGTTTGGTATGCGAGGGGGACTGAGATCGACCCCGCGCTCGGACCAAGGGATCCAACGCGCGATCCGACGAGACTTTGAAAAGATGTTTCCAGCGTGGCGGGATGTGGAAACGCCGTACTATTGGTCCGGCATGGTTTGTCTGGCTCCGGCCCTGACTCCGTTTTGCGCGCCAGTTGAGGACATGCCAGGGGTTTTTGCGGCGTTCGGTTACCATGGCAATGGCGTAGCGATGGGCAGCTATTGCGGCGTGCAAGTGGCGCAAATTCTTCTGGGGCGTAACTCTGAACATCAGATGCCCGCATTTTTGAAAAAACCGCCCAAGCGTTTTCCACTTGGGCGGTTTCGGAAGGCGTTGCTCTGGCCGGCTTATGCCATGGCTGGAATTGCCGATCGTTAAACGGCGCTGAACCCCGCATCGAGCGCGTTGAGGATCGTTTGCACTTCTGTCTCGGAGATAGTGAGCGGGGGAGACATCAAGATGTTATGCGCCCCAAGCCGCACCATCGCGCCGGCCTTGTATGCCGTTTTGTGGATACGTTTCATCGTTGGCATATCCATGGGCGTTTTCATTGATTTGTCTGAAACGATTTCAACGCCAGTCATCAGCCCATGGCCACCACGAATGTCGCCGATGATATCATGCTTTTCGGCAAGCTTTTTTACGCCTTCGAAAAGCTGTGTGCCGCGTGCGGCAGCGTTTGTTTTGGTATCTAGGCGCAGCGTCTCAGAGAGACATGCCGTGACTGCAGCCGCACCCACGGGATGGGCCGAGTAGGTATAACCGTGAAAGATTGCGCCTTCACCTGTCTTGTCGTTTTCAAACACTTCAGCCACCTTGTCGCTCATCAAGGCGGCACCCACGGGGAAATAGCCGCTAGTGATACCTTTGGCCGTGGTCATCATATCGGGTTTTACCCCCCAATGGCGCGCACCGGACCAATCGCCCGTGCGACCGAACCCGGTGATAACTTCATCAGAGATAAGCAAAATGCCATGGCGGTCACAGATCTCGCGCATCAGCCTCATAAAGCTGGCGTCTGGAACGATGACCCCGCCGGCACCCTGGATCGGTTCCATAATGAAAGCGGCAATGGTGTTGGCGCCTTGGAATGCGATTTCGTCTTCCATTGCCTGCGCGATGAGTTGTGCGAGCCTTGCCGGGTCGGTTTCGTTGAATGGGTTATGATAGGTATAGGGGCTCGGCAAGTGAAAGCAGCCGGGCAAGAGCGGTTCATAGTTGATGCGAAAGCGGTTGTTTCCGTTCACCGAGGCGCCGCCGAAATGCGTGCCGTGATAGCCCTTTTTCAACGAAAGGAATTTGGTGCGTGTAGGCTCTCCTCTAAGCCGGTGATACTGTCTTGCGAGGCGCAGCGCGGTTTCGACCGAATCCGAACCGCCGGATGTAAAGAACACGCGCGACATGCCGTCGTCTGCAAAGAACTCCCGCACGGCATATGAGGCTTCGATCGCGGCTGGATTGGTCGACCCGGCAAACGCAGAGTAATATGGCAAGTCATAGAGTTGCTTGGCAATCGCGTCTTTCACGACATCGTTTGAGTAGCCAAGATTGACACACCAAAGCCCGCCAACAGCATCGACCACCTGATGCCCGTCAAGGTCGGTGATGTTCACGCCATGAGCTGTCTTGATAATGGTTGGCGGGTTTTCAAGGCTGTCGCTGGGGTGACCCATCGGGTGCCACATGTGCTTTGCGTTGTTCTCTTTCAGAAAGTTGTCGTCTTTCATTTCGAGCATACCTCCGGTTGGGCAAAAATTTGATCAAATCCAGAATGCGCCCAATTTTGGCAAATGCCAAGAGCCTAAAGGCCATGGAGTTAGTGTTGCGCGTATCGGGTCACGAAATTCTTTAGAATGAGTTCAGGTGCAAAGACATCTGCGGCGCGACAGGTTTCGATCAAGTCGGAAGCCGCCTCGGGCGGAAAGTAACCACGATCCTTGTAGATTTTAATCCGGGTTTCAAAGCCGTCAGGATCGGCTTCGGGATGGAACTGAGTGGCATAAACGTTTTTGCCAAAACGTATCATCTGGAAAGGGCAGGTTGGGGAGGCAATCAGATGCACACAACCGTTGGGCAAAGATTGTAGTGCTTCTTTGTGTCCGACAAAGGCTTGAAACCGTTCGGGCATCCCATTGCAAATCGGGTCGTTTCGACCGTCATCAGTCAAGGCACAGTCCGTTGTGCCAACGGCTTCGCCATAACGTGTCTTGCTTACATTGCCTTCAAGGTGATGTCCGAGAATCCCAATCCCGTAGCAGCAGCCCAAATATGGAAAATCACGTGTAGTGACTTCTGGCATTAACGATAAGACAGCACGTTCTATTCGAGCTTCGATCTCTGATTTATCGTCTTCTCGGTCGCTAACACAGCCGGGGCCGCCACCGACAATCACGCCTGAATAATCCTCCAGCGACAAATCCCGAGGGAGGCGGTCTTGGTCTAACCTGATGCGATGTGCATTTTGCTCTGAAAGCTGTCCTTTGCGAAGGATCGCTTCGAATTCGTCATCTGACGCCTCTGTTTCCGGGCGCAATTGCAAGACGAGGAAAGGTTTCATCGGGTGTCCTCCGGCTGTACAAGCTTTTCTGACGCATGACGAAGAAGGTCAAGTCGCAGTAGGGCAGCTTTGTCTCGCCTTGACCGACCGTAGCATTCGCTTAGGTTGGGGAATGTTGTGCAACATTTGGGGGACATTGATTTTGCCAAACCGGTTTCGTGGTGTCCTTGAAGAGAAGACAGCGGAGCTGTCTGTCATCGTGACGTTGCCGACCATGTCACTTCGGACGTCTGGCTGAACACTATGACTGCAAGACGATCTGTCTCTCTTTCGGCCTATTTGGCTTTTGCGCGCCGCAAGCCTAAATTGCCATTAGAGCTTGGGGTGAGCCGGCCTGACGGGCCGGTTCTCTGGGTGCATGTTACGTCTTCAACGCGGCTGTCCGCGATAATGCAGGTCGCGGCGAGGTTACGTATGCAGGTGCCTGCATTGAGCCTAGTCCTGAGCGTTCCAAAAGGCATCTCGAAACCTGAAAAGTTAGATGAGTGGGTCTATTGGCAAGATTTCCCAGAAGACAGCATCCAAAGCAGCGAAGCGTTTTTGGCTCATTGGAAGCCTGATGTCTGCGTTTGGACTGGTGGTCATTTTATGCCTGCATTGATCCACAAGGCCGAAGAGAACGGGATTCCGCTATTCCTCGTCGATGTTGACGCAGAGGGATTAAAGGAGGTGCGACAACGTTGGCTGCCAGAGCTTACGCGAGCGAATTTGCGCGCATTTGACACTGTCTTGGCGCGCACCGGCACTGCCGGCCAAATGTTGAAAAGGCTCGGCGTTTCTCAAGAGATTGTCGAGGTGACTGGACCTATGCAGGAAGGCGGCCTCGCCTTGTCATGCGCTGAGAACGAGCGTGAGGAAATGGGGCAGATATTGGCAGGGCGTCCGGTGTGGCTTGCTGCGATGGTTCAGCGGAGTGAGCTTGAGGCGATCTTGGATTGCCATCGCAAAGTCAGCCGATACGCTCTGCGCCTTTTGTTGATCCTTGTGCCCGACGACGAAACGGATGGTGAAGAGTTCTTAGACGTGTTGAAGCAAAGAGGGTTCAATACCGCTGTTTGGTCAGAAGGAGAAGTGCCTGACGAGGCTTGTCAGGTCTTACTTGGCGACACATGGGGCGATTTAGGGCTCTGGTATCGCCTCTCCCCGGTAACGTTTATGGCAAGTTCGTTAACTCCGGGGCATGGGGGCGGTGATCCTTATGAGCCCGCCGCTCTTGGTTCAGCAGTTCTTTACGGGCCGCATGTGAGCCGCTATTTGACCACCTACTCTAGGTTCGCCAAGGCAGGAGCGGCGCGGATCGTAAAGGATGCGGATAGTCTGTCGTCAGCGTTGCAAAACCTGCTGGCCCCAGACCAAGCTGCACAGATGGCGTCGGCGGGATGGGAATTGGCGTCTGAAGGTGCTGAAGTGACGGACCGTGTCGTTGACCTTTTGCTTGATACCCTTGATGCGTTGGAGCTGTCTTAATGCGCGCACCTGACTTTTGGTTTACGTCCCCGTCCGAGCCCACGCTTTTGGCGCGGCTGCTTTCGCCGTTGGGTGGCCTTTATGCAAGGGCCACGGCGCGGCGTGTCGCAAGCAGGGGCAAAGCGATTGATTGCCCTGTGATCTGTGTCGGTAATTTGAACGCTGGCGGCACCGGCAAAACTCCAACAGTCATTGCCGTGGCGCAGTATCTCTTAGGTAAAGGACTGTCTCCACATGCGGTTTCGCGCGGTTACGGTGGAACACTCGACGGGCCAGAAGAGGTGCACGAACGCAGCCACAACGCGGGTCAGACTGGCGACGAGCCTCTGCTGCTGGCAGCGTTCGTGCCAACGTGGGTTTCAAAGGACCGGTTGGAAGGATGTAGAAAAGCCGCGGCTGTGGGCGCTGATATCATTCTACTGGACGACGGGTTTCAAAATCCGTCTGTCCGCAAGGATATCTCGATCATTGTCGTGGACGCCGTGAAAGGCTTTGGCAATGGCCGGTGCATTCCTGCCGGACCGCTTCGCGAACCCGTTGCCGAAGGGCTCAAGCGCGCTGACCTATTGCTCTCGATCGGCCCGTCGGATGCGCAACAAGAGTTCTTCAGACGATGGGGGGCAAGCATATGTGTTCCGCATATGCGAGGGGCGCTCGTGCCGCTGCAAACTGGAATGGACTGGGCAGGGCAAAAGTTCCTTGCGTTTGCGGGAATTGGACACCCAGAAAAATTTTTCCTCACACTTCGCGATCTGGGTGCAGATCTCGTTGAGACCCAGTCACTTGAAGATCATCAGGAGTTGACGCCTGCGCTCTTTGCCAGGCTTGAGGCGCGCGCCAAGTCATTGGGCGCGCAGTTGGTTACGACCGAGAAAGATGCGGTGCGCTTACCGATGCAGCACAGGAGCAAGGTGCTGAGCTTGCCTGTGAGACTTGAGATCGAGGACTGGTCGCCGTTGGAAATGGCGTTGGAAAACACACTTCCCAAGCACGAATGAAAAAACGCCCCGTATCGGAAAGATACGGGGCAGTTAAAGTGCCTGGCGTCAGGCCACAGGCACCGGCGGTGTTCGCTAAATTTAGTTGCGCATTTCTGAGCGGATTTGTTGGCGGAAAAGGTCGATTGGAACGGTTTTCCCGTCGCGTTTGATCCCCCAGTAGGTCCAGCCGTTGCAGGAGGGCGCGCCTTCACAGTGAGCACCGACCTGATGGATCGAGCCCTTGATATCGTCACCGATAAGCGTGCCGTCTGCGCGGACCTTGGCCTTGTGGCGACCATTGAGGGAATAAAGCTCTTCTCCCGGCCGCAACATGCCGCGCTCGACAAGTTGACCAAAGGGAACACGAGGTTCGGCGCGTTTGGATGTCGTCACTTCCAAAGCTTCGCGGTCAAATTTGCGGATTCTCGACAGACGCTTCAGGGCGACTTTCCGGTACGCTTCCTCGCGTTCGATCCCGATAAAATCACGCCCAAGCATTTTGGCCACAGCGCCGGTGGTGCCGGTGCCAAAGAAAGGGTCGAGGATGACATCGCCCGGGTTCGTCGTGCCAACAAGAACGCGGTGTAGCAAAGCTTCCGGTTTTTGTGTCGGGTGCGCCTTGTCTCCGTTTTCATCTTTGAGACGTTCACCACCGTTGCAGATAGGGATAACCCAATCCGAGCGCATCTGGATGCCCTCGTTCAAGGATTTGAGCGCTTCGTAGTTGAAAGTGTATTTGGCACCTTCTGACTTGCTGGCCCAGATCAGTGTTTCATGGGCGTTGGTGAAACGCTTGCCCCGAAAATTCGGCATCGGATTAGACTTGCGCCAAACCACATCGTTCAGAATCCAGAACCCTTGGTTTTGCAGTTCCGAACCCATGCGGAAAACGTTGTGATACGACCCAATGACCCATAGCGCGCCATTTGGTTTCAGCAATCTACGGGCAGCTTTGAGCCATTCATGGGTAAACTTGTCATAAACCTTGAAGCTGTCGAATTGGTCCCAATGGTCATCAACCGCATCAACCTTGGAATTGTCGGGGCGGTGCAAATCGCCCTTGAGTTGTAAGTTATAGGGCGGGTCGGCAAAAATCAGATCGATGGAATTTGCGGGCAACGCATTCATCGCTTCGATGCAATCGCCTTCCAGAATCGTGTTTAGGGGGAGCGCAGCAGCGCTCGTGGGGGTTTTGGTCTTGGTCATTTTCTGCCTCTGTCCCGGCGCTGTTTTGTGCGCTCAGTTGTTGAGACAAAGATGAGTCATTGCCGATTCGCGGTCAAATTCTTTTTGAATCAGCCACTTAGATTTTTCTGTTGATACAAGATATTGTGGACCGGTTTGAAAGACCGTCTATGATGTGGGGTCGGACCAAGATTTCGAAGCGCGTCCATGTGGCTTTTTGATCCATATCCGGCGTTGGTCTCCCAACCGTAACCGGGGAACTGTTGCGCCAAAGCCCACATGCCTCGATCTCGCCATGTTTTGGCCACAATTGAGGCCGCTGAAATCGACACAGAACGTGCGTCACCTTTAACAATTGCTTCGGCGGATTGCGAGAAACCGGAGGGGATCATATTCCCATCAATGAGCAGATGATCTGGCGCAGTTTCAAGACCCGCCACAGCTCGCTCCATTGCAAGGTGTGAGGCCCGCAGAATATTGATCTCGTCAATTTCCTCAACGCTTGCCTCGCCGATGGACACGGCGGCAGAACTGAGAATTTCGTCATAGAGAACTTCGCGTCGTTTCGCGCTTAATTTCTTTGAGTCATTTAGCCCATCGGGAATTCGATTGGGATCGAGAATCACAGCCGCCGCCGTTACAGGACCGGCAAGGGGGCCGCGCCCTACTTCATCGACGCCGGCAACGCAGGCGAAGCCACGCGCCAGTGCGGATTGTTCAAAGGTAAAATCAGGCATGTTCATGCGGCAGGGATACATAAACACTCGCACAAAAGAAAGCACCCCCTTTGCTACCAAAGAGGGTGCCTCTGCTCGGGGCGGTTTACCTGTGACGGACTGAGCGACATAGTCCGACAAGTGCCGCCTCCTCAACCTTTAGCGACGGTTAAGTCCGTTGACGTAGGCCTGATGGCGGAACTGCTGAACGCAGGTGGGGTTATAGCCAATGATGTTGCCGTTACGTGTACGCACGACTTGGCGGCAATTGTTCGGCAGCTTGTTTGCCGAGCTATAGTGACGGTTCAGGCAATTGGCACCATAGAGACGAACCGGCCCGCGACGGGTTTGCACATTATTCAAGCAGCGGTTGGGAAGCGCGCCCATGTGAACGCGGGGCGGCAACGGGCGAGGCCGAACATTGGTACGTGGGCTCTGGTGGCGCGGCGCTTGTGCAATCGGTTTTTTGTGGTTGCGGCCTTGGTGCCCGTGTTTTGGGGCGTGGCGGTTGTTCTTGTGCCCTTGGTGGTGCCCGCGCGGGCGGAGGTTTTGCGTGCTAACATGTGCGCGGTTCTTGCGGCTATTGCTGTCGGCAATCGCGGCGCCGATGATCGCGAGAGCCGCCGCCCCGGCGATGATATTACGGGTGCGCTTGTTGCCTGCTTCTACTTGCGATGCAGTGACGCCGCTAACGGCGATAGATGCGGCAACGACGAGGGTTATGAACTTGCGTGACATATGTATTGTCCTTTTCCGGGTCCAATTTCATTTGTGTGGCAGCTGCGAGAATTCCGCGTTTGTGCTGTGGCACCAAGATCGGGCCAAGCGCGCCAGACAGGCAATAACACCGCCCTGTTATCGAATATCATCGCGGTTAAGGGCCTATGGATATTGAATAACGTTCAAATGTCGCTCATCGTGGTTGGTATGAAACGCATATGCCTTTTAATTGTCGCCTGCCTTGGAATCGGGTTTGCTGCCAGCGCTGCTGATGCGGCCTGTTTTGCCGACTACAAGGCCAAGCGCGACAACCCGCTGAAGCTGCACTACGGAGTTATGCAGCTTCGCGGACAATGTTCTAAGCAAGCCGCGCGTGGCGAAGTAAGCCAGCGACTGAATGCGAATGGATGGATATTGCTCAACGTGCTTTCGGTGTTTGAAGAAGGCGGGCTGAATCAGAGGAAAAACAGTGCGGGAAACTACTTCCTCCGCTACTGAGCTGCGGCCGGGGCGGATTGTTCAAATCGGAATCGTTGCCATTGTCGCTTTGCTTTTGGCGGCGGCGTTGGTTCTGTTTTTTACACTGCCCGATGCCAACAGCTTTAACGCCAAGGTCGAGCAGATTTTCGTCGAAAATGACGATCTGACGAGTGCTGCGGAAATCAAGCTTTTGGAAATATTGGCGCAATCGGGGACCACCTTTGCCGAGACGTTTCAGAGCTATCGAATGGTGATTTTCGTCCTGTTGATCTTTGCCACCGCGATGTTGGTCGCGGCGTTGGTGTTCCTTGTCATGCTGCTGGTTATCAACCGCCGAATGGCACAGATTGAACGCGCGGGCATTCAAGTGAGTTCGCTCCTTATCAGCCGGGAAGAAAACACTGTTTATCTTAACAGCCTCGGGTTCAAGCTGACCGGGGCGGCCATGGAAACCCTAAGCGTTCTGGCAGAAGCGCGGATGGATGATGACATTTTGTCAGGGGCCGAAATTGAGGCCGTAATCTCGGGCCGCACGGCAGCCGATTGTGATGAAGCCGCCGGGGCAACGCGGGTCAAGCGCTTGCGCGATACTTTGGGAAACCAGTTGGTCAGCGAGCTTTTGGTTAAGAATGTCGCGCGCCGTGGTTACATATTGTCCATCGACAAAGATGTGATCGAGGTTCTGTAACAAGGCCATGATACACAAAGAAAAAGCCCCGGCGTGATGACAGGGGCTTTTCATGTTTCAAGGTAATTAGGCGTTAGGCAGAATTACAATTTCGACCCTGCGGTTTTGCTGGCGCCCCTCTGGGGTCAAGTTGGATGAGACGGGTTGGTTCTCACCCCGGCCCATCGGCTGAACGCGCGAAGATGCGACGCCTTCGTTGATCAAGAGTGTCGAGACAGCATTGGCCCGACGGAAGCTGAGGTCCTGATTATAGGCGGCGTCGCCGACGTTGTCGGTGTGGCCGAGAACCTGAACCGTGCTGTTGGGATAACTGTTGAGATTTCCCGCAACTGCGCGGATATCGCGCACCAGATCGGGGCGCAGCGACGCGCTGTCTGTGGCGAAAAGAATGTCTTGTGGCAGGGTCACGATCAAACGGTCACCTGTGTTGGTGACCTGCACATCGTTACCGACCGAATTGCGCAGATCTGCTGCTTGACGGTCAAGGATGGAGCCGGCGACAACGCCGCCTGCCGCGCCGACCACGGCACCTAGGGCTGCCCCTTTGGCCCTGTTTCCGCTGCCAGCTGTGATGGCACCCAAAGCTGCGCCCAGACCCGCTCCAAGAAGGGCGCCCTGCTTGGTGTTTTTGTCTGGATCATTCGGATCGCCGATCATGCCGGGATCAGTACAAGCCGTAGTAAGGGCCAAAGAACCGGCGGCCAGCGCCAGTGTGAATTTCGTGGTGATTGCCATTTTGCTACCCGTTAGCCTCTTTCAAGATGCCGCTTTGTTGCGGTTATACGCCGCAATATAGGCCAGAGCCGGCATGGCCCCAAGCAAAGAAATGGGGGAAATAGGCGGCAAATCGCGCAAAACCGCGCGATATCAGGCTTCGGCGCGTGCGCTTTCCCAAGCCAGAAGCGCGCGTTTGACGGGCAAACCCCAGTGATATCCGCCAAGCGCACCGGATTTTCGCAAGGCCCGGTGGCAGGGAATAAGCCAGCTTACGGGGTTGCGCCCAACGGCGGTGCCTACTGCGCGAACGGCCTTTGGATGGCCAATAGCGCCTGCGATCTCGGAATAGGTGGTGACGTGGCCGCTCGGGATTTCGAGCAGAGCCTCCCACACCTTGATCTGAAAGGGAGCGCCGATCATGTGAAGCGCGGTTTCCCCCTTTTGCGCGAAGGCGGCATCCACGAGCGGCTTGAGCAAAGTGGGATCTTCGGTAAAGCGGGCATTGGGCCAGCGCGAGAGCATGTCTTCCATCGCGGCCTCGGTCCCCGTTTCCGAGGCGAAGGCGAGGCCGCAAATGCCCTTGGACGTTCCCATGACGAGGGCGAGATCGAAGGGGCTATCAAACCAGCCCCAAAAGATTTCCAAATCGTTACCCTTGCGGGCGAACTCTCCGGGGCTCATCGCCTCCCATCGCACGAAAAGGTCGTGCAAACGGCCAGACCCGGATAGGCCCAGCGAATGCGACACCTGAAGTGTCGTCATGTTTTCGGCCAGCATCTTCTTGGCCTGCCCCAGTTGCAGATACTGTTGATAGCGTTTGGGACTAACGCCAACCCAAGCTGAAAATACACGCTGAAAATGGGCGGGGCTCATTCCCATCGAGGCAGACAAGTCTTCCAGTGAAAGCGGTGCTTCGGCGGCATCGATCAGGTCGAGTGCCCGACGCATCACTTGGAAATGGTAACTTTGTTGCGGCTCGGCGTTCATTTCTCGTGTTCCTTATGTTTCTAAGCCAAGAATATGAACGGCTTCTTAATCTTGCGACCCGAATTTTGCGCAATGCGTGCCATGGCGCGACAAGGGTCCAACAGGCGGTTGCCAGCTTGGGAGAGGTGCGGCATAGGGAGTATATGGCAAAACAGCTTGATTATCATACGATCCGCGAGATTTTTACCCGTTTTGAGGCGGCGGAAGCCGAGCCCAAAGGCGAGCTTGACCATGTGAATGTGTATACGCTTGTTGTTGCGGTGGCGCTGAGCGCTCAGGCGACGGATGCGGGGGTGAACAAGGCCACCCGCGAGTTGTTCAAGATTGCTGACACGCCTGCAAAAATGCTGGCGCTCGGCGAAGCGGGTGTGACCGAGCATATCAAGACCATTGGCCTGTATCGGAACAAGGCCAAAAACGTGATCAAGATGGCGCGTATTCTGGTCGAAGAATATGGCGGTGAAGTGCCCAATTCACGCGCCGCGCTTGAGAGCCTTCCCGGTGTCGGGCGCAAGACCGCGAATGTTGTGTTAAACATGTGGTGGGGCCACCCGGCACAGGCCGTGGACACGCATATTTTCCGGGTTGGAAACCGTAGCGGTATCTGCCCCGGCAAGGATGTTGTGGCGGTGGAGCGCGCCATTGAGGACAATATTCCAGTTGATTTTCAACGCCATGCCCATCATTGGCTTATCCTGCACGGGCGCTACACTTGCGTGGCCCGTAAACCCAAATGCGCGGCGTGTTTGATCCGCGATCTCTGTCAATTCGAGGACAAAAACCTATGAATAAATACCAGGTTGTAGGCATTGGTAATGCCGTTGTGGACGTGATTACCCAAGCGGACGACGGATTTCTTGACCTTATGGGGATTGAAAAAGGCGTCATGCAACTGGTCGAAAAAGAGCGCGGTGAAATGCTCTATGCGGGGATGGAAAACAGAACGCAGGCGGCGGGGGGATCGGTGGCGAATTCGGTTGCCGGGGTTGGCTCTCTGGGCTTGTCGACGGCGTTTATCGGGCGGGTTCATGATGATGAGTTGGGCCGGTTTTACGCCGCGGAGATGGCCGAGGACGGCACGAATTTCGTCAATGATCCCGTTGCTTTAGGTGAGCTTCCGACATCGCGTTCGATGATTTTTGTCAGCCCCGATGGGGAGCGGTCGATGAATACTTATCTGGGGATTTCGGCGGAATTGGGTCGCTGAGGACGTTGATGACGCTGTGGCGGGGCAGGCGGAAATATTGTTCCTTGAGGGATATTTATTTGACAAGGACAAGGGCAAGGAAGCGTTTTTGAAGGCCGCGCGGGCGTGTCGGGCGGGCGGGGGACGGGCGGGGATTGCCCTTTCGGACCCGTTCTGCGTGGACCGTCACCGGGAAGATTTTCGCAAGCTTGTCAAAGAGTTGGACTATGTCATCGGCAATAGTCACGAATGGGAATCGCTCTATCAGACCGACCTGAGCACGGCGCTGGAACAGGCGGCGGCGGACGCGGGGATGGTGGTGTGCACCCGCTCGGGCGAGGACGTGGTTTTGATCCGTGGAGACGAACAAGTCGTTGTAAACGTGGATGAAATCACACCTGTTGACGCGACGGGCGCGGGCGATCAGTTTGCCGCCGGGTTCTTGTATGGCTATGCGACGGGGCAAACTCTTGAAATTTCAGGGAAAATGGGCTGTATCGCGGCGGCGGAAGTGATCGGGCATTACGGCGCGCGGCCGGAAAAAGATGTGCTCGTGCTGTTCAAAGACGCCGGACTCTTGTGATGTGTTAACGCCCGACTCACCCCCGAAAAGGGGGTGACTCCCGGCTGACATTCGGCTGACTCCCGGCTGCCCCCCGCCCGCGGGTGGTTAATTTGCGTTAAGATTAACGGGGTGTTCGGTGGAATAGGGGGTTGGTGGGAAACGGGCCAGAGCGGATTTCAAAGACCAATCATTTGCCGCAGTGCGCCTTCCTTAAAGAGGCCCTTGCCCATCGTTTGCCATGCTTATTTTCTGCAGTCGGTGGTCAACTGATATGATCACTGGACTGTGGCACAGATTCAGTAATACTTCAGCAAAATACTTTACGCATAAAGCGACAGAACGGTATGGCAGCAACAATTTTCACCCCAATCCAACCTGCATTGCGGCCTCTTGGGCAAACAGCAGAAGCCAGTATTTTGGAACGTGTGTTTCTATATGGGTCTTGGGAAGAATTATGTTTGATGCAGGACTTCATCTACTTTGCGGAACCAATGCCCTACGCGGAAAGGGATGATTTTTCGCCGGGTATAGAAAACCTGATACGTCAACACATCCGAGACTTTCAGTCAGATAGGGAAGACGGTGCAAGAAATGGGCATCGTGATGGGATAGATTTGGCCAACCGAACGTCGCGGCTCTATACTTGGCATGATGCCGAAAGCGTCACGCAAAAAATTTCCAACGACATGAGCGATTTGGGGATATCAAGCCAAATAATGGATTATCGCAGCCTGCGTGTTCTTGGAGCAGGCATTCAAAATGTGCTACCACTTATTGGTTGGGTGAATTTTCTAAAATTCTATTGCAAACAGCGCAATATAAAAATCACGACTTTCACTTTTTTTCATAAAACTCCATCCGAACATTGTGGTTGGTTTCGTGAAGAAATGAAAGACGTTGTCAACAGAACCAATGAAAAATCGTTCATTCCTGCAGGAGCTGCTTGTGATCGAACTCGCGCGAAGTTACCTGGTAAGGTTATATATCGGGGCGTTCTTAAAAACAGTGACCAGTCTTCCGAAAGCCAGAATGTGATAGACGGTATTCGGCAGACAACGCCCAACGTCACCGACGGCTATGAAACCACCTACCATTTCTTTGGTGCATCAGAGATATTTGGAACGCATCTTTCTGATGCCGAGACAATTCCGGCCAATTTCGCAACTTTGGCTGTTGGCGCCAATGCGAGAGTTTTGAACTATGGAATGGGTGGGGTTAATTTTATTGACGTTATTGTGCGCGCGCTAAGTGCAAACGTAGCTTCAGGCGACACCATTTTCCTTGCGCTTCCCTTTTGCGCGGCGGACTTCTCTGACGAAAAAATTGTGTTGGATGAATATGATTTCTTTGACCAATCCCACGTGAAGCCCTCTGGCGCAAAAAAATCGCGTCGTCGCTCTACGATAGTGAAGCCTCGCTAGATCTGCCATTGATGGACCAGCGCAGCTACGATCAAGCAATGACCTTTTTTGAGATATACAAAAACGTCTTACACCGTGTTGAGGCGACTGAATATCACTCGCAACCAATCCAAACCTATTGCGATTACCTGAAAGAGTTGCACGATGCGCATAATTTTGATGCGAGCGATGTGATCGGCAGCGTGGCTGTGAATTGTAACCCAATAACAAACGGCCATCTCGCTTTGATCGAATATGCTCGCAGCAATGTAGATTTCTTATATGTCATCGTCATCGAAGAGGACAAAAGTGCTGTTAAGTTCAAAGACCGGTTTGAGATGGTAAGACTTGCTTGTGCCGATTTTGACAATGTTCATGTTGTTAGAGGCGGTCAATTTGTTTGCACAGAATATATCGCACCAGAATACTTCGTAAAGGATGAATCAAATGAAATGCCGATCAATTTCGGATTGGAATCCTTTTACTTCGGTAACTATATTGGTCCTTCTTTGAAAATAAAGAAAATATTCTTGGGAGAGGAGCCGATCTGCCAAGTTACAGCCGCTTACAATGCTCATATGCAGGCTGCGATGCCACAGTATGAAATCGATCTGACAATAATCCCGCGAAAAACAGATGAAGAGGGCGAGGCGATCAGTGCATCCAAAGTGCGCTCCCTTATTAGGTCAAAAAATTGGGAGAGAGTTTACCAACTGGTGCCCGCGCGAGTGCACAAATATATACGTGAGAACGTAGTTCTGTAAGCGCCATGGGCCCATAATTATCTTCTGATAAAGCATATCCCCTGAAAATCGGTCAATGTATAATAGCTATCCACAATGAATTACATGTTCGACACCTCTCTTACGTTCGGTGTTGCCGGTCGCTGCGGCTTTAAGTCTCGCTGCTACCGAATGTCTGCTTCTTGATTGCCTACATTCTACCTTCGCGTACGCAACTAAGGTGCGATGACCGCCGGCGGTCGGGTGTTGCTTTATGTGGGGTGGTTTGTTCGGGGGGGTGTTGCGATTGGGGGGTGCCTCTGCGCGCCTCCTTCGGAGACGCTTTCGGGGCTAAGCGCTTTTGCTTTGCAAAAGCGCTTGGGTGAGAGGCTGGACAACGACCCAAGCGGGGCTCGTTACGGTTGCTTCCTTCCGGATCTGGCCGGGTTGGCGAGGCGCTCGCCCGCGCCAACCTCTCGAGGGGTGATATAGGGGGCGCGGCGCGGATTCTGCAAGCTTGGGATTGTCAGAGGGTGATGCGGAGGCGGGCGAAGCCTTGGGGGGTGTCTCCGAGGTCGCTGAGCCGGGGGAGGGCGGGGTCGGAGAGGTGGGCGCGCGCGTTTGGTGAGGTCTCGAACAGAGCGGTGGTGCCGGACAGGGGGGCGAAGCTCCAGGTCGGTTGAGGCGTATGGCTGAGGGGGCTGTGGTTCTGGATATGCTGGCGCAGGATGTCGCGGTTGGGTTGGCGGGTGTCGAAGGCGATCACAGGGCGGGCCTCAGGCAGGAACATGTCGAGGCCGATGCCGTGGGCGCGGTAGGTGTTGGTGGCGAGCAGGAAGGTTTGGTCATCCTTCACCGGCGCATCGTTCCCGAGCAGTTGGGTGATCCGGCGGGAGGTCGGGTTGATCCGGGTGTTGCGGGCGTCAAAGCGGGGCGGTTGGGAGGGGTCGATCTGGTAGCGCAGCCCGTGGATGACCTCGAATTTGTAGCCGGGGAAGTGGTCATCGAGCAGGGGGGTGTCGTGGGCCGTGCCGGGGGTCAGGGTGGAGAACAGGCTGGCGCTATGTTCGAGCCAGTCGCGCAGGCCGGCGCCGGTGATACGCAGGGCGACGAGCGTGTTGGGGTAGTAATACAGGTCGGCGAGGCTGCGCCGGGTGAGGGGGCCGGGCGGGATATGGGTGTAGTGGTCCGGGCCGGAGCGGCGCCCGGTTTTGAGGGGGGCGGCGGAGGACAGGATGGCCAGGTCAGCGAGGTCGGTTCCGGCGACGGCGGCGGCAAGCGCGTTGGTTTGGGCGGTGGCGACGAGGTCGAGTCCGCTGTCATGGCCCAGCAGGGAAAAGAAGCTGTGGAGCGGGGTGGTGGTTTCGCCGATGGGGGTGCGAATATAGTCAAGCACCGCAGTGTGATCCGGCTCGGTTATGGCGAGAAGGGCGGGGTCTTCGGGGGTGGTTGCGGTGATCTTGCCTTGGCAGTCACGCCGGGTCAGGGGCAGCACGTTGGGCGTGGCCGAGGTGATGGTCCAATTGTGGTTGGCCGTGCCGGTGAGGGTCAGGTCCAGCTGACCGAGGTGATTGCCCCAAAAGCCGGGCATGACGACCGGGGTGCCATGGATCGTTCCGCGCGTGGCGTCGATGGCGGGGTGAGATGGGGCATCGGCAGAGGGGAACACCGTGTGGGTGTGACCGCCAAACACGAAGTCAACATCGTCGATCGCGGCAATGTCGATGAGCGCGTTTTCTGCATTCTGGGCGGGGGCATCGGGGTCGATCCCGGTATGTGCCAGCGCAACGATGAGATTGGCCCCGGCGGCGCGCAGTTTGGCCGCTTGGGTGCGGATGGATGTGACCATATCGGCGGTGCGGAAATCATCGGCGAGGTGATGGTCCCAGTCGAGCGTTTGCGGCGGCAAGGCGCCGGTCACTCCGATCCAGAAGCGCACCGGCGTGCCGGTATCGTCGTAGAACCGGCGTTTTAGCAGGAGGTGCGGGATAAAGCCCGGTCTGGTCGCCGGGCCGGCGATGTCGAAATTGGCCGAGGTGACGGGAAAGCGGGCGTGTTCAAGCGCATCAAAGAGGAAATCGGCGCCATGGTTGAAGTCATGGTTGCCCAGCGTCACCGCGTCATAATTGAGCGTGTTCATGGCGGTGACCATCGGGTGCAGCGCATCGGGGGCGGCATCGTTTTCAGCGGCGAAATCGCAAATCGGGCTGCCTTGGAGGAAATCACCGGTATCAAACAGAAGCGTGTTTCTGGCCCCGGCGCGCGCCTCGCGGATGAGGGTTGCGGTGCGGGTGAGGCCGATCACCTCGCTCGGGCTGTCAGAGAGATAATCATGGCCGCGCAAAGCGCCGTGGAGGTCGCTGGTTTGTAGTATCCTGAGCGTAAGTTGCGGTTGCGCTTTTTCCACCAGAGTCACTCGTTAAACAAACTATCAATGTTGCGTTATACAAAACGCCTTGGGGCAGGATAAAAGCCGAGCCTGCCATGGGGTGACGGTAGCGGAAGCGCAGAGGCAGAACAATATAAGCGAGCAAAAATCCACAGGTATCAATTTTAAGTTGCGCAGCGATGCTAAATAATAGGCAACCGAGTTGCGGTGGATTGTGAGGCTTCGCTAAAAATGCGACACGGAGGGCGAGGGAGACGGGCATGAAATTTGCAGAGACAGTGACATTCGGTGGATCGGGCCTTGACCGGGCGGGCCATATCAGAAGCGACGAGGCCAAGCTTGCCGAAGCGATGAGCGACACGCGGGCGCGGGGGCTGGTGATCTGGCGGGGCAAGCCGCTTTTGGCGGGCGAGGGGCGCGACGTTTTGGTGCGTCTTGAGCTGGATCATCCGGTGATCAAATCAAGCCGGGTGCCGCCGATTTTCCTGGGCCTGGAAGAGGCGCCGGAGGGTGAGAAGAATGGCGGTGGGCCGATCTTTGCCTTTGACATTTCCGGCTGGTCGCCAGAGGCGCTCGACCGCGAGGAATTGGGCAATTTCATCGACATGAGCGAGCAGCAACACCCCGATGCGCCGGAGGAGTCGGCGTTTGTCGAGCTGCGCACCGTGATGACGCGGGTGAACGCGCGCGACGCCGAATTGATCGTCACCGCCAAGGCCATGTTCAGCTGGCACCGGAGCCACCGTTTTTGCGCCAAATGCGGCCAGCAGAGCGAGATGCGCCAAGCCGGGTGGCAACGGGTTTGCCCGGCCTGTAATACGCCGCATTTTCCGCGCACCGATCCGGTGGTCATCATGTTGATCACCCATGGCAACAGGGTTTTGATGGGCCGCTCGCCGGGTTGGCCCGAAGGAATGTATTCGCTATTGGCCGGATTTGTGGAGCCGGGCGAGACGATGGAGGCCGCCGTGCGCCGCGAGGTGTTGGAGGAAACCAACGTCAAGGTTGGCGAGGTCGGATACCTTGCCAGTCAACCGTGGCCCTATCCCAGTTCGTTGATGTTCGGCTGTTGGGGCGAGGCAATAAGCGAAGAGATCGAGATTGATCCAGTTGAGATAGAGCACGCCGCGTGGTTTACGCGCGAAGAGATGACCGACGCGTTCGCCGGCAGGCATCCGGTTTTGAAACCGGCGCGGAAAGGTGCAATTGCGCATTTTCTTCTGTGGAACTGGCTTGCGGATACATTGGATTGAGGCGAGACTCTGCCCCGGTGTGCGGGCCTGACGGGGAAATAATGCGATGAAATTCACGACACGCGAAGATATCGAAGCGCCGATTGAGTATGTGTTCGGCGTTGTTTCGGATTTCGACGGATTCCAGCGGCAAGCCATGCGGCGCGGCGCGGACGTGGCGCGGACCGATAGCCTTGAGGCGCCGGGCGAGGGCATGGCGTGGGACATCGCCTTTCCGTTTCGCGGCAAACGGCGCGAGATGGCTGTGAAAATGGTCGACTATGCGCCGAGCCACCATATGGTGTTCGACAGCCGTTTGACCGGGTTGAACGGGCTGTTGACCGTGGATCTGTTGGCGCTGTCACGCGGGCGCACACGGCTTGATCTGAGCATTGAGTTGGCACCGCAGAGCTTGTCTGCGAAGCTTTTGGTGCAGTCGATGAAGCTGGCCAAGGGGAGCCTGAACAAGCGGTTCAAGGTGCGCGTGGCCGAGTTCGCCAAGACCACCGAAGACAAGTATCAGCAAACGGTTTGAGCCAGCGCGACAGTGATGCGCGGGGCAAAGGCATCCGGGCACACCCGGTGCAGAAGCATCGGGGCGCGCGCAGGTTGTTTAGCGTTCGCGGTTTGCCGGATAGACGCCGAGAATGTCGAGATATGACGTGAAATACTCGAGCTCTTCGAGGGCGCGCTTCACATCGGCATCGTCGGGGTGGCCGTCGATATCGGCATAGAATCGCGTGGCGGTGAAGGAGCCATCGACCATGTAGCTTTCCAGCTTGGTCATGTTGACGCCATTGGTGGCGAAACCGCCCATCGCCTTGTAAAGCGCGGCGGGAATGTTGCGGACTTCGAAAACGAAGGTGGTCATCATGCCAAGATCGCCACGGCGCGTTGTGTCGGGTTCGCGCGACATGATGACAAAGCGGGTGGTGTTGTGGCCGTGGTCTTCGATGTCGCGGGCAAGCACGTCGAGACCATAGATTTCGCCAGCAAGATCAGAGGCCAGCACCCCTTCGCCTGCGGTTTTCAGGCGGGCAAGATCGGCCGCGGCACCGGCGCTGTCGGCGGCGGCGTGGGCGGTGATTCCGTGGCTGCGCAGGAAGCTGGCGGATTGCGGCAGCAGCACCATATGCGCCCGCACCGTATGGATTTGGTCGAGCGGCGTGCCGGGTATGCCAAGCAGGGAGATCTGCACCCGCACGAAGGCTTCATCGACGATGTGCAGGCCGCTTTCGGGCAACAGGCGGTGGATGTCGGCAACACGGCCATAGGTGGTGTTTTCGACCGGCAGCATGGCGAGGTCGGCCGCGCCATCGCGCACAGCGGCGATCACGTCTTCAAACGTGTTGCAGGGCAGGGCTTCCATATCGGGGCGGGCCTTGCGGCAGGCCTCGTGCGAATAGGCGCCGGGTTCCCCCTGAAACGCGATTCGATTGCTCATTTCCTGATAATCCTGTCGAAAAACCCCAAAAGGGGCGATTGGTCGCGGAAACTACACCTTGCCTTGGGCAAGGGGAAGCGGATAGATACGCGCCAGCAAGGGATCAATTTGGAAACGAGCCAATGGACACTATGACCTCCACCAAGATCATCGGCGCATTTTGCGGTGCGTTGCTGGTATTCATGCTGGGCAAATGGGCTGCGGACGGCCTGTATTCGATGGGCGGGGGCCATGGCGACGATCATGCAGCGGCCTATGTCATCGAAGTGGAAGGTGGCGACAGCAATGACGGACCCAAGGAAGAGGGCCCGACGTTTGAAGAATTGTTGGCCGCAGCCGATGTAAAGAAAGGCTCGAAAGTCTTTTCGAAGTGCAAGGCATGTCACAAGCTGGAAGAGGGCGCGCATGCGACCGGACCTTCGCTTCATGCTGTTGTAGGGCGCGCGATTGGCAGCACCGATTTCGGTGGCTATTCCGGCAGCCTTGGACAGGCGGGCGAGGCATGGACACCCGAAGTGCTTGACGCATTCCTGGCCAGCCCGAAAGCGGCGGCTCCGGGCACGTCGATGAGCTTTGCCGGGCTGAAGAAAGCCAAGGACCGCGCCAATGTGATTGCCTATCTTCAGTCGCTGGGCGGCTGATCCTTAGGCGGCACTCACAGGAAATTGACGACAAAAGCCGCCCGGCGCATCGCGGGGCGGCTTTTTTATCGCCTTAAGGGGGCGCAATCACGGGGATATCACGTATTCTCAACTTGAACATGGAGGGCCGGGACCATTAGCTTGAGGCCAACCAGAACGCGCCGCTGAATGGCGGGAGTGGCAGGAGGATGAGCGATATGCACAGAGCGATGAGCAAAGCCCAGAGTGTGGACAGCGCGCCGTGGGGCGTGATCCTTCAGGGGGTGATGATGGCCGGTCTGGTGCTGGCGTTGATTGCCGGGCCGGTGCGCGGCGACGACAAGATCATCAAGAGCCACGGCTATAGCTATTTCGGGGAGCTGAAATACCCCGCCGATTTCAAGCATTTCAACTATGTGAACCCGGATGCGCCCAAGGGCGGAGAGTTGGCCATTAGCGTGAGCGGCACGTTCAATTCGTTGAACCCCTATACCCGCAAGGGCAAGGCGACGGGCACGCAGATCTGGACGATCTATGAGAGCCTGTTGGGCGACGGGCCTGCGGATGCCTATGGCGAATCCTATGGGTTGCTGGCCGAGAGCCTTGAGTATGACGAGGGCAAGACATGGGTGATTTTCCACATGCGGCCCGAGGCGAAATTTTCGGACGGGACGCCGGTGACGGCGCATGACGTTGTGTTTTCGCACAATCTGTTCATCGAGCAAGGCCTGCCGTCATATGCGTTGGCGGTGAAGAAACGCATTCTGAGCGCCGAGGCGTTGGACGATCACACGGTCAAGTTCACCTTTGCCGAGGGGATTTCACGCCGCAGCCTGATTGATCAGGTCGGTGGCACGCCTGTTTTCTCGAAGAAGTGGTATGAGGAGACCGGCGCGCGGCTGGATGAATCGCGGCTGACGCATTCGCCGGGGTCGGGGCCCTATGTGGCGGATGAGGTCGTTGTCGGGCGGCGCGTGACCTATAAGCGCAACCCGGACTATTGGGGCAAGGATTTGCCGCGCAACGTGGGGCGGCACAATTTCGATAAAATCCGTATTGAGTATTTCGCCGACGATTCCACCGCGTTCGAGAATTTCAAAACCGGCACATTCCTTTTGCGGTCGGAAAGCGACCCCAAGAAATGGGCGACGAGCTATGATTTTCCGGCGGTGCAGAAGGGCAACGTGAAGGTTGTTGAGCTTCCCGACGGGACGCCGCCCACGCCGAGCGGGTTGGTGTTCAACATGCGGCGCGACAACATGAAGGACAAGCGGGTGCGCGAAGCGTTGAGCCTTGCCTTTAACTTTGAGTGGACCAATGCGTCGCTTCAATACGGGTTGTTTGCGCAGCGCCATTCGTTTGTCGAGAATGCGCCGCATATGGCCAAAGGCACCCCCGAGGGGGCGGAGCTTGAGTTTTTCAAATCGCTCAAGGCCGAGGTGCCGCAGGAGATACTGACGGAACCGGCGGTGATGGCGCATACGTCAAAGCCGGCCCGCCCGCAGGACCGGCGCAACCTGCGCAAAGCGTTGAAAATGCTGAGCGACGCCGGCTGGACCGTGGACGACAAGGGCCGGTTGCGCAACGCCGAGGGCAAGACGCTGGACGTGACGATCCTGTTGCCGGCGAGCGTATCATCGACGTTGAGCGCGGCGGTCGAGACCTATGCCCAGAGCCTGACGCGGATGGGTGTGAACGCCAGTTTTGACCAGATCGACAGCGCCCAATACACGCTGCGCACGCGCGATTTCGACTATGACATGATCTATGACGGCTACCGCTCGTTCCTCGCTTCGGGGACGGGGTTGATGCAGATGTATGGGTCGGACGAGGCGGCGATCAGCCTGTTCAACCCTGCCGGGCTTGCCAGCCCTCTGGTGGACGAGATCATCAAACGGTCGCTGGAAACCACCAACCGCGAGGACGAGATGACCGCGTTGATGGCTTTGGACCGGGTTTTGCGCCACGAGCGGTTCATGATCCCGATGTGGTACAAAGACAAATATTGGGTCGCATATTGGAACATGTATGAGCACCCCGAAGAGATCCCTCCGCTTGACCTTGGGATACTCGATTTCTGGTGGGTGAACCCTGAAAAGGAAGCGGCGCTTAAGGCGTCGGGCGCGTTGAGGTAAGCCGCGCATGGGAGCCTATTTCGCACGGCGATTGCTGCTTATTATTCCGACGCTGATCGGGATTATGGTGGTTAACTTTGTTCTGGTTCAATTCGTGCCGGGCGGCCCGGTTGAGCAGGTTCTGGCACAGCTTCAGGGCGGCGGCGACGTGTTTGAGGGCTTTGCCGGGGGCGGCGGTGATACCGGCAATACCGGCTTGGATCGCGAGGAGTTTTTCCAAGGCTCGACCGGCGATGAGCGCTATGTCGGCGCGCGCGGATTGCCCAAGGAGTTCATCGACCAGTTGGAAAAGGAGTTCGGCTTTGACAAGCCGCCGCTGGAACGCTTTGGGCAGATGATGTGGAACTATATGCGGCTGGATTTTGGCGAGAGCTATTTCCGGTCGATCAGCGTGATTGATCTGGTGCTGGAAAAGATGCCGGTGTCGATCACCTTGGGTTTGTGGAGCACGCTTTTGGCGTATCTGATTTCGATCCCGCTGGGCATTCGCAAAGCGGTGCGGGATGGATCGTCGTTTGACACATGGACCAGCGCGGCGATCATCATGGGCTATGCCATTCCCGGCTTCCTGTTTGCGATCATGTTGTTGGTTCTGTTCGCGGGCGGCTCATATTGGCAGTGGTTCCCGTCGCGGGGGCTGACCAGTGATGATTGGGAAAGCTATAGCGTGTTCGGCAAGGTGGTTGATTACCTGTGGCACATCGCGTTGCCGGTGACGGCCTCGACGATTTCGGGGTTTGCGACGCTGACCCTTTTGACCAAGAACAGCTTCTTGGACGAGATCAAGAAGCATTACGTGATGACAGCGCGGGCCAAGGGGTTGAGCGAGAACCGGGTGCTTTATGGGCACGTGTTTCGCAACGCGATGTTGATCGTGATTGCCGGTTTCCCGTCGGTGTTTATCGGCGTGTTTTTCGGATCGTCCCTGATTATCGAGACGATTTTCACCTTGGACGGTTTGGGGCGTCTTGGGTTTGAGGCGGCGTTGCAACGGGATTATCCGGTGATGTTTGGCACGTTGTTCATTTTCGGGCTGATCGGTTTGGTCGTGGGGATCATTTCGGACGCGATGTATGTGTTTGTCGATCCGCGGATTGATTTCGAGCGGAGGGAAGGCTGATGGCTCTTTCGCCGATCAACCAGCGCCGGTGGCGCAATTTCCGCCGCAACGGGCGGGCGTATTGGTCGCTGATTATATTCAGCGTGTTGTTTACGATCACGCTGTTTGCGGAGTTCGTGGCCAACGACAAGCCGATCCTGATCAAGTATCGCGGTGAGTTCTATGCGCCGATCTTCCAGTTTTACCCCGAGACCGCGTTTGGCGGGGATTTCCCGACCGAGGCGACCTATACCGACCCGGAGGTGAAGTGTCTGATTGAAAGTGGCGGGTCGGATTTGTGCTTTGACGAGCCGGACGCCATTTTTGCGGATGCGCAGGACGGTGTGATCGAGGGCGAGAAGATCGAGAAGGGGTGGGCGATCTGGCCGATTATCCCCTATTCGTTCGATACGCCGGTGGATCGGTTGGGCGCGGCCCCCTTGCCGCCGGGCGAGGGCAACTTGTTGGGCACGGATGACACCAAGCGCGACGTTTTGGCCAAGGTGATCTATGGCTTCCGAATGTCGGTGTTTTTCACCTTGATCGTGACCGCGATGGCCAGTGTGCTGGGCATTATCGCGGGGGCGGTGCAGGGGTATTTTGGCGGCTGGGTCGACCTTATCTTTCAGCGATTGATCGAGATTTGGGGTGCGACGCCGCAGCTCTATGTGATCATCATCATGTTCGCGGTGTTTGGGCGAAATTTCTGGCTGTTGGTGTTTATCACCGTGCTGTTCGGGTGGACCGCGTTGGTGGGGGTCGTCAGGGCCGAGTTTTTGCGGGCGCGCAACCTTGAGTATGTGCGCGCGGCCAAGGCGCTGGGCGTGAGCAACACCACGATTATGTTCCGCCACATGTTGCCCAATGCGATGGTGGCGACGGTGACGATGCTGCCGTTTATCGTGACGGGCACGATTGCCTTGCTGGCGAGCCTTGATTTCCTCGGCTTTGGTTTGCCGGCTTCGGCGCCGTCGCTGGGCGAGTTGACGTTGCAGGCCAAGGAGAACCTTCAGGCGCCGTGGCTGGGCTTTGCGGCGTTCTTTACCTTTGTGATCATGCTGTCGCTGCTGGTGTTCATATTTGAAGGCGTGCGCGACGCGTTTGACCCAAGGAAGACCTTTCAATGAGTTTGCTTGAAGTTAAGGGGTTGAAGGTGTCGTTCCGGCAGGACGGCAAGGTGAATGAGGCCGTGAAAGGCGTGTCGTTCACCGTGGATCGCGGCGAGACGGTTGCCTTGGTCGGCGAGAGCGGATCGGGAAAATCGGTGACGGCTTTGTCGACGGTGTCATTGCTGCCGACGAGTGCGGAGGTCGAAGGCTCGGTCACTTATGACGGGCAAGAGATGGTCGGGGCGGATGAGGCGATGCTGCGCAAGGTGCGGGGCAACGACATCAGCTTTATTTTCCAAGAGCCGATGACCAGCCTGAACCCGCTGCACACGATTGAGAAGCAACTGTCGGAATCGCTTGAGCTTCATCAGGGGTTGAGCGGGAGCGCGGTGCGCACGCGCATTCTGGACCTGTTGGAGCGCGTCGGGATTCGCGATGCCGAGAGCCGTTTGGGGGCCTATCCGCATCAGTTGAGCGGTGGACAGCGGCAACGCGTAATGATCGCGATGGCGCTGGCCAATACGCCCGATATTCTGGTCGCGGACGAGCCGACGACGGCGTTGGATGTGACCATTCAGGCGCAGATACTTGAGCTTTTGGCCGAGTTGAAACGCTCGGAAAATATGGGGCTTTTGTTCATCACCCATGACCTTGGGATTGTGCAGCGGTTTGCCGACCGGGTGTGCGTGATGAAGGATGGCGAGATCGTCGAATCCGGCGAGACGGCGGCGTTGTTCGCCGATCCCAAGCACCCCTATACCCAGAAGCTTTTGGGCGCGCGGGCGACCGGCGCGCCGGGGCCGGTGCCGGAGGGTGCAAAGGGTCTGGTTCAGACCGACAAGCTTAGGGTTTGGTTCCCGATTCAGGCCGGGTTCTTTCGCAAGACGGTTGGCCATGTGAAGGCGGTGAACGAGGCGAGCATCGACGTGCGCGCCGGTGAAACGCTTGGGATTGTGGGCGAAAGCGGGTCGGGCAAAACGACGCTGGCGCTGGCGATCATGCGGCTGATTTCCTCGGAAGGGGGGATCAGTTTCAATGGCGAGAACGTGCGGGACTGGTCGACCAAAAAGCTGCGTGATTTGCGCCGCGAAATGCAGATCGTGTTTCAGGACCCGTTCGGGTCGCTGAGCCCGCGGATGAGTTGCGAGCAGATCATTGCCGAGGGTCTTGGCGTGCATGGCAACCCCGACGGGCGCGACGCGCGTGAGTTGGTGGCCGAGGTGATGGTCGAGACCGGGTTGGACCCGGCAACGATGGACCGGTATCCGCATGAGTTCAGCGGCGGCCAGCGCCAGCGGATCGCGATTGCACGGGCAATGATCTTGCGCCCCAAGCTGGTGGTGTTGGACGAGCCGACGAGCGCGTTGGACATGACGGTGCAGGTGCAGATCGTGGACCTGTTGCGCGAGTTGCAGCGCAAATATGGCTTGGCCTATTTGTTCATCAGCCACGATTTGAACGTGGTGCGCGCAATGAGCCACAAGATGATCGTGATGAAGCAGGGCGACATCGTCGAGGCGGGCAGCGCGGAGGATATTTTCGAGCGGCCCCGCGGCGAATATACGCGCACGTTGTTGGCGGCGGCGCTGGATCTGAAAGCCAGGTGATGCGGGGTGGTGGGGTGAAACCCCACCCTACGCGGATGCAGAAAACACCCCGAGCCGGGGGTGTAGGGTGGGGTTTCACCCCACCTTCCCCAAAGCAGCGTTAGATCGCCGAGCTGTGGCCCGCTTTGGACAGATCAAAGGCATCAAACGCGCGGGCGATCATCCGGGTCAGGGGGCGGGCGCCATCGGGGATAGCGAGGCCGGAGTCAGTGATGCTGAGCACACCGCGGAATTCGGTTTGAACCCGCTCGAACATCGCCGAAAGCTCGGACTTTGTGATCGCGTGGTCGCGCAGGATTTCGGCGCTGTCGATGGAAAAATCGCACATCAGCATTTCGATCAACCGCGAGCGCAGCTTGTCATCGGCGGTAAAGACATGGCCGCGTGACGTGGAAAAACGCCCTTCGCGGATTTTCATCGTGTGGGCCGATGTGGCCGGTGCGTTTTGCGCATAGCCTTGCGGGAAGCGCGAGATTGACGAAGCACCGAGGCCAATCAGAACATCGGCGGGATCGTCGGTGTAGCCCTGAAAATTGCGCCGGAGCGTGCCGTTCGTCTGGGCGGTTTCCAGCCCGTCGCCATGCACGGCGAAATGGTCGATCCCGATTTCGGCGTAATTGTCCCAGAGGAACAACCGGCGTGCGGTTTCAAATAGCGCGAGCCGCTCTTGCGGGGTTGGCAGCTTGTCAGAGGGAATAAGCTGTTGCCGTTTGGCCATCCACGGGACGTGGGCATAGCCATAGAGCGCCACGCGATCAGGGCCGAGAGCGAGGAGTTTTTGCACGCTGTCGGTGATGCGGCCCGTGGTTTGGTCGGGCAGGCCGAACAGGATGTCAGCGTTGAGCGAATGCACCCCACGGGCGCGGATTTCGAGCACCGCGTCGCGGGTGATTTCAAAGCTTTGCAGCCGACCGATGGTTTTCTGGATCGCCTCGTCAAAGTCCTGCACCCCGATGGAGGCGCGGTTCATGCCAGCAGCGGCGAGCGCATCAAGGCGGGCCCCGTCGATTTCGTTCGGGTCGATTTCGACGGAAAATTCATAGGTGTCGGTAAAGGGCGCGACATCGGCGATGGCTCCGGCGAGATCGCGCATCATCGGCGCGGTCAGAAGCGTGGGCGTGCCGCCGCCCCAATGCAGGCGAGAGAGTTTGACGCCTGCGGGCAGGGTCGTCTTGAGCATTTTCAGCTCGGCCAGCAGGGTTTCGAGATAGGCCTGCACCGGCGCGTCGCTTTGGGTGCCTTGGGTGCGACAGGCGCAGAACCAGCACAGGCGACGACAGAAGGGCACGTGGATATAGAGCGAGATTTCGCTCCCCGGTGCGATTGCACCGATCCATGAGGTGAACTCACCAGCGCCAACGCCGGTATTGAAGTGCGGGGCCGTTGGATAGGACGTGTAACGCGGGACTTTCGCGTCAAATAGACCCATCTCGGAGAGTTGTGTTTCGCTTATCATGCGGCTACCGTTATAGGTGAATTCCTTGCTAATCTTTGACCCAGATCAACCGCGCGAAACGAAACTTTATGCTGAAAGAAAAAATCAAGTCGATCGAGCCTGATTGCTCTGATTGTCCGATCCGGCATCGGGCGGTTTGCGCGCGCTGTGAGACGGATGAGTTGTCCGAGCTGGAATCGTTCAAGTATTACCGGACCTTTGAGGCCGGGCAGACCGTTGTATGGTCCGGCGACCGGATGGATTTTGTCGGCTCGGTCGTGACCGGGATCGGCACGTTGACGCAGACTATGGAGGACGGACGCACGCAGATGGTGGGCCTGTTGTTGCCGAGCGATTTTGTCGGGCGTCCGGGGCGCGATGGTGCGGCCTATGACGTGGTGGCGACGACCGATCTGGTGATGTGCTGTTTCCGCAAGAAACCGTTCGAGCAGATGATGGAGCGCACGCCGCATATTGCGCATCGGCTGTTGGAAATGACGCTGGATGAGCTGGACGCGGCGCGGGAATGGATGCTGGTTCTGGGGCGCAAGACGGCGCGCGAGAAGATCGCCAGTCTGTTGAGTATCGTCGCGCGGCGCGGGGTGACGTTGAAGGGCAGCGCCATGCGCGGGCCAATGGCGTTTGAATTGCCGCTGACCCGTGAAGCGATGGCGGACTACCTTGGGCTGACGCTGGAAACCGTGAGCCGCCAGATCAGCGCGTTAAAGCGGGACGGGGTGATTGTGCTGGAAGGCAAACGCCACGTGACGGTGCCGGATTTCAGCCGTTTGATGGAAGAAGCGGGCGACGACAGCGACGGCGGGATGTTCGCCTGAGCCTGAAATAAACGCCAAAAAAACAGGCGCCCGGAAGGGGGCGCCTGTTTCGATGATTGCTTCGCTGTCTGGTCGTTTTAATGCGCCATGAACACCGGCAATTCGGCCTGTTCGAGCATGTAGCGGGTGGCGCCGCCCAAGATCGCCTCGCGGAAGCGGGAATGGCCGTAGGCGCCCATGACGATCAGGTCGGCTTCGATGTCGGCGGCGTGACGTTTGAGAACATCGGACACACGCGGCAGGGTTTTGGACAGCACATCGACCTCGGCCCGGACGCCGTGACGCGAGAGATATTGTGACAACAGCCCGCCCGGATCAGAGCGGTTGGGGCCATGCACCGGCGGATCAATGACCACGACGTGCACCTTTTCCGCAGATTTCAGAACCGGAAGCGCGGCACGCACGGCATTTAGCGCCTCGGAGCTTTCGTTCCAGCCGACCATGACTGTTTTAGGGGCCGGGCGGGGCGGGCCGTCGTCAGGGACGACGAGCACGGGGGTCTGACCTTCGAACATGGCCGATTCGACCACGGGTTCGAGTTCGGCGCCGTGATTTTTGCCATAGGGTTTAGGCAGAATGGCCAGATCGGAGAACCGTGCGTGTCCGGCAACGTGACGCCCAAGATCGGCAAGCTGTGCGACACCGCTGTCGGTGCTCCAGCGGATATTGGAGCCGGTGAGGATTTTCTTGCAGGCCTCTTCAACGGCTTCGGCTTCTTCCTGGGCACGGTTGATGGTTTCCTGAAGCACCATCGCGTTGGCACCGGCGTAGTAATAGCCGGTCTGGCTTCGGTCGACGCCAAGGCAGAGGACTTCGAGGTGGGCATCGGCGGCGTTGGCGATGGCAATGCCATGCGTCAGCACGTTCTCGGCGAATGCGGGGTCTGTGAGGACCGTGAACAGAGACTTGTAGGCCATTGTTTTTCCCTCTGGCGTTGGATTATTTCAAACAGATGATAATCTGGGCATTCAAACTGTTACTTTGATGCGTATCAGAAAATCAGTGCGTTTTTCTTGATGCAGATCAAAGCGGTCACGCGGTCAGTGCGACCATTACAATGCCAGTCAAATTACCCTGCGCGGGAAACCGAATCGCGTGGGTCAGGACGAAGGGACAAAAAATGGGTAACTACATCAAGCTGATCGTGTTTGGCCTGATCACGCTTTTGGCGTTGATCGCGGCCTCTTATGCGCGTGACGTGGCTTACATGGTGAATGCACTGGAAGTGGCGCTTGTCGCCTTTGTGTTTTTCATCTGGACGCTGCGCCGCACCGGAGATCCGGTGAAAGTGGTCGATGTGTCGGGCGAATATATGGACGGTCCAATCCGTCTTGGCGTGGCGCTTACGGCGTTCTGGGGCGTTGTCGGCTTTTTGGTCGGCGTGACAATCGCGTTTCAGCTGGCGTTTCCGGGGCTCAACTTTGAGTGGGCGCAAGGATTTGCCAACTTCGGGCGTTTGCGGCCGCTGCACACCAGCGCCGTGATTTTCGCGTTCGGCGGCACCGCGCTTATTACCACATCGCTTTATGTGGTGCAGCGGACAAGCGCGGCACGGCTTTGGGGCGGGGACCTGGTTTGGTTCGTGTTCTGGGGTTATCAGCTTTTCATTTTGCTGGCGGCGACCGGTTACCTGTTCGGGGCCACCCAATCAAAAGAATACGCGGAGCCGGAATGGTATGTTGACTGGTGGCTGACCATCGTCTGGGTTGCTTACCTGCTGGTTTTTGCCGGGACGCTGATGAAGCGTAAGGAGCCGCATATCTATGTCGCGAACTGGTTCTATCTGTCCTTTATCCTGACCGTTGCGATGCTTCATATTGTGAACAACCTGAGCATTCCCGTGTCGATTTGGGGATCCAAGTCGGTGCAGGTGTTCAGCGGTGTGCAGGATGCCATGACGCAGTGGTGGTATGGCCACAACGCCGTGGGCTTCTTCCTGACGGCTGGTTTCCTTGGGATGATGTACTACTTTGTGCCCAAGCAGGCCGAGCGCCCTGTGTTCAGCTATAAACTGTCGATCATCCACTTCTGGGCGCTGATCTTCCTTTATATCTGGGCCGGTCCGCACCACTTGCATTACACCGCTCTGCCGGATTGGGCATCGACCCTTGGCATGGTGTTCTCGATCGTGCTGTGGATGCCGAGCTGGGGTGGGATGATCAACGGTCTGATGACCCTGAGTGGGGCATGGGACAAGCTGCGCACCGATCCGATCATTCGGATGATGGTGATCTCGATCGGCTTTTACGGCATGTCCACCTTTGAAGGGCCGATGATGTCGATCCGCGCGGTCAACAGCCTGAGCCACTATACCGACTGGACCATTGGTCACGTGCATTCCGGCGCTTTGGGCTGGAACGGTATGATCACCTTTGGGGCGCTCTACTTCCTTGTGCCGAAACTGTGGAACAAGGAGCGGCTCTATAGTCTCTCGCTTGTGAGCTGGCACTTCTGGCTCGCCACGATTGGCATCATTCTCTATGCGGCCTCGATGTGGGTCACGGGGATCATGGAAGGCCTGATGTGGCGTGAAGTGGATGCAAACGGTTTCCTTGTGAACTCGTTCGCGGACACGGTTGCTGCGAAGTTCCCGATGTATGTCGTGCGCGGCCTGGGCGGTGTTCTGTTCCTCGGTGGAGCGATCATCATGTGTTATAACCTCTGGATGACTGTGAAGCGTTCGCCGGCCGTTGCGGCCGACAACAGCGCAGTCCCGGCTGAATAAGGAGGGCCGGAGACATGTCTATTCTCGACAAACACGCAGTCCTTGAAAGAAACGTAACCTTGCTCGCGGTCTTTGCCCTTTTGGTGGTGACGATTGGTGGGATGGTGCAGATCGCACCGCTGTTCTGGTTGGAAAACACGATCGAGGATGTGGACGGCATGCGCCCCTACACCCCGCTCGAGTTGACCGGGCGTGACATCTATATCCGCGAAGGGTGCTATGTCTGTCACAGCCAGATGATCCGCCCCATGCGGGACGAGGTCGAGCGCTATGGCCACTATTCGCTGGCGGCGGAGTCACAGTATGACCATCCGTTCCAGTGGGGATCCAAGCGGACCGGGCCGGATTTGGCCCGCGTTGGTGGCCGCTATTCGGATGAGTGGCATGTGGACCACCTTCGCGATCCGCAATCGGTGGTGCCGGAATCGGTGATGCCGAAGTATGCGTTCCTCGAAAACAAGCTGATCGAAGGCAATTATGTCGATGAGCTTTTGGCGACCCACAAGTTTGTTGGTGTGCCTTACAGCGAGGAAATGATTGCGAATGCCAAGGCGGATTTCCGCGCTCAGAGCGACCCGGACAGTGACTATGACGGGCTGTTGGAGCGGTATGGCGAAAAGGTTCAGGTGCGCAACTTTGACGGGCGGCCCGGGATCTCGGAAATGGATGCGCTGGTCGCTTATCTTCAGATGTTGGGCACGTTGGTTGATTTCACGACCTTCACCCCCGACGCGAGCCGGTAGGGGGGCATAGAGATGGAAACCTATTCCCTTTTGCGTGAGTTCGCCGACAGCTGGATGTTGCTTGCTCTCTTCACCTTTTTTGTCGTGATGGTCCTTTGGGTTCTGTTCCGACCGGGAAGCACGAAGACCTATCGCGACGTGGCAAACATTCCGTTTCGGAACGAAGACAAGCCCGCGCCCGCCAAGGGCGAGAAGGAGGCCTAAGACATGGCAAAGAAACCTAAACAAACTCCCCAAGACCCGGATACCACGGGCCACAGCTGGGACGGGATCGAAGAGTTCAACAACCCGCTGCCGCGGTGGTGGTTGTGGACCTTTTACGCCACGATCATTTGGGCGATCGCCTATACCGTTGCCTATCCGGCATGGCCGGGGATCAAAGGCGCAACGGCGGGTGTTCTGGGCTGGTCCACGCGGGCCGATGTGGCCGCAGAGATCAAGACTGCGGAAGAGAAGAACGCTCCGATGAACGACAAGCTCGCCTCGGTTGAGCTTGCCTCGATCAATGGCAACGCCGAGCTTAAGGGCTATGCCGTGTCGGCGGGGGCTGCTGTGTTCAAGACGTGGTGCGCACAGTGCCACGGATCGGGTGCGGCGGGGGCCGTTGGCTATCCCAACCTGCAAGACGATGATTGGCTTTGGGGGGGTGACATGGAAGCGATCCACACGACGCTGACCTATGGTATCCGCAGCCCGGATCACGACGATACGCGCTACTCTGAGATGCCTGCATTTGGGCGGGATGAGCTTTTGGAGCCGCAGCAGATCGAGCAGGTCGTTAACTATGTCATGTCGCTGAGCGGTACGCCGCAGGATGCGGGCATGGTGACCGAAGGCGCGGTGGTGTTCGAGGAGAACTGTGCGTCGTGCCACATGGAAGACGGCACCGGCGACCGCGAGCAGGGTGCACCCAACCTTGCCGATGCGATCTGGCTTTATGGTGGTGATTACGGCGCCATCAAAGAGACGGTTGTGAACTCCCGTTACGGCGTGATGCCGAACTGGAACACGCGCCTGTCCGAAGCGGAGATCCGCGCCGTGGCCACTTATGTTCACCAGCTTGGAGGTGGTGAATAAAACGAATTCCGGGGGGCGCGAGCCCCCCGGATACGGCACCGGTTCTTCCGTCCTGTTCGCGCGTTTCCTGGAAGGCCGGTGCCAACTTTCTCCTAGAACCGAGAGGTTCCGTCAAGCCCGCCGTTTTGGCGGGCTTTGTCGTGTCAGGGGGAAGGGGCGTTGCAATTGGTGCCAGAGTTTCGGGTGGAAGACGACGGGATCAATCATGGCGGGGGTTCCTTTCAGTGCGGGGTTCGGGTTCGGGGCGACGCCAGTGTGCGGGTGCATCCCAACGCGGTTTGACATGCGGAGACTGGCGGGTGGCGGTCAGAAATGCGTCGGCGAAAATTGAAAGCATGGCTTTACCTTTCGGGTTGAGGGTATGCCTGTTATCATGCGCCAAGACGCCCAAACCCGTGAGTCAAACCGCATGTCCATATGTAAGCTTAACTTACAATGATTGATTGGAGCCGATTGCCCCCTCTGGCCGCGCTGCGCGCCTTTGCCGCCTTTGCCGAGGCGGGCAATCTGACCACGGCGGGCGGGCGGTTGAATGTGACCCATGCGGCCGTCAGCCAGCAGTTGCGCGCGCTGGAGGAGCGGCTGGGCATACCGCTGGTCGATCGTGCGGGGCGGCGCAATGTGCTGACGCCTGAGGGGCACAGGCTGGCGCAGGCGCTGGAGCAGGGGTTTGGCACCATCGCGCAGGCGATCAGCGAGCTGACCGGCGAAGACGCGGCGCGGCCGGTGCAGATTTCGGCCTCGCCTACATTCGCGTCGGCGTGGCTGATGCCGCGGCTGGCGGATTTGCGGGCGCGTCACCCGGAGGTCAACCTGATGATTGACGCAAGCCCCGAGGTCAGGTCGCTGCAAGCGGGCGCGCTGGACATTGCCATTCGTCACGGGCTGGGCGATTGGGCCGGGCTGGAGGTGGAGCCGTTGATGGCGGCACCGATCGTGGTGGCGGCGGCGCGTTCGCTTGTCGGGGATGGCGAGATTTCGGGGCCCGAGGAGCTGACCCGGTTTCCGTGGCTGCATGAGACGGGGTTTAACGAATCCACCCGGTGGCTGGCGCAGAACGGGGTGGAAAAGGCGTTGGAGCGCGGGGTGACCGCGCTGCCCGGTCATTTGATGCTGGAGGCGGCGCGGGCGGGGCAGGGGGTGGCCATCCTCGCGCGGCCATTTGTCGAGGACGAGATCATCGCGGGGCGGTTGCGGGTGCTGTTCCAAGACCCTCTGGACAAGCATTACTTCATCGTGACGCGCCCCGGCGTGCAGCGCGCGACGGTCAAGACGGTGATCCGCTGGCTGAGGCGACAAAAGACCGCGCCGCACGGGGCGTGACATTTGCCGGCGGGCGACCCAGATTAATTGATGTGCCAAAGATATAGAATTTGATGCAGGTCAATGTCGTCAGCCTGCCAACCTGTGAGAACGAAGCACACAAACCGAATGCAAATAGCCGGGGTGATTCCTTGTCCCAAGCCGAACCAGAGCAGCTTTACGCTGCGCACGAGCCAGTCTTTCCCAAGAAGGTCTATGGCAAGTTCCGAAACCTGAAATGGGTCATTATGGCCGTGACGTTGGGGATTTATTACCTGACGCCATTCATCCGTTGGGACCGGGGGCCGAGCCTGCCGGATCAGGCGGTGTTGATCGACCTTGCGAACCGGAGGTTTTACTTCTTCTGGATCGAAATCTGGCCGCATGAGTTTTACTTCATCGCCGGGTTGTTGGTGATGGCGGGGCTGGGGCTTTTCCTGTTCACATCGGCGCTAGGCCGGGTGTGGTGTGGCTATGCCTGTCCGCAGACGGTGTGGACCGATCTGTTCATCCTTGTCGAGCGTTGGATCGAAGGCGACCGCAACGCGCGGCTGCGCCTGCACCGACAAAAGAAATGGGATTTTCGCAAGGCCCGATTGCGGATGACCAAATGGGGCGCGTGGGTTTTGATCGCGCTGGCCACGGGTGGGGCGTGGGTGTTTTACTTTGCCGATGCACCGACGCTGGCGCGGGATCTTGTGACGCTGAATGCGCATCCGGTTGCCTATACGACCATTGCGATCCTGACGGCGACGACGTTCTTCTTTGGTGGGATCGCGCGCGAGCAGATTTGCATTTATGCCTGCCCATGGCCGCGGATTCAGGCCGCGATGATGGATGAGGACACCCTTGTGGTGGCCTATCGCGAGTGGCGCGGAGAGCCACGCGGCAAGCTTAAGAAAGGTCAGCTGGATCCCGAGCAGGGCGATTGCATCGACTGTATGGCCTGCGTCAATGTCTGCCCCGTGGGGATCGACATCCGCGACGGGCAGCAGTTGGAATGTATCACCTGTGCGCTGTGCATCGACGCCTGTGATGACACGATGGCCAAGATCGGCAAGCCGCGCGGCTTGATTGATTACATGGCCTTCACCGATGAAAAAGCCGAGCGCGAGGGCGGCAAAGCCAAGAACATCTGGAAGCATGTGTTCCGCCCGCGCACCATGCTTTACACGGCTTTGTGGTCGCTGGTGGGGATCGGTCTTGTGGTGGCGTTGTTCATCCGTGCCGAAATTGACATGACCGTCGCGCCGGTACGCAACCCGACGTTTGTCGCGCTGTCGGACGGATCGATCCGCAACGTCTATGAGGTCAAGCTGCGCAACAAGCATGGCGAAGAGCGGCCATTCCGCATGTCCGTCACCGGTGATCTTTCGCTGAAGCTGTCGATTGAGGGACAGATCTATGACAGCGTGACGGTGCCGCCGGATTCGGCGCTTCCGGTGCGGGTGTATGTGGTGGCTCCGAAAGGGTCGGCCCCGGCAGAAAGCGAGCGCGTCGATTTCCGCTTTTGGGTGGAAGATGTTATCAGTGGCGAGCGCGCCTATAAGGACACCATCTTTAACGGGAGAGCGAATTGATGGGTGAGACCACCAAGACACCACGCGAAATCACCGGCAAGCATGTGCTGATCGGGTTTATCGCCGCCTTTGGTGTGATTATCGGTGTGAACCTCGTTCTTGCCGTAAGCGCGGTAAAGACCTTTCCGGGGTTGGAGGCCAAGAACTCTTATGTGGCCAGCCAGAATTTCAACAAGCGCAAGGCGGCGCAGGTTGCTCTTGGCTGGACCGTGAGTGCCGAGTTGCAGGGGCAGGAGCTTGTGTTGTCGATCACCGATAGCGACGGGCCGGTTGAGGTCAAAGAGCTGGATGCCATTCTGGGCCGCCCGACGCAGGTCAAGGACGACCGCACGCCGGAGTTCAAGTTCAACGGCACCGCCTATGTCGCGCCGATGACGCTTGGCGATGGCAATTGGGATATCCGCATGGTGGCGATCGCGCAGGACGGCACGGAGTTTCGCCAGCGGGTCAAAATGCATGTGCAGAGGTAAGCCATGACGGTGACGGTGCGTCCGGGTCTTGCGGCCTGTCCGGCCTGTTCTGTTGCTCCGGCGGCAGAGGGCTGCGGCGCAAGCAGTACAGAAAGACGTGCGCATCGCGTTGAGCGTGCCGGGCATTCATTGCTCGGCGTGCATCGTTGCGGTCGAGAAGGCCACGGCCGCGGCGCCGGGGTTGAGAGCGCGCGGGTGAACCTGACTCTGAAGCGCGCCACAGTCGAAGCCGACCCCGAGGTAATGCCCGCCGATTTGGTCAAAGTGTTGGACGAGATCGGCTATGAGGCGCATGAGCTGGACGCGGGCACGTTGAGCGCAACCGAGACCGACAAGGCCGGGCGCGAATTGTTGATGCGGCTGGCGGTGGCTGGCTTCGCCTCGATGAACGTGATGTTGTTGAGCGTGGCGGTTTGGTCCGGTGCGGCGGATGCGACGCGCGACATGTTCCATTGGATTTCTGCTGCGATCACCCTGCCGACGATTGCTTTTTCCGGGCAGCCGTTTTTCCGCAATGCATGGGCTGCGTTGCGGGTAGGGCGGCTGAATATGGATGTGCCGATCACCTTGGCGATCCTGCTGGCGGTGGCGACGTCCCTTTGGGAGACGACGCTATCGGGTGAACATGCCTATTTTGATGCAGCGTTGGCGCTGACCTTTTTCCTTTTGGCCGGGCGCTATCTGGATCATCGCACGCGGGCGATTGCCCGTTCAGCCGCCGAAGAGCTGGCCGCGCTGGAGGTGCCGCGCGCGGTGCTGATGGTGGATGGCGAAGAAAAACAGGTGCCGGTGGCCGAGGTCGCGGTCGGCGATCTGGTGCTGGTGCGGCCCGGTGGGCGGATGCCGGTGGATGGTGAGATCGTCGAGGGGCAGTCGGAGATCGACCGCTCGCTGCTGACCGGAGAGACCGTGCCGGCGTTTGGCGGGCCGGGTGGCGTTGTCTCGGCGGGAGAGGTCAATTTGACCGGGCCGCTGGTGATCCGCGCCACGGCGGTGGGGCGCGAAACCTCGCTGCATCGGATGGCCGATCTGGTTGCTGTCGCCGAAAGCGGCCGCTCGCGCTATACCTCGCTGGCTGACAGCGCGGCCAAGCTTTATGCGCCGGGGGTTCATATCCTGTCGGCTTTGGCGTTTGTCGGGTGGTATCTTTACTCATGGGATATGCGCACCGCGTTGAACATCGCGGCGGCGGTTCTGATCATCACCTGCCCCTGTGCGTTGGGGTTGGCGGTGCCTGCGGTCACCACGGCGGCCTCTGGGCGGTTGTTTCGGCGCGGGATGTTGATCAAGCATTCCACCGCGCTTGAGCGCTTGGCACAGGTCGATACGGTGGTGTTTGACAAGACGGGCACGCTGACCGCTGGCACGCCGGAGGTTATCAACCTTGACCAGATGTCATCGCGCGATATCGGGATCGCAATGGCGCTGGCTGCGGGCTCCTCGCATCCTTTGTCGGTCTCGCTTTTGGCGGCGGCGCGTGCCGCGGGCTTTACCCCGGCCGAGGTGAGCGAGATCACCGAAGTGCCGGGCTATGGCGCCAAGGGGCTGTGGCAGGGGCAGGAGGTCCGGTTGGGCCGGGCAAGCTGGCTTGAGGCGCAGCCGTTGGCGCGCACGGCGGCCTGGCTGCGCGTGGGGGATGCCCCGGCGCAGGCGTTTGAGTTCACCGACAGGCTGCGCGATGGCGCCGAAGCGGCGGTGGCAGGTTTGATCGCGGCGGGCAAGGAGGTCTACCTCATGTCGGGCGATAGCACAGCCGCGGTCGAGGATATGGCCAAGCGGCTTGGCATTCCCCATTGGCTGGCCGAGGCGCTGCCCGCTGACAAATCCTCACGGGTGCAAGCGCTCTCCGACGAGGGCAAGCGGGTGCTGATGGTCGGAGACGGGCTGAATGATACCGCGGCGCTGGCGGCGGCGCATGTGTCGATTTCCCCGGCAAGCGCGCTTGACGCCGCTAGGGTCGCCAGCGACATCGTGCTGCTGGGTGGAGACCTGAGCCCGATCACCGATGCGCTGACCACAGCCGGATCGGCGATCCGCCGCATTCGCGAGAATTTCCGCATTGCGACGCTTTATAACGTGATTGCCGTGCCTTTGGCCGTCGCCGGTTTGGCCACGCCTTTGATCGCGGCGTTGGCCATGTCGGCCAGTTCGATTACAGTGTCGCTCAACGCCCTGCGGCTGAGGTAACGCCCATGAACATCCTGACCTATCTGATCCCGATTTCCCTGATCCTAGGTGGCCTTGGCCTTGCGTTTTTCGTCTTTACGGTGCGGTCCAACCAATATGACGACCCCGAAGGCAATGCGCGCCGGATCCTGTCGGATGAATATGACGACAAGCCCAAGGGCTAAGGCGCGACCGGCTTTCTGTCTTGGGAAAAACACCTAAATCCGACGGAGAGACATGCGCCCCGGCGCGATGGTTTTGCGCTGGCGCTGCACCTTGTCGGGGCCGAGCAAAGCGAGGCCCCCTCGCGACGCGCGAAGCGCGGCGCAACCCCTCAGAGACTGGTCCGTCGAGATTTGGCGACGCCGTTAGGCGGCGCAATTCCTGCAAGGTGTCATCCCGGCCCGATCATGAAGCAGGTCACGTTGCGGGCCTGTAAACGGCGGCAGGCGAGTTCGGCGAGATCGCGGTTCAACCCGGTGAAATTCGCGTCATACCCGCTTTTGCGTTTGACCACGCGGCGTTTGGTGCCGTCGAGGGTTTCCATCTCGTTCAGCGCGGTTTTCAGCAGGACGCGTTCGGCCTGATAGCGGCTGCCATAGCGACCGACATTGATGCCCCAATGCTTGCCACCTTTGCCGCTGGCGCGGGTGACGATTTCGGGTTCCGGGTCCACTTTGGCCGCCGGAGCAACCGAGGCGAGCACGACGTCCTTGGGGCGTGCCTTGGGCGTGACGGCCGGTTTCTTGGTGGAGACAACGGCTTTGGGCGCTGGTGCTGCCTGGGCTTCGAGCAGGGCGGTTTTGATGCCGTCCTGAAGCCCGGCCACTAGGACCGGCGCGGGAGCGGCGGGTTTGGTTCCGGGGCGCATCCGTGGCCGCAGGCTTTTCTTGACTGCGGTGAGCAGGCGGATGGTTTTGCCGGCGGTGCCGGGCACGTGTTTCTTGGGGCTTTCTTGGACATAGACCGGCGGAGCAGGCTTGCGGACCGGCGCACGGGATGGCGAGCGGCGGAAGCCGAGGTCAAGCAATTCGGCCACCTTTGCATTGCGCGAGGCCGAGGAGCGGCCGCCAAACACGGTGGCGATCACCCGCTCTTTGCCCCGTTCAGCCGAGGCAACAAGGTTAAACCCAGCCGCGCGGGTATAGCCCGTTTTGATCCCGTCTGCCCCGCGATAGGCGGCGAGCAAGCGGCGGTTGGTATTCGCAACTTCGCGCACGCCCGCGTTGGTCGAGCGACGCGAGAACAGGTTGTAATACTGCGGGTAGTCATAAAACAGGTGCCGACCAAGGTTTGTCATATCGCGGGCGGTCGAGAGGTGCCCTTTTTCGGTCAGGCCGTGGGCGTTTTTGAAGGTGGTCCGGGTCATGCCCAAAGCTTTGGCGGTGCGGTTCATCCGGCGCGCAAATTTGGCTTCGGAGCCGGAAATCGCCTCGCCGATCGCGGTGGCGCAGTCATTGGCGGATTTCACCGCCGCCGCGCGGATGCAATAGCGCAGTTTGATGCGTTGCCCCGATTTCAGGCCAAGCTTGGACGGCGGCTCGGAGGCGGCATTGCGCGAAACGCGGATCTTGGTGTCGAGGGTGATTTCGCCGCGTTTGATTGCTTCAAACGCGATATAGAGCGTCATCATCTTGGTCAGCGATGCCGGGTGAAGCCGGGTATCGGCGTTGCGTGAATGCAGCACCTCGCCGGTGCGCGCATCCATGACCAGCGCCGCATAGGGCGCGGCCGCCGCCGAAAGCGGTAGGATGACCAACATCCAGATAGCTGCAAAGATGAAAATTCCGTTGCGAACGGGGTGCCTGCCACGCATGCGCATGGTGTCTTACCTTTTTTTACTGCCTCAATCGCCGCCGGTTTTCCGACTGGCATTTATTCTGCTGAAATGAACCTAGCATGAGAGGCCTTTTAATAAAAGATTAGATTTCAAGCAGATAGGAGATTGATTTTGGCAGATGTTGGGGTGGGTGCAAAAGCGCGCCCCAGATAAGCGAATGTGGCGGGAATGTGGCGAAGCGACATACACAGCAAAACGGCCCCGGTTGAATGCCGGGGCCGTGGTGATTTGCGGCGCGTAAAAGGCGCGCGCGCGTTAGATCAATTTGACGATTTGCTTGCCGACATTCTTGCCCTCAAGCAGTCCGGTAAAGGCGCGCGGCGCGTTTTCGAGCCCTTCGGCGATGTCTTCGAGATAGGCGACACGGCCATCCGATAGCATCGGGACAACCTCGCTCAGGAACTCGGGGAACTGATCGAAGTGGTTCGAGATGATGAAGCCCGTCGCGGTCAGATGTTTGACCAGCAGCGTGCGCCAGAACATCGGGAAGCGGTCCGGGCCGTCGCCTGCGTTGCCACCAAGGGCGCCGGTGTTATAGCCCGAGATCATGCCACAGACAGGCATGCGCCCGAAGCGGTTCATCAGCGGCAGGACCGCTTCGAACACCTTGCCGCCGACGTTTTCGAAATAGATGTCGATGCCATCGGGGCAGGCTTCGGCCAGCGCCTTGCGCAGGCTGCGGGCGTCGTCATAGGCGCGGTGGTCGATGGCCGCATCAAAGCCGAACTTTTCGGTGGCGAGGCTGCATTTCTCGGCGCCGCCAGCGATGGCAACGGTGCGCAGCCCGCGGGCCTTGGCGACTTGGCCGACCATCTGACCCACGGGGCCGGTGGCGGCGGCAACAACGAGGGTTTCGCCCGCTTTCGGTTTGCCGATTTCGGTCAGGCCATACCAGCCGGTGAAACCGGGCATGCCCAGCACGCCAAGCGAGGTGGTGATCGGAACCCGATTGTCGAGTTTGCGCAGCATATTGCCGGGCTGCACGCCATGTGTGGTCCAGCCGAACATGCCGAACACCATGTCACCGGGGGCGAAGTTGGGGTCGTTCGAGGCCAGCACCTCGCCTGCGCCGCCGCCTTCCATGATGCCACCGATTGGCACCGGGTCGGCATAGGATTTCACATCATCCATGCGTCCGCGCATATACGGATCGAGCGACATGTAGTGAACGCGCACCAGCACTTCGCCCGCGCCCGGAGTAGGCACGTCACGGGTTTCGAGCGCAAAATCGCTGTCTTTGGGCGCGCCAACGGGGCGGGCGGCGAGGGTGATACATTGCATTTGATCGGTCATGGTTTTCCCTTTCCAGAGCGGTATTTGAATGTCCCTGTTGCGGTGGCAATCAGGGTGCCGTTTTCGTCTTTTACCGTGCCTTCGGTAAAGGCGACGGTTTTGCCGCCGCCAATTTTGCGGCCTTCTGCGATGAGCTTTTCTCCGCGTCCGACCGAGAGGTATTGCACATTGAGCGAGAGCGTCATGGCGAGCTGTTTGTCGTCGGGATCGCCGGTAAAGCAGGAGGCATAGCCAAGGGCGGTATCGAGCAGCGTGGCCAGCACACCGCCATGCGGAATGCCGTAGCGATTGCCAAGATGCGGCACCATCGGCTGGGTCAGGAGGCAGTAACCGTCGGACCATTCATCAATGGTGAAGCCGAGGTGGGCCTGAAACGGATAAGGTTCTTCGCGCAGTTTATCGTCCATTACGTTCGCTTTGCAAATCGAGGCTCCCGGCGCGAGCCGGGAGCGAGTTGGAGTGGGCGGAGAAGGGGGCCTCAGACGGTTTTCGCCGCGTCAAGCCCGGCGCGGGCAAAGAGCGGAACCGCCTTGCCAAGGCGCAGCGCCTTTTCCGGGTTGGAGGCATTGCCATCAAGGCCGCGTTTCAGCACGCCCTGAATGATCCCCGCCATGCGGAAGAAGGTGAAGGCAAGGTAGAAGCCGAACCCGTCGATCCCATCAAGCCCACGGCGTTTGCAGTAGAGCGCGACGAATTCCTCATCGCTCATCAGGCCATGCGCTGCGCGGTCGATCCCCGCGAGACCGCGGCTTTCGGCATCCGAGGGCATTTGCCACTGCATGATCACGGCAGCGAGGTCGGCATAGGGGTGGCCGATGGTCGAGAGTTCCCAATCGAGCACCGAGAGGATGCGCGGTTCGCTCGGGTGGAACAGCATGTTGTCGATCCGGTAGTCGCCATGCACCAGCGTGCGTTGTCCATCATCGGGCGGGATGTTGGATTGCAGCCATTCCGACAGCGCGTCCATATCGGGGATGTCGTCGGTTTTGGAGGCTTCGTATTGCTTGGCCCAGCGTCCGATTTGACGTTCGTAGTAATTGCCGGGGGGGCCGTAGTCGGACAGGCCGACCGCGTCGATATCGACGTTGTGAATGGTGGTCAGCACGCGGTTCATTTCGTCAATGATGGCGTAGCGGTCGCCCTGCGCCAGCTCTTCGAGCACGGGGCGGTCAAAGCGGCGGGCCTCGACGTTTTCCATGACATAGAAGGCCGAGCCGATCACATCGTCGTCTTCGCACAGCAGGTGCATTTTGGCGACGGGCACGTCGGTGTCATAGAGCGCCTTTTGCACCCGGTATTCACGGTCAACCGCATGGGCGGATTTCAAGAGCACCCCCGGCGGCTTGCGACGTAGCACGTATTTGCCCGAGGGCGTGGTGAGCCGGAACGTCGGGTTCGATTGACCCACCGAGAACTTGTGCAGTTCAATCGGGCCGCTGAAGCCGGGCAAATGTTCGGTGAGGTATTTTTCGACGGCATCGGTGTCGAGTTGGGCAGCCGTGTTTGCGCTCATGATGAGAGGCTCCTTAGCTATAGGTCAGAAGCCGCGCGGAATTGGCGGCGTTGATATGGGGCGTTTCGTTGAACCCGCTCAGGTAGAGAGACTTGGCAGAGTAGACGAAACGGGTGACAGAGCAATTCCTAGTCTGGAGTTGCAGTTTGATTTGCTGACCGGGGCCGCAGTCAAGCACCTGTGACACGAGGGCGCCGATCGGGCCGCCGGAGGACACGGCGAGCACCTGTTCGGCGTCGGGATCCATCGCGGCACGCAGGGCGGCCTGTGTGCGGGCGGAGAATTCGGCCCAGGTTTCGGGCGGCGCGGCGATCTCGTCGCGCTCCCATTCCAGCACGGTATCGCGCAGGGTGCGAAAGTGGCTTTTGCGTTCGGTGTGCATGTTGTCGGGCGCGGGTTTGCCAGCGTAGCGCGCGTCAAGCAGGGCTGAGAAGTCGAACTCATCAAACCCGGCGTGGACCTCGGGCGTGGCGGTCGTGCCCATGCCGTTCAGGATACCGTCAAGGGTTTCGCGATGCCGCGTGAGCGAGCCGATCCAGAACGCATCGGGCGCGACGCCTTGGGCCTTGAGGGCGCGGCCAAGCTCTTGCGACTGGACATGGCCCAGATCCGAGAGCTTGTCATAGTTGGCCGCTCCAAAGGAGGCCTGTGCGTGACGGATAAGAAAAAACTCAGCCACTGCAAAGCGCCTTGTGTGCTGCGGCGTATTCGGCTGCCAACTTGTCGACAAGCGTGGCGGCGGGGGTGATTTCGGTGATCGCACCGATCCCTTGGCCCGAGCCCCAGATTTCCTTCCAGCTTTTGGGCTTCTCGCGGTCGGCGCCGAAGTTCATTTTGCTGGGGTCGGAGACTTCGAGATTGTCCGGGTCCATCCCCGCGCGGGCGACGGAGGGCTTGAGATAGTTGCCATGCACGCCGGTGAAGAGGTTGGAATAGACGATGTCATCCGCGCCGCTATCGACGATCATCTGCTTGTAATCGGGCACGGCGTTGGCTTCTTCGGTAGCGATGAAAGGCGAGCCGATATAGGCGAGATCCGCGCCCATCGCGCGGGCGGCAAGGATCGAGCGGCCATTGGCGATGGCGCCGGAGAGGGCCAGCGGCCCGTCGAACCATTCGCGGATCTCCGAGATCAGCGCGAGCGGCGAGAGCGCACCGGCGTGGCCACCGGCCCCGGCAGCAACGGCGATGAGGCCATCGGCGCCCTTCTCGATCGCCTTCTTGGCAAAGCGGTTGTTGATGATGTCGTGGAGGGTGATCCCGCCGCAGGAATGGGCGGCGTCGTTCACTTCGACCCGCGCACCGAGGGAGGTGATCCAGATCGGCACGTTCCATTTGGCGCAAATCTCGAGATCGCGTTCGAGCCGTTCGTTGGAGCGGTGCACGATCTGGTTCACGGCATAGGGGGCGGCCGGGGTGTCGGGGTTGGCTTGATTGTGGGCGTCGAGCTCTTCTGTGATGCGCTTGAGCCATGCTTCAAGCTGGATCGGATCGCCGTCTTTTTCACGCGCGTTGAGTGCGGGGAAGGGCCGACGATGCCGGCCTTGCACTGGGCGATGACGAGATCGGGATTTGAAATGATGAACAGGGGCGAGCCGATAACGGGAATGCGCAGGTTCTGGAGCTGTGAAGGGAGGGTCATTGATGTCTCGCGTTGGGTGATGGTGGGGTGAAACCCCACCCTACGTGGTGGGTGTAGGGTGGGGTTTCACCCCACCCATGCGACGATCAGAGGACTTCGAAAAGGCCTGCGGCACCCATGCCGCCGCCGACACACATGGTGCAGACCACGTATTTCGCACCGCGGCGTTTGCCTTCGATCAGCGCGTGGCCGACCATGCGGGCACCGGACATGCCGTAGGGGTGGCCGACCGAGATTGCGCCGCCGTTGACGTTGAGGATCTCACCCGGGATGCCAAGCACGCGTTGGGATTGCAGCACTTGCGACGCGAAGGCTTCGTTCAGCTCCCAGAGGCCGATGTCATCCATCTTGAGCCCGTGCGCTTCGAGCAGTTTTGGCACGGCGTAGATCGGGCCGATGCCCATTTCATCAGGCTCGCACCCTGCGGCCATGACGCCAACGTAGCGGCCCAGCGGGGCGAGGCCGCGCTTTTCCGCTTCTTTGGCTTCCATGACCACCGCGGCGGAGGCCCCGTCGGAGAGTTGCGAGGCGTTGCCGGCGGTGATGAACTTGCCTTCTTTCACCGACTGGCCGCCCTTGAACACGGGGTTCAGCGCTTGCAGGTTTTCCAGCGTGGTCGAGGGGCGGTTGCCTTCGTCTTTTTCAAGCGTGACTTCGTGGAAGGAAATCTCTTTGGTTTCCTTGTCCATGACGCCCATTTGGGTGGTCAGGGGCACGATCTCGTCGTTGAATTTGCCCGCTTCCTGAGCGGCGGCGGTGCGTTGCTGGGACTGGAGCGCATAGGCGTCCTGATCTTCGCGGCTCACGCCATAACGCTCAGCGACGATTTCAGCCGTCTCGAGCATGGTCATGTAGAGCTCGGGCTTGTGCTCTTTGATCCATTTGTCGGCCATGTGATCGACGCGCATTTTCTCGTTCTGGACCAGCGAGATGGATTCGACGCCGCCGCCGATGGCGATATCCATGCCGTCATGCACGACCTGTTTGGCGGCCGTGGCAATCGCCATCATGCCCGAGGCACATTGGCGGTCCATCGACATGCCTGCGACCGTCACGGGAAGGCCCGCGCGGATGGCACCCTGACGGGCGATGTTGCCGCCGGTGGAGCCTTGTTGGATCGCGGTGCCGACGAGGCAGTCGGAAATCTCGGAGCCGTCGAGCCCGGCGCGCGACACGGCGTTGGAAATCGCATGGCCGATCAGGGTTTGTGCCGAGGTGGCGTTGAACGCGCCGCGATAGGCTTTGCCGATCGGGGTGCGGGCGGTGGAAACGATAAGTGCGTCACGCATTGGAGTTAGTCCTTTTTGTCGAGGGGGATGCCGCGCAGTTTGGCAGCCATTTGGATGTATTTATTGGTCTGGTCGAAAGCGCCCGGCATAAGCGTTTGGCCTTCGGGGTCGCGGATACGGTCGAAATTGGCAAGCACCGCTTCGGGGGTGAGTTCGTCATCGCCCAAAGCAACACCGGCGGTTTCATAGATTTTGGTTTCCGCAAAACAGCCACCGCCCGCACCGAGGATCATCTTGGACGGCGCGTCCTCGCTGACCAGCGCGAGAAGGCCCGGCGTGATGGTTTCCGGTTTGAGAAGCGGCAGCACCTCGGGGGGCAACAGCTCTTCTGTCATGCGGGTGGCGGCGGTGGGGGCGAGCATGTTGATATGCACGTTTTTACGGCTGCCTTCCTGGTGCAAGACGTTCATCAGGCCGAGCATGGCGGATTTCGCCGCGCCGTAGTTCGACTGTCCGAAGTTGCCATAGATGCCCGATGCCGACGTGGTCAGCACGATGCGGCCGTATTCACGTTCGAGCATGTGGCGCCAGAGCGCGTGGGTGCAATTGACGCTACCGGTGAGGTGGACGTCCATCACCACGGCGAAGTCTTCGAGGCTCATCTTGGCGAAGGTTTTGTCACGCAGGATACCGGCGTTGTTCACCAAGATGTCGACATGGCCGAATTCGGCGATCGCCTCGTCCACCATCGCCTGTACCTGTTCGGCGTTGGCGACATTGGCACCGTTGGCGATGGCGTGGCCACCCGCATCGCGGATTTCCTTGACCACGGCATTGGCGGCGTCCGAAGAGCCGCCGGACCCGTCGCGCGATGCGCCGAGGTCATTGACCACAACCTTGGCCCCGCGCGCCGCGAGGCCGAGCGCGTGCGAGCGGCCCAGACCCACGCCTGCGCCGGTGACAATGGCGACGCGGCCATCAAAACGAACTTCTGTCATGCGGTTTCTCCGAAATAGCGCCGCCCGATCCAGTCGGCGGCGAGGGCGGGTTTGTCATGGCCTTCGATTTCGACTGTAACAGCCGTATAGGAGGTGACGAAACCGGGTTTGCTTTCGTCAAGTTCGCTGAGCACGAAGCGGGCGCGGATGCGCGAACCGGCAGGCACGGGCGACAGGAAGCGGACTTTGTCAAAGCCATAGTTCACGCCCATCACCACCCCGTCGAGCACCGGCATTTCATAGACCATCGCCGAGAGCATCGAAAGCGTCAGGAAGCCATGCGCGATGGTGGTGCCGAAGGGGGTTTTCGCCGCCGCGTCCGGGTCGACATGGATGAATTGCCAATCCTCGGTCACATCGGCAAAGGCGTCGATACGCTTTTGGTCGATTTCGAACCAGCTGGACACGCCCATTTCCTTGCCGACAAGGGCGCGCATTTCGTCGAGTGTGAGGGTTTTGCTCATGTCCGTTTACTCCAGATTGAAGAGGCTGCCAGCGGCAACGCTTTGCATCCCGCCGGAGAGCGGGAGGATGGCGCCGGAGAGATAAGAGCCGCCGCGTCCGCAGAGATATTGCAGAGCGCCGGCGATGTCCTCGGGGCGGCCAACGCGGCCTACGGGCACGCCCTTGGCGGTTTCGTCCTGGCCTTCTTTGGTGCCGATGGCGAAGGCGGTCATTTTTGACACGAACGGCCCCGGCGCGATGGCGTTGACGGTGATGTATTCGCTGGCGAGGTCGTTGGAGAGCACGCGGGTCATGTGGTGCACCGCGCCTTTGGAGACGGCATAGGAATAGGTTTGTGTGCCTTTGGGAATGTCGCCCATGACCGAGCCGACATTGACCACGCGGGCCGGATCATCGGCGCTGGCGGCGGATTTGAGCAGCGGCAAGAGTTGCTGGGTGAGGTGGAACATGCCCTGCACGTTGAGTGTGAGCAGCTTGTCCCACGCCTCGTAAGGGTGTTCGCCAAGAGAGGCGCCCCATGTGCGGCCGGCATTGTTCATCAGGATGTGGAGCTTGTCGGTGCGGCTAGAGACTTCGGCGACGATGGCGTCGATCCCTTCCTCGGTGGCGACATCACCGCCAAAGCCTTCGACTTTGCCGTGCAGGCCGAGGGCGTTGATTTCGGCGGCGACAGCTTCGCAGGCGTCGGCTTTGCGCGAGCAGATCAGGACGCGCGCGCCAGCGGCGGCGAGGCCTTCGGTGGCCATGCGGCCGATGCCGGTTGCACCGCCGGTGACGAGGGCGGTTTTGCCTGTCAGGTCAAACAGGGCGGAAGGGGTCATGTTGGTCATCAAATGGTTCCTTTCGGGGTTTCCCGCCTCGGGGTTGATCCGAGGCCTCTTGGCTATGGAGCAGAGGTCCCCGGGGCGCGCCCGGGACGGGGTGAGATAGGGAGCGGGGCCGATGAGCATGGCCTCAGAGCCCGCGCGAGGCGGCGACGATGGCGGCGTGGTGGCCGTAGTCACCGAGCCATTCCGCGCCGACACGCGCGCGTTTCATAAAGAAGCCGGCGTCGTATTCATCGGTCATGCCGATCCCGCCGTGCATTTGCACACCTTCCATCACCGCCAGTTTGGCGGTTTGGGTGGCGCGGGCCTTGGCGAGGCTGACCGACACCTGTGCCGCATCGGCATCTGCGTCGGCATCCAGCGTGCGACCGGCGGCGGCGATGGCCGAGGCGGTCACTTCGATTTCCGCAAAGAGATGCGCGGCGCGGTGTTGCAGCGCCTGAAAGCTGCCGATGGTGCGGTCGAACTGTTTGCGCTCTTTCAGGTAGCCGAGGGTCATGGCGGCGATCCCGGTGCTGAGGCCCGAAAGCTCGGCCGCCAGCGCCGCCTGTCCGGCGCGCAGGCCGGGGGCGAGCGCGGCGAGGCCGTTGTCAACATCGCCGACCACATCGTCGCCGGTGGCGTTGACATCGTTAAAGTCGATGCGGGCGAAATCGCGTGCGTCGATGCTTTGCGTCGGGTCGATCTCAAGCCCGGCGCGGGCGGCGTCGATGTCAAACAGGGTCAGCCCCTGTGCATCGCCCGGCGCGCCGGAGGTGCGCGCCAGAACCAACAAGCGCGAGGCGGCGGAGCCGTCGGCGACAAAGGTTTTGCGGCCCGACAGGCGGAAGGCATTGCCGTCGGCGCGTGCGGCGAGGGCCGTGGCGTTGGGGCTATGCTTGGCGCCTTCGTCGATGGCGAGCGCATAGGTCGCCTCGCCTGCGGCGATGGCGGCGAGGTGGTCCGACGCGGAGGCGCGCAGCGTGTTGGCGGCGATCACGGCGGAAGAGATGAAGGGCGAGGCGGCCAGCGTCTTGCCCATTTCTTCGCAGAGGATGCCGGCGGCGCGGTGGCCCATATCGGCGCCACCGTTGGCTTCGGGGACCATCACCCCGGCCCAGCCCATTTGCGCCATTTCGGCCCAGAGCGCCGGATCGTAATCACGGCTGGCATCGCGGTTCTTGCGGAACACCGAGAGCGGTGCGAATTCATCGAGAAACCCGCGCGCGGCGTCGCGCAGCATGGTTTCGTCTTCGGTATCGAACAGTTTTTCCATTGGCGGCGTTCCTTATTTCGAGGGCAGGTCGAGGACACGTTTCGAAATGATGTCGAGCATCACTTCGGAGGTGCCACCTTCGATCGAGTTGGCCTTGGAGCGGAGCCAGTCCGCGGCTTGGCCTTCTTCCCAATCGAGCGCCTCTGAGCCTTTGGCGGACATGAGGAGTTCCTGACGCCGCTTGTTCAGCTCGGTACCGTAGTATTTCAGCATGGCGGAGGCATGGCCGACGCCGCTGCCGCCTTCGGCCATGTCCTTGTAACGCTCCATGGTGAGCGAAAACGCCATGGCATCGACTTCGAGTTCCATCGCCTCGGCGCGGAGCACCGGATCGCTTGCTGCGGTGGGGTCCAGCGTGCCGATCATGTCGATCAGGGTGCTGCCAGCGGTGAGCCCGCCACCGCCGCCGCCGATCATCTCGCGTTCGTGCGTCAGAAGATATTTGGCCACGTCCCAGCCGCGGTTCTGTTCGCCGACGATGGCGCCTTCCTTGGGCACTTTGACATTGTCAAAGAAGGTTTCACAGAAGGGCGACGCACCCGAGATCAGGCGGATCGGCTTGGTGCTGACGCCTTCGCTTTCCATGTCGATCAACATGAAGGAAATGCCCAGATGTTTGGGCGCGTCCCGGTCGGTACGCACGAGGGCGAAGATCTTGTCGGCCTTGTCGGCGTAGGAGGTCCAGATCTTTTGGCCGTTGACCAGCCAGTGATCGCCCATGTCCTCGGCGCGGGTTTGCACGCTGGCGAGGTCAGACCCGGCGCCGGGTTCGGAATAGCCCTGACACCAGCGGATTTTACCGGCGGTGATGTCGGGCAGATGCGCTTGCTTCTGCTCTTCGGTGCCGAATTTGAGCAAGGCGGGGCCAAGCATCCAGATGCCGAAGGATTCCAGCGGCGAGGGCGCCCCGGCTTTGGCCATTTCATCGCGCAAGATTTTCTCTTGGCCGCGTGACATGCCGCCGCCACCCACATTGGTGGGCCAGCGTGCACAGGTCAGGCCGCGGGCGTGGCAACGCTCCAGCCATTGGCGTTGGGCGTCTGATTTGAACTGCCAACGCTTCCCACCCCAGCAGATGCTGTCTTCGCTTTGCGGGGTTCCGCGCAGCTCTTGTGGCAAATTCGTAGCGATCCATTCCGCAATTTCGGTGCGGAAATCCTCCAGTGACTCGGACACGGTTGCTCCTCCCATCGCATCGGTCGCTCAAAAGCACACTGGAATCGGGGTCCGGCGCAAGGGGGCGCGGGCTCTGACGGTGCGTCATTTGGCGAAGTGCCGTGGCGTTTGGAAGGGGGCGGGGAAGGTGTTCGCGAGGGGGGCAAGCCAGAGCGCCCTCCCCCATCGGGGAAGGGCGCCTTGATTTGTTGTGAAAAGCAGTGCGGGTTGCCGCGGATCAGTCCTGATTCCGGCGACGAATGTCGCGGGCAATTTGCTGCATGGCATAGCGCATCGCGCGCTGTTCTTCGCGCGAGATGGCATCGTCGTCGTTGAGATCCATCAGGCCGACGATCAGGGTCGCATAATCGCTGAACTCGGTCAGCGAGACGGATTGATCCCCGTCGAGGTCGAGCAAGTCCGGTTGCGGGAACAGCTTGTTGCGGTTGCGTAGGCGGACGCGGAAGTTGCGATCTTGCATCTTCGTCTCAAAGGCCGCGACCAGCTCTTCGCCCGTTAGCACGCGGTCACCGTTGAGGTCGGCCTTCATGGCGTCTTCGATCTTCTTGTCCAGAATATGGGCGACCTGCTCTTTGGTCGGGGCAAGATAGATGCCGCCGGAGCGGATCGGTTTGCGGGCGTCGTAGCTGAAGTAGCGTTCCATCTCGGCCTCGGTAATCTGAAAGTCACCGTTGAGGTCTTGCATCCACATGCGGGACAGTTCGCGCGCCCGCATGGCGGCCATGTTGCGTTCCGACAGGATGTCGCCGTCGCCGGAGGTCAAGCCGGGGGTGCCATCGACATCGTTCTGCATGAAAAAGGCGTTCAGCATCGAAAGGTTCTGCGAGGCGGACACTCGTGCGTTGATGCGGCCGGCGATGGAGTTGTTGAAGGTATGCGCGGATTCGATCCGCACCTTTTGCGGGTGCGCGTCGATCTTGGCGAGGATCTGGCTGCCCATTTCCTCGTAGGACTGCGCGTTGAGCGGCGCGGCCAGAGTAGACAGCAACAGTCCGGTTGCGAGAAGTGTTTTGCGAATGCGAGCTGTCATGCAACTTGCCCCTTTTGGTTCGTTGACGGGTTCAAGGGGCAAGTTGCGTTTGCTTTCAGGCAATTATTGGGCGCTTCCTTGCCAATTAATTGGTGTCACCGTTGATCAGGCAACGTGTAATCGCCAAGCCCCTTGCGCAGGGTCAGCTTGGACACTTTGCCCGTTGCGGTCAGTGGCAATTCGTCCACCCAGATCAGGTCATCAGGCATCTGCCACTTGGCGAAATGCTCTTCCATGGTGGTTTGCACCTCGGCGAGCGACGGGCGGTCCGCCCCGGCGGGCACGGCAAAGAGCACCGGGCGTTCATCCCATTTCGGGTGTGGCACGGCGATGACGGCGGCATTTGCAATCGCCGGATGCGCCATGGCCGCGTTTTCAAGGTCGATCGAGGAGATCCACTCGCCGCCCGATTTCACAAGGTCCTTGGCGCGGTCCTGAATGCTGAGGAAGCCTTCGGGGGTGATCAGGGCGACATCGCCGGTGCCGAACCAGCCATCGGCGTCGATTGCGCCTTTGGTGGCTTCTTCGTTGTTGAAGTAGCCCGAAACGACGGCATTGCCGCGCACGAACAATTCGCCCACTGCTTCGCCATCATGGGGAAGGCGGTTGCCCTCTTCGTCAACGATCTTGAGGTCGACGCCAAAGACGCGACGGCCCTGCAGCGCCTTGTAGTCGACCTTGGTATCAAAGGGCTTTTCTTCGACCCAGTTCGGCATGGTGCCATGGGTGCCGATGGGCGACATTTCGGTCATCCCCCAAGCGTGCACCACGGCGACGTCCTGTTTCTCGAAATCTTCGATCATGGAGCGTGGCGCGGCGGAGCCACCGATGACCACATGGCCGAACTTGTTGGGTTTGCGCCCCTGTGCGTTGATCTCGGCCATGAGACCGAGCCAGACGGTGGGCACGCCCCAAGCCGAATCGACGCCTTCGCTGTCCATCAGCTTCCACAGGGAGGGCCCATCGAGCGCGCCACCCGGCATAATAAGCGAATGCCCCATCAGCGGTGCAAAATACGGCAAGCCCCAAGCGTTTACGTGGAACAGCGGCACAACCGGCAGGATTTTCGCCTCTTGCGGGAGGGTCGTGCCAAGCGCCATCGCAACATAGAGCGCGTGCAGAACCGTCGAGCGGTTGGAATAGAGCGCGCCCTTGGGGTTGCCGGTGGTGCCGGATGTATAGCAAAGGCCAGCAGCGGTGTTTTCGTCGAGCGCGGGCCAGTCGATGCTCTCTGGCTGGTCGCTGAGCAGCTCTTCGTAGCACAGCGCGTCGAGCGTATTCTCGGGCATATGCGCGCGATCGGTCATGATGACATAGGTCAGGCCAGCCGGCAGGTGGTCTTTCACCGCTTCAAGAATCGGCACAAAGGTGGTGTCGACAAAGATCACCTGATCCTCGGCGTGGTTCACGATATAGATCATCTGCTCGGCCGAGAGGCGCGGGTTGATCGTATGGCAAACCGCGCCAATGCCCGACACGGCATAATAGAGCTCGAAGTGGCGGTATCCGTTCCAAGCGAGCGTGGCGACCCGGTCACCGGTCCTGATGCCACGGGCCCGCAGAGCGTTGGCCAGCTGTGCCACGCGCTTGCCCGTCTGGGCATAAGTCTGGCGGTGAATGTCGCCTTCGGTTCGGGCGGAAACGATCTCCCCGTTGGGGTGCATTTCTGCCGCGTAAGTGATGATATCGCTGATCAGCAGCGGACGTTGCATCATCATGCCAAGCATGGCTGTTCCTCTCTCCCAAGAATGTCTTTCAGGCGCAGAGCCTAAGCCGAAGGGCGGGGGGATGGGAAGGGGAAAGGCATGCGCCTTACCGGCCGTCATGAAGTGACGTTCCGGCACAAGCGGACGACGGGCCTTGCGGGGCGGGGCAAGGGGAGCCTAGGCTGCACACTGGACCACGGCATGGATCAAGGCATCAGGCCGAGGGCGCGCCGACAAAATGTTTCGAATTAGGCCTGTGTCAGGGGTAATTCGAAACATTTTTAGGGAGAGAGACATGAAAGCCATCATCTGTAGTGAATTCGGCCCGTTGGAAGATTTGGTCGTTGGCGAGCTGCCCGACCCGGAGCCGGGTAAGGGGCAGATCGTGATCGACATCGAAGCCTCGGGCGTGAATTACCCCGATGGGTTGCTTGTGCAGGGGCTTTATCAGCTGAAACCACCGACGCCGTTCACGCCGGGCATGGAAGTGGCGGGCGTGGTTGCTGCCGTTGGCGAAGGCGTTGATGGGTTCAAGGCGGGTGATCGCGTGGCGGCGCGCACCTCGTTGGGTGGTTATGCCGAAAAGGTCGCGGTGCAGGCGGCGCAGGCGTTTGCCATGCCCGATGCAATGGACCCGGCGGACGCCTGTGCGATGATGGTGGCCTATGGCACATCGCACCACGCGCTGAAGCAGCGCGGCGACCTGAAGGCCGGTGAAACGCTGGTGGTGTACGGCGCGGCCGGTGCCACGGGGATTGCCGCTGTGCAGATCGGCAAGATCATGGGCGCCAAGGTGATCGCGGTCGCTTCATCAGACGAAAAGCGCAAACTGGCGCTCGATAGCGGCGCGGATGAGGCGATCGGCTATGACAACCTGCGCGAGGACGTGAAGAAGCTGACCGGGGGCAAGGGCGCGGATGTGGTCTATGACGTGGTCGGCGGCGAGGCGTTCGATGCCGCGAGCCGGTTCATGGCCCGGAATGGCCGCTTGCTGGTGATCGGTTTTGCCGGGGGCGATATCCCGAAATTCCCGGTGAACCTTGCGCTGGTCAAGGAATACGCAGTTGTGGGCGTGTTCTGGGGGAACTTCACAATGCACGAACCGCAGGTCTATGCCGACAACATGAAAGAGCTGTTCGGCTGGTACGCAGACGGTCAGATCACGCCGCTGATTGAGGGCCGCTACCCGCTCGCTGACGCGGCGAAGGTGCTCAAGCGCATTTTGGGCCGCGGTGCGACCGGGAAAATTGTGCTCGTCCCCTGATACGCGCTGACCACCCTTGGTAATCAAGCGCCTCCTGCCAACCGTTCCCGAGTTTGGCAGGAGGTTGCGCCGCCTTGGCTTGACGGGCGCGAAGGAGAAAGCTTGGATTTGCGTCTATTGGAAAAGATAAAAGCTGCCGGTCCTTTTTCTCGGAAGCGTGTTTCTTTAATGGCAAAAATACCCATGTCCCAGCGGTTCAGAACTCTCCACCCCCTGAAATGGTAAGCGACGTTTGAGAATTGAGCGTCTGGCCGAGCGAAGCGAGGCCCCCGGCGACGCCGACAGGCGGCGCAAAGCCTGATTTAGGGCGCTGTGCTTTGCGTGGTATTTTCTCATCGCAGTGGTGGAACTTGGCGTGATGAAATCCTATAAGCCCAGCAGGTTTCGCGCATCGCATCCGCGCGAGGGAAATGGAGAACACGCAATGTCCACCGGCCAGATCATCGACAAGACCAAGCTTCCTGCACCGCTCGCCCCTGTCATTGAAGCATTGTGCGAGGTTTCGCGCGACGTGGCGGCGATTATTGCCAAGGGGCCGCTTGCCGGGGCGCTGGGTGCTGTCATGGGTGACGAGAATAGCGATGGTGACCAGCAAAAGGCGCTGGATGTCATGGCGGATGAGATGTTTGAAGCAAAGCTGCGCGAGGGTGATGTGCGGTGGTATGCCAGCGAAGAACAGGAAGAGGTTCTGGAGCTGAATCCGTCGGGCAAATATGCCTTGGCGATTGACCCGCTGGACGGGTCGTCGAACATTGATGTGAATGTCTCGATCGGCACGATTTTCTCGATTTTCGAGGCGGTTGACGACCCGGAGAAAAGCTTCCTGCGCCCAGCACGGGAACAGGTCGCGGGTGGTTATGTTGTCTATGGACCGGCGACGGCGCTGGTGGTGACTTTTGGCGACGGCACCATGATGTTCACCATGGATCCGCAGAGCGGCGAGTTTGTCTTGACCGACGCGGCGATTGATATTCCGGCCAAGGCCAAGGAATTTGCCATCAACGCCTCGAACCAGCGCCATTGGACCCCGCCGGTGCAGGGGTTCATCGCTGCGTGTCTTGCCGGCGAAACCGGACCCAAGGGCGAGAATTACAACATGCGCTGGGTTGGCAGCCTTGTCGCCGAGGCGCATCGGATTTTGACGCGGGGGGGCGTGTTTCTGTATCCCGGTGACGCGCGGCCCGGCTATGAAATGGGGCGGTTGCGGATGGTGTATGAATGCGCGCCGATTGCCTTTTTGATCGAGCAGGCCGGTGGGCTGGCGACCGATGGGCAGCGCCCGGTTCTGGACGCCGAGGCGGAACGGCTTCATGCGCGAATTCCGCTGGTTTTCGGCAGCAAGACCTTGGTCGAAGACGTGGCGGCCTATCACGCAAAAGAAAACGGCTGAGCCCATATTTTTGCGCTAACATCGCGCGGGGAAGCGGGATTGGCGGTGGCGGCGTCGTTTCTTAGGCGTTAAGCCGTAGCGCATGAAACGTTTTGGTGCTGTGGCTGCCGATTCACGGGCGCGCGTGGCACGACTTTGGATGTAAGGAATTCATGATGGCCCTGATTACGCTTCGACAACTCCTCGATCACGCCGCCGAAAACGACTATGGCGTGCCGGCGTTCAACATCAACAACATGGAGCAGGGCCTTGCGATCATGCGGGCGGCGGAGAAGACGAATTCGCCCGTCATCATGCAAGCCAGCCGCGGCGCGCGTGGCTATGCCGGGGATATTATGCTCAAGCATATGATTCAGGCGCTGAGCGAGATGTATCCCGATATTCCGCTGTGCATGCATCAGGATCACGGCAACAACGAGCAGACTTGTTTGAGCGCGATCAAGCACGGGTTTACCAGCGTGATGATGGATGGCTCGCTTGAGGCCGACATGAAGACGCCCGCGGATTGGGATTACAACGTGGCGATCACCGACCGCGTGAGCCAGATGGCGCATTGGGTTGGTGCCAGCGTCGAGGGCGAGTTGGGTGTTCTGGGCTCGCTTGAAACCGGTCAGGCCGCCGAAGAGGACGGCTCGGGCGCGGTGGGCAAGTTGAGCGAAGATCAGCTTTTGACGGACCCGGACGAAGCCAAGGAGTTTGTCGCGCTGACCAAGGTGGATGCGCTGGCGATTGCCTGTGGCACCAGCCACGGCGCCTATAAGTTTTCGAAAAAGCCGACAGGTGAAACGCTGGCCATCAAGCGGATTGAAGAGATTCACGCCAAGATCCCGAATGTTCATTTGGTGATGCATGGTTCGTCGAGCGTGCCGCAGTACCTTCAGGATCTGATCAACGAGCATGGCGGAGATATGTCGCAGACCTATGGTGTGCCGGTCGAGGAAATCGAGCGCGGCATCAAGTCGGGTGTGCGCAAGGTGAATATCGACACGGACAACCGCATGGCGATCACCGGCACTTGGCGCAAGATTGCCAAGGAGAAGCCGTCGGAATTTGATCCACGCAAGTTCATGATCCCGGCGATGGACGCGATGCAAGCGCTGTGCGAAGACCGTTTTGAGCGGTTTGGAACGGCGGGCAATGCGGGCAAGTTGAAGCCGATTGACCTTGATGAAATGGCGAAGCGGTATGCCGATGGGTCGCTTGATCCGTGAGCGGGCTGACGGGGTGATTGCCCTGTAAGAAGCGCGTTGAGACATAGAAGGACGTTGAGATGAGTTTTGACCGGTCTATCAAGATCGCGCCGTCAATCCTGAGCGCGGATTTCGCGAATTTCGGAGAAGAAATTCAGGCGATTGAAGCGCAGGGAGCGGATTGGGTTCATGTCGATGTGATGGACGGGCATTTCGTGCCGAACCTGACCTTTGGACCGCCCGCCGTCAAAGCGTTCCGCCCGCATGTGAAGACCTTTATGGATGTTCACCTGATGATTGCGCCGGTGGACCCCTATATCGACGCCTATGCCGAAGCGGGCGCGGATATGATCACCGCCCATATCGAGGCGGGGCCGCATATTCACCGCACCCTTCAGGCAATCAAGGCGACCGGAAAGATGGCGGGCGTGGCGTTGAACCCCGGCACCCCGGCCGAGGCGATTGCCGACGTTCTGGACCTGTGTGACATGGTGTTGGTGATGACCGTGAACCCCGGTTTCGGCGGTCAGAAGTTCATCCATTCGGGTGTCGAGAAAACCCGCAAGATCCGCGACATGATCGGCGACAGGCCGATCCACATTCAGATCGACGGCGGTGTGACGCCACAGACGGCACCCTTGGTGGCTGCGGCCGGAGCGGATGTATTGGTGGCGGGATCAGCGGTGTTCAAAGGCGGATCGGTTGCGAACCCCGCGCCATATGGCGAGAACATCCAGGCCATTCGAGCCGCTGCGGCGGACGCGGCGCGCTAGGCCGTTTGGCCGCGATGACAGGTGGCCGCGTGGGTGAGGTGTTTGCCGCCGGACAAGCGAGGGATGCTTTATGAGCGCAGTTGTTTTCGATCTGGATGGCACGCTGATTGATTCTGCGCCCGATATTCATGCCGCGACCAATCGGATGTTGGTGGGGGCCGGGGCGGAGCCATTGACCCTGAGCACGGTCATCTCGTTTGTCGGGAATGGATTGCCAACTTTGGTGGCGCGGGCGATGGACGCACGAGGCATCGACATGGCCCGGCATGATGAGTTGAGCCGGATCACCCTTGGCTATTACGAAGAGGCGAGCACGGCTTTGACGCGGGTCTATCCCGGCGTGTTCGACGCGCTGGACCGGCTGCAAGCCGAGGGGCATGCGTTGGGCATTTGCACCAACAAGCCGGAAACGGCGGCGCGGCAGGTGTTGGACGAATTGAACCTCGCGCGGTATTTCCCGGCTGTTTTGGGTGGCGACAGCTTGTCGGTGAAGAAGCCGGACCCGGAGCCATTGCGCGCCGTGTTTGCGGCGATGGGCGCGCATAGCGGGCTGTTCGTGGGTGACAGCGAAGTGGACGCGGCGACTGCGGCGGCGGCGCAGGTGCCGTTTGCCCTGTTTACGCTGGGCTATCGCAAGGCCGAGGTTGAGGATTTGCCACATCAGTTTGTGTTCTCGGAGTTCGCCGAATTGCCGGGGATCGTGGCGCGCGCGGGTTGATTGTGCTGACTGATAACGCTTGACGCTATTGCGCGTTTTCGGGCCTTTTGCCGGGGCAGGAGGGGCACCCATGGGGTTTATCGAAAGACAGGTTGCTGCGGCGAAGGCCAAGCAGGCGCGGGTGGTCTTTCCCGAGTTGGCTGATGCGCGCGTGGCCGAGGCGGCGAGGCGGCTGACGGGCGAAGGCATTTGCGAGGTTCTTGCCCTTGGAGAGGTCAGCGAGGCGCAGGTTGCCGTTCTGGTCGAAGCCCGCGGGATGAAGGAGGCGATGGCGCGGCGGCTGTTGAAGAAGCCGCTGTATCAAGCCGCAGCGATGGTCGCCGCAGGCGAGGCCGACGCGATGGTCGCCGGAGCGGACAGCCCGACGCGGCGCGTGATCGAAGCGGCGGCCATGGCGATTGGATTGGCCGACGGGGTATCGGTGCCATCGTCGTTTTTCTTGATGTTGTTCCCGGACGGGCGCGAATTGCTGTTCGCCGATTGCGCGGTGAACGTAGACCCTGATGCTGTTGCGCTGAGCGATATTGCACGAGCATCGGAGCGGACGGCCAAAGTGTTGTTGGGGCAGGCAAACGTGGCAATGTTGTCTTTTTCGACCGGGTCAAGCGGCGCGGGGGGCGCGTTGATCTGGTGCGGCAGGCGGCAGAATTGGCGGGCTTCGCAGGGCCGTTGCAGGCGGATGCGGCGTTGAACCCTGTGATTGCGCAAAAGAAGGGGATCGCCGGAGCGACGGCGGCAAATGTGCTGATCTTTCCCGATCTCGATTCAGGCAATATCGCTTATAAGCTCTGTCAGGAGTTGGGCGGCGCACAGGCGTTGGGGCCGATCCTGCAGGGGTTTGCCAAGCCGGTGTGTGATCTGAGCCGCGGCACGAGCGTGGATGATATTGTGGCCGCAACGGCGGTGACCATTGGAATGGTCTGACGGGGCGAGATCGGGCGGTCGTGCGCATGCGTTCACCGTCTTTGGGCTCTCTCTTGGCGCACAAATTCAGGTTTTTCCGCTAGTGCATCATTTTTTTCGTAGCGCGGCCAAGGATCGCCCATTGGCGCACGTCTGAGTTTATGTGCCTTTTCATTCCGCAGTGCTTGCGGTTTGATCGGGGCATTGAACAACTTGGAGATTTTGATGATGCGTGCCTTACCCCTTGTCCTTGCGTTCTTTCCCAGTTTTGCGCTGGCTGATGATATCATGTTGTCGAGCCGGGTCAGCGATGTGACGCTTTACCCGCAAGGTGCCAAAATCGTGCGGATGGTGCCGTTTGAGGCCCCGGCTGGCGGCCATGTCTTGCAGTTGATTGACCTGCCCGAAGGCACGCCGATGGAGACCGTGCGCGTCAAGGTGACAGGGGCGGCAATGGGCGCGGTGAAGCTGCGCGATGATTTCGTGCCGCCAGCGGACAGCCGCGAAACCGACGCGCAGAAGGCGGCGCGGATCGCGTGGGAGGGGCCCTCTTCAAGGCGGTGCAGGCCAAGGAGGACGAAGCCGTGGCCATTCGCGCCGGGAGAGAGGCGGCGGACACGCGCATCGCTTTTCTGCGGCAGTTGGGGGATGGCAAGGCGATGAGCGGCGCGAGCGTGGACGATCTTCGCAATATTGCGCGTATGATCGGCGAAGAGACGTTGATTGCGCGGCAGGCCGGGGTCAAGGCCGAGGCCGCAGCGCGCGTGGTTGATCGCGAGATCAAGGACCTGCGCGAAGAGTTGGAGAAGGCGCGCGCGGCGTGGCAGGCTTTGGTCCCGCAAGAAGGGATGCGCAACCTTGTGTCGGTCGCCGTGAGCGGCGAGGCGGCGATGCAGGGGATGCTGGAGATCACCTATTATGACCGACGGGCGGGATGGGCGCCGGTGTATGATGCCTATCTCGACCGGAAGGGCGGAAAGCTGACCTTGAAGCGCGGGGCATTGGTGCGTCAGAACACCGGTGAGAACTGGACCGGCGTGGCGTTGACCATGTCGACCAACGCGCCGCAGGGGGCGGTCGAGCCGGGGCAGCTTTGGCCCGAACGCAGGCGGATCGAAGACCCGGCCCCGACGCCGAAACGCAAAGTGCTGCGCTCCACGCCGGAGGGGGACGCGATGGTCGGTGGCATGATGGCGCCGCTGCCGGAGCCGGCGGTTGTGGAAGAGGCGGCGGCAAATTTCGACGGGCTGAGCGTGACATATCGCTATCCGAGCACGCTGGATCTGACGTCGTCGGCGGATACGGTTCGGGTGGCTTTGGGCGACCTTAGCTTTGATGCGAAGATCACCGCTGTGGCGGTGCCCAAACGGGATCAGAGCGCCTTTTTGATGGCGGAATTCACCAATAATTCCGGCGAGTTGATCCTTCCGAGCGCGTCAACGCAATTGTACCGGGATGGGGCCTTTATAGGCCAGCGCAGCAGCGATGCGGTGATCCCCGCAGGGGCGGAGGCGCGGCTGCCTTTCGGGGCGATCGAAGGCTTGCGCCTGACCCGGATCAGGGACCGGCAAGAGGGCGATTACGGCGTCTTGAGCCGTTCGAACCAGATCAAGGACAAGGTGGTGATCGGGGTCGAGAACCTGACCGGCGAAGCATGGCCGCTGCGGGTGCTGGATCAGGTGCCATACTCGGAGCAGGAGGATCTTGTGATCACATGGAACGCCAAGCCGCGTCCAAGCAACACCGATGTTGATGACCTGAAAGGGGTGATGGCATGGGAGAGCGTGTTGGAGGCAGGTCAAAGCACCAAGATCACCTTGGATTACAGCATCGAGTGGCCGGACAACAAAGAGCTGCGCTAAGGCGCACGAGAGCGTGGCCCCGGGGTTAAACCCGGGGCGCGGTGTCAGCGGTTTTCGATCAGCGTCTTGAGGTTGGCGAGACCCTGTTCGAAATCGTCGCCAACCCAGCGGTCCATCATCAGGCCCATCCAACGCGATAGCGGGTTGCGCCCCATATCGGCGTCAAAACGCCAGCTGATCAGGGTGCCGGTGCCTGCGGGGGTCAAGGTGAAGCGGGCCGTGGCCAAGCCCATATCGCCAAAATCAAGCGCTGTCGTTACATGGCTGTTGGGGGTGCTTTTTGTGATAACCTGTTTGCCCGTGCTGACCTGTGGGTCGCGGGAGGTCCATTCCAGAGCATTGCCAACGCCGCTTTCTGGGCCAGAAAACGCGAGCGTTGTATTGGGATCGCGGCTGAGCCAGGGCGACCATTTCACCCCTTCTTTGAGCGAGTTGACGAATGGAAACACCGTTTCGGGCGGCGCGTCGATCGGGATCGCGCGCACCACATGCACGTTGCGCGGCAAGAGGTAGGCCACGACGACCAGTAGCAAAACAAGGGCTAGAAGCAGGGTGGCGGCACGTCTGAGAAACAGCATGATCGGGCCTTTGCGCTGGAAACACACGACAAAAGCTATCACGGTGTGGTGCCTGCCCTAAGGCGCGGGGGTTAGATCGGCTGAAACTCGCCCGTTTGAGGCAGATACTGCGCAACCTGACCTTCGCCGATTTCGTGCCAGAGACCGTGCAGCGACATGCGCCCGGATTGCACCGCTTCGGCGACAAACGGAAAGGTCATCAGGTTTTCGAGCGAGACCAGCACCGCCTCTTTTTCAAGGGCGTCGGCCTGTTCTTCGGTGGGCAGGTCTTTGATCCGATCATAACCGGGGCGCAGAATGTCCATCCAGCGGCCGACGAAGCTCGATTTTTCTTCGAGTTCGGGGGCATTGCCGGAGCACATGTCAAGACAGCCCTGAACACCGCCGCAGCTTGAATGGCCAAGCACGATCACATGCGCCACCTTGAGCGCGGTCACCGCGTATTCGATGGCCGCGGATGTGCCGTGCTGTTGCCCGTCGGGTTTATAGGCCGGAACGAGGTTGGCGATGTTGCGATGCAGGAAGAACTCTCCCATGTCCGCGCCGAAGATCGAGGTGACATGCACACGGCTGTCACAGCAGGAGATCACCATCGCGCGGGGATGTTGCCCTTCGTCGGCGAGGCGGTGATACCAGCTTGCGTTATCGGCATAGGTGGTCGCCTTCCAGCCGTGGAAGCGTTGAACAAGATACTTGGGCAATGGCTTGGCGTTTTGCATTGTCGCTCCGTTGTTATTCGAGTTCGGGGGTAATCGCATTCGGGCATAGATAGTCATAATTCACGAAGAATTCGAGAGAAAATGCGAGCCGACCTCAACCATTTGAGAAGATGTTCATGTGTATGGTCGTGCCAAGCCGTGGGGGTGAGATTTGAAAGGGTAAGACCGTGAAGAACGTAACAATTCTGGCGCAGAGCGAGGCCGTGCGCGTGGATGCTGACAAGCTTGAGGCGCTGTATGCGCAGTTGGGCGATGTGAGCGCCGAAGACATCGTGTGCCGCGCGATGGAGGAGCTTGCCGTGAAGTTGGCGCAGAGCGAGCGGCTTTATCGTGAGGGGCGGCGTGCGGATATGCACAAAACGGCGCGGTCAATCGCAGCGATTTCCGAGCAGATCGGCATGCTGATGTTGGCCCGCGTGGCCAAGCAGGTGACCGAATGTATCGAGAGCGGTGATGAGATCGCGCTTGCCGCTGTTTTGGCGCGATTGGTGCGGATCGGAGAACGGTCGCTGACCGAGATCTGGGAGTTGCAGGATTTGTCGATCTGAACCGGGCGCGCAGGGGTGAGCGAGACTGCACCACCGTTGGCGCGGCTGACGGTGCTTTAAGGTGGTTGAAAGATGGTTGAGAAACCCGTTTGTCGGGGTTGCAGGTGGCGCGGGAAGGGATAGGCTGTGGCGCGAATGGCCTTAACCGGGAGACGCGCCAATGCCGATGAAATTTGCCGAGGAAAGCGATGCGGTGATCCCGTTGACCCTGCTTGAGGCCGCAGCGATTGAACCGTGGCTGGAAGGCCAGCCGGAGCGGGTGGCACAATGGGTGAAGAGCGCCGGGTTCGAGGCCAAGCTGGGCCAGGCGTTGGTTATTCCGGGGGAAAGCGGCGCGCCCGAAGCGGCGCTGGCCGGTTATGGCGACGAAAAGGCCCGCAAGCGGGGGCGGTTTCACCTTGCTGCTGCGGCGGCGAAGCTTCCCGAGGGCGTTTACCGGCTTCACAGTGATCTGAGCGGTGACATGCTTGGCCAAGAAGTGCTTGGCTGGCTGTTGGCGGGCTATGCGTTTGACACCTATGCCAAGGCGAGCGGGATCAAGGCGCAGCTGGTGGCGCCGGATGCTGTGGATGCCGTGCGGATCGAAGCGATTGCGGCGGGTGAGGCGCTGACCCGCGATCTGATCAATACGCCCGCCAACGACATGGGGCCGGTCGCCTTGGAAGCGGCGGTTGTCGATCTGGCCGGGGAGTTCGGGGCAGAGATTGATGTGATCCGGGGCGAGGCATTGATCGAGCAGAGTTTTCCCATGATCCATGCGGTGGGCCGCGCCGCCGCCGAAGATCCACGCTTGATTGATCTGCGTTGGGGCGCGGCCGGGCCGAGCCTGACGTTGGTGGGAAAGGGCGTGTGTTTTGACACGGGCGGCTTGAACCTGAAGCCGGGCGCGTCGATGGGGTTGATGAAGAAGGACATGGGCGGCGCGGCGACGGTGTTGGGCCTTGCGCGGATGATCATGGCGCTTGAGCTGCCCTTGAAGTTGCGGGTTCTGATCCCGGCGGTCGAGAATTCGGTGAGCAGCAACGCGATGCGCCCCGGTGACATCCTGCCCAGCCGCAAGGGGCTGTCGGTTGAGATCAACAATACCGACGCAGAGGGGCGGTTGGTTCTGGCCGATGCGCTGACCTTTGGGGCCGAAGACGCGCCGGATCTGATGATCTCGATGGCGACGTTGACCGGCGCGGCGCGGGTGGCCGTGGGGCCGGACCTTGCACCGTTTTACAGCGATGATGATGATGTGGTGAGCGCGATTTCAGCCGGTGCACAGACGGTGGGTGATCCGGTGTGGCGGATGCCATTCTGGGAGCCTTATGAGAAGATGATCGAGCCGGGGATCGCCGATCTTGATAACGCGCCAAAGGGGGGCTTTGCCGGGTCGATCACTGCGGCGCTGTTCTTGCGCCGGTTTGCCGGAGACGAGGCCCGTTACACCCATTTTGACATTTATGGCTGGCAGCCGAGCGCCGCGCCGGGCCGCCCCAAGGGGGGTGTCGGCATGGGTGCACGTGCGATCCTTGAGGCGCTGCCAGAGGTGTTGGCGCTGTGAGCGAACAGGCCCCGAGGGATCGCCGCCTTTTGCGGAGCAACGGCGCGGTGGCGCATAGTTCGCTCAAAGGTATGGTTGAGGCCGAGCGTTTTACCGATGGGGAGTGGATGCAGGTTATTGCCCCGTCAGCGACGATTTGGAGCGCTGAAGGGCGGCGGGAGCGGGAGCTTCTTTACGGGCAAACCGTTTGCGTTCTGGAGGGTGAACCGGATGAGGGCGAGCGCGTCTTTGGCTATGCTCTTGGCAACGGTTACGTCGGGTATTTCGACGCGTCGGTGTTGGCTGAAGCAAAGGGTGCGGCGAGTCATGTGGTGCAGACGCGCATGACCTATGCTCTGGGCGCGCCGGACTTCAAAACGCAGGAGGAGCATTTTCCGCTCAGCCTTGGCGCGATGGTGCGGGTTATGGGCGTGCACGGGCGCTGGGCCGAGACGGATGATGGGCGGTTTGTGCCGGCTTCGCATTTGCGGCCCGTCGCGGCGCATGAGGCCGATCCCGTGGCGGTGGCCGAAAGGTTTCTGGGCACGCCATATGTTTGGGGCGGCGATAGCGCGCTCGGGATTGATTGCTCGGGTCTGGTGCAGGCGGCGTGCCGTGCTTGCGGTGTGGCCTGTCCCGGTGACAGCGACTTGCAGGAGGGCGCGCTGGGCGAAGCCCTTGGTGATCGCACGCCAGCGCGTGGTGATTTGCTGTTCTGGAAAGGGCATGTGGCCTGGGTCGTGGATGAGGTGACGCTGCTGCATGCCAATGCGCACCATATGGCCGTGGCCTATGAAGATATGGGCGCGGCAATCGCCCGGATCATAGAACAGGGCGATGGGCCGGTGACGGCCCGCAAACGATTGGGAGTTTTGCGATGAACGACGCGTTTTTTCAGCCCGTAAGCGGCTTTGAGCTGCCCCGGTTTGCCGGGGTGCCAACATTTATGCGGCTTCCACATGTTGCACCGGGGGAGGCGCGGTTTGACGAGGTGCAAATCGGCCTGATCGGGGTGCCGTGGGACAGCGGGACAACCAACCGCCCCGGCCCGCGCCATGGCCCGCGCCAATTGCGCGATGCCTCGACCATGATCCGCGCGCAACATCCGGTGAGCGGAATGCGCCCGTTCGAAGCTGTGAATTGCGCAGACCTCGGCGATGTCGGGCCGAACCCGGCGGATATCCCGGAAACGATGGAGCGGATCACCGCGTTCTATAACGAGGTTCTGGCCGCCGGGATCGTGCCCATGACAGCGGGAGGCGATCACCTGACATCACTTCCGGTTCTGCGCGCTGTCGCAAGCAAAGCGCCGGTGGGCATGGTGCATTTTGACAGCCACACAGATCTCTACCATTCCTATTTCGGCGGCACGATGTACACGCATGGCACCCCGTTCCGCCGTGCCGTCGAAGAAGGTCTGCTTGATCCGAAACGCGTGGTGCAGATCGGTATCAGGGGCACGATGTATGATCGCGAGGACATGGATTTCGCGGCATCTGTCGGCATCAGGATCATCCCGATCGAAGAGTTTCACGCGCGTGGCGTTGAGGACGTTATGGGCGAAGCACGTGAAATCGTCGGGTCGGGCAAAACCTATGTGTCCTATGACATAGACTTCGTTGACCCGACGTTTGCACCCGGCACCGGCACGCCCGAAGTCGGCGGCCCGAACAGCTTTCAAGCCCTTCAGGTGGTGCGCGGGCTGGCAGGTGTGAATATCGTCGGAGCGGACCTTGTCGAAGTATCGCCGCCTTTCGACACCTCGGGCGGAACCGCGTTCCTTGGCGTGTCGATCATGTTCGAACTTATGTGCCAAATGGCGGGATCGCTCACAACCTAGGCCGCATCCTTTCCAGCGCTCCCACGACACCGCGCGTTTGGGGCGAGCCATACTCTATGCCCACCCACCCTGCGCTGGAAAGGATGCTTGTCGCGCTCTTTGAAGCTGCGGAATGAGGATTGTTGCCAAGAAAGAAACGCGTTCGATCGAAGCTCTGCTTCAAGCTTTCATCTTGCCAAAAATACTCAAAAGCAACCGCTCCGCACGATCCCAACACTTGCAAATGTGGAGCGATCCCTCGCGTTTCGGGGCGCCGAGCGAAGCGAGGCCCCCCCGGCGACGCCGATAGGCGGCGCAACCGCTAAGGCGTCACGGGTTTGATGTGGCGCGCGCGAAAACGCTCGATATCCGACGGGTCAGGGGCGTGGCCCGTATAAACCGCGACATAAGCCGGCATGTGTGAGAGGCGCGTGGCAGGGTCTTCGGTGACGCGCATCGAGATATAGCCGATCTGTGTATAGAGCACCGTCATTGCGCGCACTTTGGCATCCGCGGGCGCATAGCCGAAACGGGCGAACATGGATTGCACCGCGGCTAGACGCCGGGTGTCCGCCGCATCCAACCGGCTTTGTAGTGATGGGTCGTTGCGGGCCCAGTTGCGGATAGCAAGGTCGAGCGGCGCGTCAAACAGGGTCGGATCGAGCCAGCAGTCAAACAGGTTGAACATCGCCTCGGATATGTTCTGCGCATATGCCTCGCACCGCGAGACGAGGTTGCCGGTGTTTTTCTCTTCCCAATGTTTAATCATTGCTTCGAGCAGCGCATCGCGGTCGCGAAAGTGCCAGTAAAACCCCGTGCGCGCGAGGCCGAGCCGTTTGGCGAGCGGCATGATTTTGACCGCTTCAACGCCCTTTTCAGTGAGCAGATCATAGGCCGCAGAGAGCCAAAGACCTTCGGTGTCGTCTTTGCGGGGAGGGAGATGTGTATTCATGGGATGATCTTAAACCGTCATGACATGGGAATACAATATTCTTGACACATGTGTCGAGTTCGAGTTGAGATTTCCCTATGCGATCAAGCATCAGGGAGGCAACCGGGATGGCAGCTCTTACAGAACGGCGGCGGCGCAAGCGCGGCGCGGGGCAGCAACGCAGCGGCGAAGCCGGGCAGAACCCGCATTTGGAAGTGCCTTACATCACCCGCAAGATGCGCCCTTACGAGATTCTCGACGACACCCAGATGGACATGATCGAGACCACGTCAGAGCGGATCATGGAAGAGATCGGCATCGAATTTCGAGACGACCCCGAAGTGGTCGAGCTTTTCCGCGAGCGCGGCGTGAAGGTCGAGGCCACAGCCGGTGCCACATGGCGCTTGCGGTTCGAGCCGGGCTTGGCGCGCGAGATCCTCAAGACCGCGCCAGAGCGGTTTACCCAATGCGCCCGGAACCCGGCCAACAACATCGAGATCGGCACCGATGCCACCGTTTTTCTGCCCTCATACGGCAGCCCCTTCATGCTCGACCGATATGGCGAGCGCAGGTATGCGACGCTGAGTGATTTCGAGCAGTTGGTGAAGCTGTCGCAATCCTCGCCTTGGTTGCATCATTCGGGTGGCACGATTTGCGAGCCGACAGACATTCCGGTGAACAAGCGCCATCTTGATATGGTGTATGCCCATATCCGCTATTCCGACCGGCCTTTTCTTGGGTCGATCACCGCGCCAGAGCGGGCGGAGGATTCGATCGAGATGTGCCGCATTCTGTTTGGTGCGGATTTCGTTGATCGGCATTGTGTCATCATGGGCAATTTCAATACCACCTCGCCAATGGTGATTGACGGGGTGACCAGTCGCGGCATTCGCGCCTATGCGCGGGCGGGGCAGGGATCTATCCACTTGCCATTTTTGCTGGGAGGGGCGGTTGCGCCGCTGACCATGGCGGGGCAGGTGGCACAGAACCTCGCTGAGACGCTGGTCAGCGCAGCGATCACCCAGTTGGAACGGCCCGGCGCGCCTGCTGTCATCGCGAGTTTCATGAACTCGATGGCGATGCGCTCGGGATCGCCCACGTTTGGCACGCCGGAACCGGCGGTGGCGAGCCTTGCCATGGGACAGTTTGCGCGGCGCTATAAGCTGCCGCTGCGCTGTGCCGGAAACTTCACCACATCGAAGCTGCCCGATGGGCAGGCGATGCAGCAGAGCATGATGTCGATGATGAGCGCCGTGCAGTCGGGAGCGAATTTCATCATGCATGCGGCGGGCTATTTGGATGGCTTGCTGAGCATGTCCTATGAGAAGCTGGTGATGGATTGCGATCTTCTGGGCGCGCTGCATTCCTATCTTCAGGGCATGGAGGTGAGCGAGGAAACGCTGGGCTTTGACGCGTTGGCCGAGGGTGGGCCGGGGGAGCATATGTTTGGCTGCCAGCACACTTTGCGCCATTATCAGACCGCCTATTGGGACAGCGCCCTTGATGACAATCGCACTTGGGAGACCTGGGCCGAGGACGGCAAGGTGGACATGGCGACACGGGCCTATCAGCGTTGGACCACAACATTGGAACGCTATGAGGCGCCGGCGATTGACCCGGCAATTGATGCCGCGTTGCGTGCGTTCATGGATGAGAAAAAGGATGCCACGCCAGACATGTGGCATTGAGACGACGGCGGGCAGATCGCCCGCGTAACCCATTGGAAAAGTGTAGAATAGGGCCCGAAAATGTCAAAAGACCCGCTGTTGCAGCCCTATCAGTTAAAGCATCTGACGTTGAAAAACCGGATCATGACGACAAGCCATGAACCGGCCTATCCCGAAGATGGCATGCCCAAAGACCGCTATCGCGCCTATCACGAGGAGCGTGCGAAAGCGGGTGTTGCCCTTGCCATGACTGCGGGATCGGCGGCGGTGAGCAAAGACAGCCCGCCGGTGTTCAACAATATCCTCGCCTATAAAGACGAGGTGGTGCCATGGGTGCGCAGGATGACCGATGCGCTGCATGAGCATGGCTGTGCGGCGATGATCCAGTTGACCCATTTGGGGCGGCGAACGGGGTGGAACAAGGGTGATTGGCTGCCGTCGCTAAGTTCGTCAAAGCACCGCGAACCGGCGCATCGGGCGTTTCCGAAGTTGGCCGAGGATTGGGATATCGAGCGCATCATCAGCGATTTTGCCGATGCGACAGAGCGGATGAAAGAAGGCGGCATGGATGGGATCGAGTTGCAGGTGTACGGCCACCTGCTCGATCAATTCTGGTCGCCTTTGACCAATGATCTGGATGGGCCATATGGCGGGCAGAGCCTTGAGCAGCGTATGGCAATGCCGCTGAAAGTGTTGAGCGCGATCAGGGAGCGGGTGGGCGACGATTTCATCATCGGCTTCCGCTACACCGCGGATGAGGATGCGCCGGGCGGGATCAACGCCGAGGAAGGGATCGCGATTTCCAAGCTGCTGGCGGCAAGCGGGCAGCTTGATTTCCTCAATGTCATTCGCGGGCGCATTCACACCGACCCGGCGATGACAGATGTGATCCCTGTGCAGGGGATGAAGAACGCGCCGCATCTGGATTTCGCCGGAGAGGTCAGGAAAGCCACCGGCATGCCGACCTTTCACGCCGCCAAAATTCCCGATGTGGCGACCGCGCGCCATGCGGTTCAAGCCGGGTTGTTAGACATGGTGGGGATGACGCGGGCGCATATGGCCGATCCCCATATCGTGAAAAAGATCATCGAGGGGCGCGAGGAGGACATCCGCCCCTGTGTCGGCGCGACCTATTGTCTGGACCGGATTTATCAGGCGGGTGATGCGCTGTGTATGCATAACGCCGCCACGGGGCGCGAATTGAGAATGCCGCACGAGATTGAACCGGCCAAAGCGAAGAAAAAGGTGGTGATTGTCGGTGCCGGTCCGGGCGGGTTGGAAGCGGCGCGGGTGGCCGCAGAGCGCGGTCACGATGTGACCGTGTTCGAGGCTCAGCCCGACCCCGGCGGGCAATTGCGCCTATGTGCGCAAAACCCGCGACGGCGCGAGATGATCAGCATCATCGATTGGCGAATGGCGCAATGTGCGGCGCGCGATGTGGTGTTTCATTTCAACACGTTTGCCGAGGTCGAGGACGTGCGTGCGCTGGCCCCCGACGAGGTGATCGTGGCAACCGGTGGCTTGCCCAACCTTGAGCTGTTTGAGAGCGGCAAAGAGGCCGCGCATGTCATCAGCGCGTGGGATATAATCGCGGGGGATGTGAAACCGGCAGAGCATGTTCTGATCTATGACGAAAGCGGCGATCATCCGGCGTTGATGGCCGCCGAAGTTGCAGCGCAGGCGGGAGCGAAGGTTGAGGTGATGACGCCCGACCGAATGTTCGCACCGGACATTATGGCAATGAACCTTGTGCCCTATATGCGAGAGCTTCAGGCGCGGGATGTGACGTTTAGTGTGACCAAACGCCTGCTGGGTGTGCGCCGCGCGGGCAACAAGTTGATCGCAGAGATCGGAACGGATTACAGCGATCTGCGGCGCGAGGTTGAGTATGATCAGGTGGTGGTGAACTATGGCACGATGCCGCTCGATGATCTCTATTTCGAGTTGAAACCCGCGAGCCGGAACCTTGGTGAGGTCGATTACGACGCCTTGATCGACGGGCAGGTACAAGAGGTTGTGCGCAATCCAGACGGGCAGTTTGCACTTTACCGGATCGGCGACGCGGTGAGCGCGCGCAACACCCATGCGGCGATTTATGATGCGCTGCGCCTGCTCAAGGATATCTGAGCGGCGGGAGGGCGGCGAGGCGGCGCTGTTTAGATCGGGAAGGCCTGTTCAAACGCGGCGCGGCCAGAGGGTAGGAAGGAGACGGCGCGGCTGTCTTTCTCGCGTCGGGCCCAGCCGTTGGTGGTAAGCTGTGAATAGATCGCTGCGCCAAGTCCACCGGCGAGATGGCTGCGCCGCTCGCTCCAGTCAAGGCAAAGGCGACAGAGCGGGCGGCGGGCGCTCGTCAGGGCCGTCATATCGAGGCCAAAGCCGGTCGCCCAATCAAGCCCCGCGTCGTTGAGGCGCATGTCAGGGCCGCCCAGTTCGAGGAAGCCGCGCATGGCGAGGCTGTCAAATATCCGCACGCCCGCTGTTCCAGCAAGGTGATCGTAACAGACGCGCGCCGCCCGCAAGGCCGGGTCGCGCGGACCGGTGCGGGTGCGCATGTGGCCGCTTGCAGCGGCGAGGCCCATGAGGGCATCGAGCGCGTGGGCGACCTCTTCTCCGGCGAGTTGATAATACCGGTGACGCCCCTGACTGCGCAGGGTGACAAGGCCGGTTTGAGCAAGCTGTTTCAGGTGGCCAGATGCGGTGGCAGGGGTGATTCCCGCTTCTAGCGCCAATTCGCCTGCGGCCAGTGCTTTGCCCTGAAACAGCGCCATGAGGATATTGGCGCGGGCCGGATCGCCCAGCATGGCACCTATGCGCGAAATATCCGGGCCTTCTTTCATCTGGGTTTTCATATTGATCAGCGTGGTGTGCGCGGCACGCGGCGTCAAGCGGAGATGCTTTGGTCCGGGCCAAAGCATGGGCGTGCGACGATGTGTCAATATGGTCTAAACAATGAAAGGACGGCCAAAATGATTACCTGTTTCATCCGCTATCACATCGACCCCGTGCAGCGTGAAAATTTTGAGCAATATGCCCGCAACTGGGGGCAAGCGATCCCGCGTTGTGGTGCGGATTTGATCGGCTATTTTGCGCCGCATGAAGGGTCAAGCACGCTGGCTTATGGCGTCTATTCGCTGCTTTCGCTGGCGGCATACGAAGAGTATCGGGCGCGGTTGGCTGATGACCCGTTGGGCCGCGAGAACTATGCTTTTGCTCAGAAAAAAAGGTTTATCTTGCGCGAGGATCGCACGTTCTTAAAGCTTGCGTCGGCACCACATGGGAGGGCGACAGCATGATCGCGGTGATTTTCGAAGTTTGGCCAGCGGAGGGGCAGCGAGAGGCATACCTCGGCATCGCCGCGGCGCTAAAAGCGGATCTGGAAGCGCATGACGGCTTTATCTCGGTCGAGCGGTTCGAGAGTTTGAGCGCGCCCGGCAAGATGCTGTCGCTGTCGTTTTTCCGCGACGAGGAGAGCGTTGCGGCATGGCGTAACCGCGTCAAGCACCGGGGCGCCCAAAGCAAGGGGCGCGGCGGGGTGTTTGCCGACTATCGCCTGCGCGTGGCCGGGGTGATGCGCGATTATGGTCTGGAGGACAGGGCGGGCGCGCCGCAAGACAGCCGAGCCGTGCATGGTGGGGCTTAGAGTGCCGAGACGGCGCGACCAATTATCCCTGCACCGACCTCTTGCCAAAACGGGCGTGCTTCTGTAATTCGCATCCTCACGGTCGGAGTGTAGCTCAGCCTGGTAGAGCACTGTCTTCGGGAGGCAGGGGCCGGAGGTTCGAATCCTCTCACTCCGACCAATAAAACAAGGCGCCCTAGGGCGCCTTTGTTGTTTGCGAGACAGTGATCCGAGGTTCGTTGAACCTGAGCCTAGTCGAACTCCAACGCGCTGGCGGCTTTACGGAGGTGCTCCGGGCTGTAACGCGCATAGACTGACGCAGTGATCCGCGAATCCGAATGGCCGAGAAACTGTGCGATTTCCTCCATCGAGACGCCTGCCTCAGCCATATGCACTGCTGCAGTGTGCCGCAGCACATGAGGTGACACATCAGGTAGATCCGCCTCAACCGCAGCCGCTTTGAAGCCTTTCTTGATGGATTTCACAGGTCCACCAGCCCACTCCACGACAAAGTCGGACAGTGCGGCCTTCCGCGCCTCCAGAAGCGCGGCACGAAGGCTCTCAGTCATAGGAACGATAGCCCTTCCTTTCCTATGCCCTTCGCCAGTGCGGAGGTTGATCTGACGACGCTCGAAATCCACCCGATCCCAGGTTAGCTCCAATATGGCCGTTACCCTGGCCGCCGTAGACAACATCAGCCGGATAGCGAGCTTGGTATGCGGTGCACAATCGACCGCCAGGAGCTGTGTGATCTCCTGGCGCGTCAGATACCTCTCCTTGGGGGCCGGTTTACTGGGGCGTTCGATGTAGGGCGCTCTGTCGATCAACCCAGTCTTCTCCGCCCAATTCAAGCAGGTCCGCAGCTTGCCGAGCTGGGTCCAGATCGTGCCATCCTGAATACCTGCCTTCCGGCGATCTGCAATGTAGGCCTTGCAATCCTGCACACTGATCTGATCCGGGCGAAAGGCGCCAAACCACGGCAGCACAGAACGGCCAGTGTATTCCATGCTTTCGTGCACCGGGCGGCCTACGACGGTCTCGCTGTATGCCTTCCAGATCGTTGCCACGGTCAGTTCACTCTTTCCGGCGGTCTGGGCGAGGAGGACATCACGGCCTTCTGCTTCGGCGCGTTCGCGGGTTTCCGCCTCAAGACGATGCCGGTGTCTGTTTCCAGCTTCATCATACCAGACGACGACGAAACGGCCGTTGAGGCGGCCAATTCTGTATTCCTGCACTTCTCATATTCCTCTACTACTTGTGCCGAGATGCGAAATTGACGGCCAACTTTAAAGCCTTCCAGCGCCCGGACTTGCAGAGCTGACGGACGGTTTCGGAACTACAACTCCAGCGCTCTGCGAGAGTTTTGGGGGTATACGGCGGGGACAAAGTGCGCTCCTTTTTTGGCAAAATCATTTACTCTATAGCGTTCGCGACGAGGAATGCGCTTTGGATTTCAAATAATTTTTCAACCCATTGAAATTGAACAAAAGAATCTTTCAGCCAAAATCGAGAATACTTACCGATTACCACCTTGCGTTAGAAAAACGCGGAAGCTGTCGCCTGCTATCGCGACAAAATGTTTCGTCTGTAATCGCCACCCACAAAGGCACAGAGCGGCTCTCATGATCAACACATTTGGTATAGGAGCTTTAGGGCACCTGGACATCGCGGAGTCAGAATGGATCCCCTTCGCGCACGTTTAGATTTTTTTAGGGCTTCGCTCTTCCCACGATCATGCACGATGGCTTTCACCGGAACGTCGCGCCATTCCTTATCTGGGTTTTGCGATGCAAGAAGTCGTTTCGCCCTGAGCGAAAACAGAGGAGGATAGGGTTCCGGTGAGGTGCGGCGATTCAGTCATTCCTCGCGGCCATCCCCTGATACGTCTGCATCATGCTCTCCGAGGCGCTCAGAGACGCTGTAGGCGCCGCACACGGCTCAAGGTTGGCTCGTTCGCTGTCATTGCTCGCCTCGCACAGGAACCGCAGCCAGGCGCGCTTGTTACGTGCGGATGACCCCTCCCAGTCGAGGATAACGCTTAACTGCTCCTCTTGGCTCTTCGGAAGAAGTGCATGGTCGCTTGCTCGCGCACCTCGTGTTCGCCCTCCGTCCTAGTATCGGCGAGACCGCAACGTCTCGTAATGTGCTGCTTGAGTTTCCTGCATCCAATACATAGACCGACAGAAAAATTCGAGTGGACAGCGCGAGTAACGGCATGCACCCAGTAGGGAATGAATTTCTTCTAGATCGCAGTGCACACCAATTAGCGGCGCGGTCGGGCTTGTTCGAAAAAGGCGATCCGAAGGGCGCGATCACAAGCCAAAGTTTCATTCTGCGCCTCAATACCATTGTTTCGCGCCAATACAGCGAAGTCAAAAGACGTATCCCCGCGTCTCTCTCTGATGCGATCTCGGCAAGCGGGTGGCTGAACAAATATGCGGAGCTGGTTGCTTTTGGGCAATGGCTACTTGTTGATGGACACCCTGGGATGCTGAAAAAAGGCGGAAAGCAGCCAAACCCGCATATGATCCTGCAAAGTGTCGCAGTCGCCCTTTATGAGCTAAACTTCCGTCCGAAACTCAAAGAGCACGGTCTTGCTCAAGCCGAACGAAAAAGCCGCACGCGGGAAATCACAAAACGCGATCTAGCCGAACAATGGCGCAAGCTGCTCGGTGAGAAAAAGGAGCCCTCATTCTTTGATTCTCGCCTCCGGTCGATGAAGCGCATTCTGCCAGCCTACCTGGAGCATCTGGAGTCCGGGCACTTTGTGGTTGACGGCAAAATGATCAAGAAATCGCCAGAGATCGAACTGGTGCTGAAGGCGATCACCGAAAAATGCACGGCCGGACCGGAAACGAAAATCCCCGCGATGACGAAACCAGTGACATCAGAGCCGGCAGACTTGTCGCCGTTCGAGATCGAGCTTCGCTATTCGTCGCCTGCTCAGGAAGAGGAATATCGAAACTGCGCCGGGGCCTCCCCACCGCCGCCTCACCTGCGATATTTGCCCACCGCGACGTCCTCCACATCCACAAGTGGTGCAGTCCGCGCAGATCTGAAAGACAAGATCGCCTTGGTCCCGGATGTAGCCATCCGAGATGCCTACAAGGTCGTTGCCCTGATCGACCGGATCGTATTGTTGGTGAACACGGCGACTCAAACTGACTATAGCGCGCTCAGAATGAGTATAGCCAAGAACGCAGGGGGATCTCCTTATGTTCATGACCTCACAATCAGCCAGGGGGAAGAGATTGGGGTGCGAAAATCCCGATTCCAGACATGTCAAAGAAGACCGGGTATCATTTCGCAGTCATGATCCAGGAGCCCACGCCGGACACGCTATTGAAAACTCTAAGGGTGATCCGCGACGGTCCTGGTATCGACAGAGTAGTCATACCTCATCTGATTGAGATATCCGTCGATTTCTATCCGCGTGATACTAGTTTTCCAGAAGAGGCACTCTTTCGCCGTGAGCAAATGGTCGGCCTTATTCAGCGCCATCATTGGAACCGGCACCAGTTCTATTGCAATCCCGCACTGAAGCAACCTCGTGATATCGATGCACGCCAAATCTACAATGACCCTGCCCCAAGCGGTCACAAGGACAATAGAACACGCTTTCTATTCGCTCACGGCAAACCAGATAGCTTAAACGCCGATTGGATGATCGATCTTCCTGAGATCAGACAGCGCATTCTAACCAGCAACACCGGCGAGGATCTCTACCTGAACTCGACCGTTTTGAAGGGGGCGCAGGCTGCCGGTTGCCAGGTCAGCCTACAGCACAAAATCGCAGACCGCAGAAACCGAGAGAAGAACACGAAGAAACTTCTGCAAGATCAAGAACGCCGCGCGCGCATCGAGGTTACACTCTCCGGGGAAGATGCCCTAAAAGATCGTGGCCTCGCCACCATCGACGATCTCGGATCCGTGTCGTTTCGGAATTTAACCAAGCCATTCCTCTCCTTTGCGCTCGGCACGACCGAACCTTGGAAGCACCTTCTGGAGGATGCCCAGGTTCAGATGCGGACACGCGGCGTCTACGGCGTCGAGCTGAGGAACCGTGCACGCGCCCGAGAAGAGCGTGAAGAGCTGCGCCGGTCCGGCGAAAAACTGCCGCGGAAGAACGACCGTGAAGGCAGGGGGCTGCAGAGCTGGGAGGAGATGAACGATGTAGTCGGCAAATCCTTAGATGAGTTGCGGCGGCGCTGGAGTGGCTTCGTCTGGAGGTAGGCGTTGAACGGCACGTGTGCCAGGCGAGCGTGTCGGGTGCGTCTTCTAGCCCATGCCCCACACTCTTCTGCTTCTGCCTCTTTCTCGTGCGTGGGGATGTAGGAGTAGGTATATTGTGGTAGAAGAGTATATAGATATATTAGGTTCCCTAGTTAATAGGCCCCCACGGTTCTCCCGCCTCCGCAGAAGACAGATGAACGCCTCAAGGTAAGCGTTTACTGACTATCCTCAGATCTCACAGAGGCACGCGAGGACCTCCTCCCGGCGCTAATATCCGAGAATTTGGCGTCAAAGCAGCTGCCTTAAGAGCTAATCATGCGCCTGATCATGATTTTGCGTCGAACCAAAGCCGAAGCGTTTCTCTCGGCTAGGAAAACCTGTTCCGTATGCGCGGCGAATGAGTGCGTTCATTGTCGGCGGTGAAACAGATCAATCTGGGTTTTGAGCTGCCACTGCCAACGAGCTTTACGACTTACATGAGTTTAACCTTCCAGACCGGGAATGTGCAACGCATGTTTTTCCGCAGCTCGTTCTGCAGCTTTATCTGATCCACCTGCGGTCGGTTCGCCTTCTGTCCAGCCAAGACCGAGCCCAAGACGATTGCAGCACCCAGAAGCTGAACTAGAGAGAGCGACTGGCCCAGCCAGAGCCACCCAAGCGTCACCGCTGTCACCGGGCTCATCATGCCTAGCATGGAAACGGCTCCGGGCTCGATCCGCGCCACACCCCTAAACCAGAGCGCATAAGTTGCCGCTGCGCCAATCAGGCCAAGCCATGCCAATCCGGCAAGGTTCGTGGTCGTCAACGGTGGCAAAGCCGGCTCCATGATCAGCGCCAGTGGCAAAAGGATCAGGCCACCCGCCGTCAGTTGCCAAGCGGTGAAGCTCAGCGCCGAAACCGGCGGTTGCCATTTCCGGCTGAGCACTGTGCCTGCCGCCATAGAGGCGGCCCCGCCAATACCAGCAGCAATGCCGACCAGGTCTAGCTGCGCCTCTGGGCTGATCAGCAGGAGCGCGACGCCAAACACACCCGTGGCGGCGGCAATTACTGCCCCGGCCCGGATCGGAGTGCTCAACCAGCCGCGCGCCATGAAGATGACGATCATCGCCTGCAACGACCCCAATGTCGCCGCCACCCCTCCCGGCAACCGGTAGGCTGCCACGAAAAGCAGCACCCAGAACAGCGCGAAGTTGAAGCTGCCCAAGAGAAAGGTGCGTCCCAGCCAGGCACGCGGCGGCAGGCAGCGTGTCGCCGCCAATAGCAGCAGCCCGGCAGGCAATGCACGCAACGTGGCCAGCGTGATTGGGTAACCTTCTGGCAGGGCTTCGGTGGTGACCAGGTAAGTGCTGCCCCAGACGGCAGGAGCCAGGGCGGTCAGAAAGATGTCGGTCGAGCGGGACATGGCGATGCTCCTATTTGGCGGATTACCACAGGGTGTGGATTTTCAGTTGCGGACGCTTCGGACACGGGAGCAGCCCAATATCCCGCCGCAAGTGAGGTGATAGATCGCAGCGCGCATGGCGCGGCAATCGCGATGGTTTGAACAGTCGGATCAGAAGGGATTTCATGTCGGTCTCCTTTTAGGCCACGAGCCGCTTTGCGGCACGGATTTGCGCGGCAAGGTCTTCGCGTGGCCCATTGACCAAGCGTGCGCCGGTTTCCCGGATGATGAGTGTCGGGACGGATTGAACCTGGAGCGACCGGGCGCGTTGACGGTCGGTTTTGACGGCCAGAACCGTTGCCGTGTCGTTGAAGACGTCTGCGAAATGCGCGGTGTCAAAACTAAGTGCCCCCGCCGCATCCAGCACGACCTCGGGGTCGGCAATGTTGCGCACCCCGCTCAAATGCACGCGTTGAAGCTGGTCGAACATGTCCCAATGGGCGGCCTGCCCGCCGATCCGTTCCGCCGCCTTGCAACCAACCGCAGCGGTCAACCCGTGCGGATAGTCGAACGGTGCCGCCTGCATCGCATCAATGTCGACCAACTCGGGCCGGTCGCTCACCTCTCGGCAGACCGCCCAGTGACCCAGGATCGTTTCGCGAGCCTTTTCTGGTGTGCCCCATCGTGCTGCCATCTCGGCGCGGCTGGCTTGCAGGACGAAGGTGTGATGACGGACATCGAGATCGAACTCGGTGCTCAAGTCGCGCATCCGCGACGAGATGTTGAAACACCAGCAGCACACGACGTCATGGAAGAAATCTACTGTAAGGGTCGGCATCAAGCGGCCTCCCCTTGCAGGTTGGCCCCGGCCAGCCGTGCGGCGATCCGGGCCACATGAACACCTTGGAACCGCGCTCCTTGGAGATCTTTTTGCGACGGGCTGCGAGACCCATCCGGCCCTGCGATGGTGCCGGCGCCATAGGGAGCGCCACCGACGATCTCTTCGATCGAGGTCTGACCGGCATAGGTGTAGGGCATCCCGGCGATCAGCATCCCGAAATGTTGAAGCGGGATCTGCGTGGAAAGAAGCGTTGCTTCATGCCCGCCATGTTGCGATCCGGTCGAGGTAAAGACCGCCGCGACCTTGCCCACCAACGCATTGCGCGCCCAAAGACCTCCTGCCTGGTCTAGGAATGATTTCATCTGACCGGCCATCATGCCGAACAGGGTTGGCGTGCCGAAGATGATGGCGTCGTAGTGTTCAAGGTCGGCAGGCGACGACAGCGGGGTGTCGTCTGCGACGAACCCTGCTTTCCGGCGGATCTCTTCGGGCACGGTTTCCGGCACACGGCGCACATCAACATGGGTGCCGATAACGCTGCGTGCGCCGTCTGCCTCGGCCTGCGCCAAGGCGCGGACATGGCCATAACTGGAATAATAGAGAACAAGAACGCGTGTCATGATGAACCTCTCGGGATTGGGTGTTTGCATGCCCAAGAGGATGGGAAATGTGGCGCGCCGGAATAACCCCGCTGCTCTCACTTCATTCTTTACGTGGCTTGAAGAATGTCAGGCGCGCAACGCCGCTCGAAGATGGTCGATGAAGGCCGAGGCTTTGGCATCCATCCCAAGTCGGGACGCCGTGACGGCGAAGATCTCCGGCGTCGGGAGCTCAAGGTCGGGAAGAACACGCACAAGCTCTCCTCGTTCCTCAGGGCCTTTCGAGACGAAATCGGGCAAGGTGCCGATCCCCTGTCCGCCAATTAGCAAATCGCGCAGCACGAGGCTGTTGCCCACACGCACCGGCGGATCAATCTCAAGCGTGACCGCCTCACCCCGTCCTGAAAGGCTCCAGGTTGTCAGGTGATCTGCGAGTAGGAAGCCAATGATCTTGTGATCAAGGAGGTCTTCTGGCCTCTGCGGCACTCCATGCCGCTCAAGATAGCTTGGCGACGCGTAAATCCGCTGACGCATCTTGCCGATCTTGCGCACGACCAGGGCCGAGTCTGGCATCGCCGCGCGAATACGGATCGACAGGTCAAATCCACCCTCGACCATGTCCACCACCCGGTCATCCATCGATAGCGTGAGGCGCAGATGCGGGTAGGCTTCAAGAAATTGCGGCAAAAACGGCGCGATAACCATCTGCCCGAATGAGCTCGAAGCATTCACGCGCAAATGACCACGCACCGCCCCAGCTCCCTCGCGGATGCGGTTCTCGACCTGCTCAACCGCGTTGAGAATACCTATGGCTTCCTCATAGTAGAGACGCCCGGCATCGGTCAGCGACATCGACCGCGTTGTCCGAGTCAGAAGAACCGACCCCAGGCTCTCTTCCAGCAGCTTCACCTCGCGACTGAGCAAAGCCGGAGACACACCAAGATCCTCAGCTGCGCGCGCAAAGCTGCCGCGCTCGACGATGCGGCGAAAAGCATGCATGACGGATAGCTTGTCCAACTTCGGGCACCCGTTCCAGTCAGTAGGTCACCCAGGAGGGCGCAATGACCTAATTGTAGCACGAGCGTGTCAGCAGTGCGAAGGGGCTGTTTCGAAGTAACTAGAATACAGACTGGCGAGCACGGCACGGTCGTCAGCCATGACAGATCGATTTCACATCAGAGCGCCCCTGGACGACTCCAAATACTCAGAGGACGAAAACAAGGGCGCGACATGGGAGCTTCCAAACGCGCGGACATCGCGGCGCCAGAACGCATCCTCTTCATGCCCTTGAGGTTTTTCTAGGACTTCGCTCTTCCCGCGCTCATGCAAGATGGCTACCACCGGAACGTCGAGCCATTCCTCATTAGGGTTTTGCGATGCAATAAGCCGTATCACCCGGAACGAGAATAGAGGAGCATAACCATCCATGGGGACGGAAAGGATGCTTGCAGTCTAGCGCATCCCCAACCTCCTCTGGACGATCCAGCACATCTCAACGTTCTCCAGCCGTTGATCGCGCTGCCGAACATCTACTCGTTCCCACTGCTTGTGCATCACCTACCCTGCTCTGACCAGTGTCGCTCATTGCACAAGCTCTACACGCATTCACTCGCTCTCAGGCGCGCACTGTGCGTCCCTGAGCATGATCCGCGTTCGTCACACTTACGTGCTGTGAACTGGGCTTCAGGCCGCCACTGCGCGTTTCTGTGACCCTGGTGTCGATACGCTGAGTCGCCAAGCCCTTAATTTCTTGGTTCCGCACTTCTCAAATGTTTACATTTTTCTGGGAAAACGTGGTTTGGGAGCAGAATCTGTCAACATAATGTAAACATTGGGTAAACATCTAAGCCCGAAAACGAGGCAAAATCACACGTTTTCGAGCCTCAAATGTTTCCGACTTTTTCAGTCATGTAAACATTCTTCAACCCGATGGAAACGTCATGCAGGGATCCGGCGAGGCGCTGCGATCAAGCCATTCCTCTTAACCGCACTAGCACTTGCAAATATCAAGCCCTCCGAGGCGCACAGAGACGCCTTAGGAGCTGCACACGGCGCAATGTGGGCCCAGGGTCGCAGTCATTGCTCACCTCGCGCAGGAAGCGCAACCAGGCGCACTCGTTGGGGGTCAGGTCGTCACTTTTGTCATTCATGGTGCTTACCTACCAAAGATGGTGTTGATCGCCGCCTGCGACCTGCTGGTCAGCCTAGGGTCGGTGTTGTTGGAAGCCTCGCGGATCGCCTGCAGCCAGCCAACTTCGTTCGCAGTGACGGGTTCGCCGAACACCTCGACAATTGCTTCGGCCGCCGTCCGGCCGATCGCCTGTTCCAAGGCGAGCCGCATCACGTAGGCAGGGTCCGCTTCCAGTGCGTGCGCCGTGGCCGGGACGCGATCCAAGGCCACCTTGGAGCTCCCCTGCTTGATCATCGTGATCATGTTCGCGTTGGTGTATCCTGCCTGCGCCGCTATCTCGGCTTGGCTCTTGGTCGGCTTCAGTTCGAGCGTCCGGCGCTCGACGAACTTGGCCAACAGTGTGTCTTCGTGCGGTTTTGTGGGCATTTTCTACTCTCTTTGAAATTGCGCAGCAAATGCTGCTTTCTATTGTTATAGCGATTTCTAGTTTGGGAACGTGCGGCGGGAAGATTGCAGCAGAGGGCAGGAGGAATAGAGCGTGCATGGCTCCTATGAATCACTTGATTTTTCGCTTGTTTGAGCGAAGTAAAGTAGCGAATTTGCCGGGATTGAGTTCAATAATTCCGACGTGGTCAAATTTGATTAATCTTGATGTCTTCAATAGCAAAAATGATGCTAGTGGACCGCCTTGACGCACTGGTTTCCTAAGCTTGCAATGATGGCATCTTGCGTTCAGCTAGTAGGCGATGCAGCCGGCGAAATATTTGGCGCTGAGTTTGGTTGCTGATAACCTTTAACACCTTGAAGTTGCCGAACGGCTGCTTTGGCGGCGGCGCGCATGGTTTCTATGGCCGGCAAGCCCTGTTGGTCCTCAAGCACAATAAACTCCATGTTATCGTAGCCGAGTTCAAACCCCTCTACCTTTAGATGTTGAATGAAACCCAAGCGTTCCGGCATGTCGATAGATGGTTCGGGGACAACACTTAAGAGCTTTGCATGTCGAAACTGATTGAATGCAATGTGATAGTTGGAAGTCACGACCGGTTTGGGAGGGAGCAACCCGTTGAGGCGAAAAGCGGTTTCCAGTGTTGCGTTTAGAAAACTTGCCGGATCGGGGAGTGCCCAAGGGTGTTGGATCAGTTGGTGCGGTTCTACCCGGGACTGTTCCAGAAGCGGGTGGCCAACCGAGCAGATGACTGCGCCGCCAACTTTGACAATTGGTTCGCTGCGAAGCCGGGCGCGGACATCAACGGGCACCGTGCCCCAATCCAAACGACCGATGTAGCAATCAATTTTTCCGGCCAATAACGCATCAATCATTGCGGGTTCTGCACCTTCGGATGCGATGAGGCGCATAGGATTTTCGGGCTCGTATAAATTCAATTCGACGCAAATAAGAGGCAACAGGTCTATGCCAACCACCAAGTTTACGCCGATGCGCAGAGGGGGCACTTCTTGGTTTCGAAGGCTGTGGCTCAACTGATCAAGCGATGCCAAATGAACGTGCAGCACTTCCTGCGCCACTCGACCATGCTTGTTGAGCGCAACACCCGAGTGAGAGCGTTTAACAAGACGCACACCGAAGGCATCTTCTAATTGCTTCAACATATTGCTTAGGGCTGGTTGCGTTAGGTTCAAGCGTTCCGAGACCTTTCGCAAGGTCCGAGTTCTTCGATCAAGCTGAGCAAGCGTAGGTGACCAATGCGTAATCTTTCAAACTGAGGGCTGGTTGGCGACATAATGAAAATCTATCACGTGCCAAAGAAAAATCAAATTTTCTTCTGACTGCACTTCGATATGTTTCGCAAGTAGGTCTTTTGCAACGAGGACACGTCTCCGAATTTGCTGACGTGTGCAAAACACCGATAGGGGAGGGGCTCATGCCGCCAGGACGTTTCATCGCAGCATTTCTGCTGTTTTTGTTTAGCATTCTTTTGCTGGTTTTCATCATTCCAGCCGAGATTGCGCCTACCGACGGCTATGCCGTTTCAGCACGATTGATGCCCTACCTCGCGGCAGGAGGCATGTGCGTCCTTAGCGGCGTTGAAAGCTTTCGACAGTGGCGCGCTCCAGAAAACGAGAGCGCTTTACGATTAGCGGAAGTGCGAGCGCTGCTGGTTGTCACCGGCGTTTTGATAGGTGGCGCGCTCTTGTTTCTTTATGTGCATCCGCTCGCCGCGGGTGGGTTTGCTGTCTGCGCCCTGATGTTGGATCTGGGTGAGCGCCGTCTGCTTTCACTGATCCTGCTTCCCGGTGTGCTGATGGCGTTGACCTATTGGCTTCTCTACCATGTTCTCGGATCGGGAATAGCATGATGGAAGGGATAACAACCGGGTTCGCAGCAGTTCTCGACCCGATGACCATCTGCTGGGTTTTTGTGGGTGTTTTTGTGGGCTACGTGGTCGGCGCCATACCGGGCATGGGAAAAGGGGTGACGGTGGCGGTGTCGATCCCGCTGACCTTCTATATGACTCCAATTATCGCGATTTCGTTCCTTGTGGGGATTGCAAAAGGTAGCACCGCTGGAAGTGCTGTTTCCGCCATATTGCTGAATGTCCCAGGTGAAGCGTCTTCGGCGCCTACGGCGCTGGACGGGTTCCCGCTGTCTCAACAAGGCAAGTCACAAAAAGCTCTGAAAATGGGCCTTTACGCGTCGGTGATAGGGGATTTGGTGTCGACCGTGGCACTTATTCTTCTAGCGCCTCCTTTGGCCAGTTTTGCGCTTCTTATCAGTCCGATCGAAATGGCGGCAATCCTGCTCTTCTCTCTGACCTTTATTGCCGGCCTTGCCGGGGGATCGCTCGAGCGCGGATTGATTGCTGGCATGTTTGGTTTGCTCGTGGCGACAGTAGGTGCCGAACCTGAAACTGCGATCGAGCGCTTTACCTATGGTTTCCTCGAACTCTATGACGGCCTCGCTATCGTGCCTGTTGCCATCGGCATGCTTGCAACGTCGGAAATGGTCGCGCAAATCGCTCAGAGCTATGGCCGGCGGAAAAACCACGCGGCTGTTCCTGTGGCAAAAACCGCCGACGACAAGCGTGTCACCAAGGATGATTGGCGCCGGTCGGGACCTTCGATTGCCCGCGGAACCGTTATCGGGATTGGCATTGGCATATTGCCCGGATTGGGGGCGAGCATCGCCTCGTTTCTATCCTATGGCGCGGCCAAGAGAGCATCAAAAACTCCGGAGAAATTCGGGCAAGGCGCAATCGAAGGGGTCGCCGCATCGGAAAGCGCAGATAACGCGGTTGTTCCAGCCAGCTTTGTGCCTTTGTTTGCGCTTGGAATACCGGGGAGCGTGATCGCTGCAGTGCTGATCGGTGCCTTTGTCATTCACGGTGTGACCCCTGGCCCGATGATGTTCGTGCGTCAGCCCGAACTGGTCTACGGCATCTATGCCGCCATGATTTTGGCCAGCTTTGCGCTTTTGACGATTGGCTCGGTCGGGCAGCGGTTTTTTTCGTGGGTGGTCACGCTACCCATGAAATTCATCGCGCCCACTGTGGTCTATTTCTGCGCACTTGGTGCCTACCTAGAGGGTGGCGGCATCTTTGATGTTTCTATCATGATTATCTTCGGCGTAATCGGGTTTTTTGCGAAGAAATACGATTATTCCTTTGTGACATTTTTGATTGGCTTTGTGGTTGGTCCAGCTTTCGAGCTGGCGCTACGCCAATCCATCGCGCTCACCAATGGCGATCCTCGCGCGTTGGTCGAACATCCCATCGCAATCGTCTTTTTGCTGCTCACGCTTCTCGCTGTTTGGCGTTTTGCAGCCTTTCAGAAAAAACAACGCAGAGAGAAAGGAACTCCATCATGAAGACCAAGCTGAGAACCGCTGTAACTTCGTTTTTGCTTTCAATTGCAGGTGCTGTGACCCTGTCAGGTCCGGCACTTGCAGAGGCGGATTATCCGACGCGAGCGATCACTTTGTATGTCGGGTATAAAGCTGGCGGTGCGACGGACACCGTAGGCCGGGTTGTCGCAAAAACCCTAAGTCGCGAGTTGGGGCAGCCCGTGAACGTCGTTAACCGGCCGGGGGCAGGTGCGAGCATGTCGGTCAAGCAGGTTTCGGCGATGAAACCTGACGGCTATTCCCTCGTTTTCAATCCATCGGATGCGTTCACATGGAACCCGCTGCTTAACAAAAGTCTCAACTTTACGCCTGATGATTTTGAATATGCAGGCACGATTACCGCTTACCAATACGGCATGGCTTCGCCGGTTGATCGCCCTTTCAACACAATGCGCGAGTTCGTCGACTATGCGCGTGAAAACCCCGGTCTTAAATTCGCAACGCTGGGCCCGGCGGCAAACATGGTGATGGAATACATCGAGAAGACCGAAGGCATCGAATTGTCCTATGTGCCAGTCGTCGGCGGAAGCGGCATGATCAATATGGTGATGAGCGGCCAGGCGGATATTGCCCTGAGCGGCGGCATTCACGTGCGCTTCCCTGATAAAGTGAAATTGATCGGTGCGCTCACATCAGACCGACATGCAAGCAACCCCGGTGTGCCGACCTTCAAGGAACAGGGGATCCCGATCGCAACGGATGTTGTGACTGTCCTTGCTGCGCCGAAGGGAACATCGCCCGAGATCATGGAAAAACTGTCCAAAGCGCTCTTTGCTGCGACAACCGATCCCGATGTGCTCAAAATGTCGGAAACCATGTCTTTTCCAATCTCGTATCGCAACGCGGCTGATGCATCAGCAGAGATGCAGGCGCAGTGGAAATTGTTCAAAGCGATGACCGAGACCATTGGCAAAACAAACAACTAAGAACGCGAAGGACAAAACGTATGTTTAAGCCACTTGAAGGCGTTCGCGTGCTTGACCTGACCCAGGTTCTGGCAGGCCCCTATGCGACCTATCAGCTTGCTCTTCTGGGTGCGGATGTGACCAAGATCGAGCCTCCCGAGCGCGGCGATTGGGCACGTGCGGGGCCTGCGCTTCCCGAGCATGCCGGTCAGAACATGGGCGTGAACTATCTTACCCAGAACGCGAACAAAAAGTCGGTTACGCTTGATTTGAAGACCGAGGAGGGGCAGCAAACGATCCGCAAGCTGATTGCGCAAGCCGATATTTTCGTTGAGAACTTTCGCCCGGGAACGGCTGCGCGTTTGGGCTTGTCGTTTGATGACGTGAAGGCTTTGCGGCCCGATATCATCTACTGTTCGATTTCCGCCTTTGGTCAGGACGGTCCGATGTCACATCGCCCTGCTTATGATCATGTGATTCAGGGTATGTGTGGAATTATGACCACGACCGGCACCCAGGATTCGGGGCCGACCAAAGTTGGTGCGCCTTACATCGACTATGTGACGGGGTTGAATGCGGCGTTTGCGGTTCTGACTGCTGTGCTCGATCATCGAAGCAATCCAAGAGCAATCCAGCTTGACGTCGCTATGCTGGATTCCTCGCTTCTTTTGATGGCGTCCATGATGACGCAGAATTTGTCGATGGGGATCGAGCACAAACCGACAGGGAACGAAGCGTTCAGCGCGAGTCCGTCATCGGGTGCTTTTGAAACCAAAGAAGGTCTCTTGATGCTGGCGGCAAACAACGAACGGCAGTTCAAGGCCCTTTGCGGTGCATTGGGGCGCGAGGACATCTTGCAAGATGAGCGTTGGTCCGAGCCTTCGACGAGAGCGCAGAACGGTAAGGCGTTGCGGGATGAGTTGGTGGCGACCCTCAAAACGGAGACCGCCGACGAATGGGAATTGCGCTTGGACAAGCAGGCGGTGCCTGCTGCGAGAGTGCGCACTCTTGGCGAAGTGTTGAAGGAACCACAAATACAAGCGCGCGGGTTAATGCATCAAATGACTGATCCCTTCGGCGGGAGCTATGCAGTTCCCACTCTGGGCTTCAAAGTTGATGGCGCAACGGTTTGTCCCACGACGCCGCCTTCGGCATTGGGTGATGACACGGAAGAGGTTCTATCTCGGGTAGCAGAGGTATCAAGCTAAGGCCTGGTAGGACTCGGGCGCAGCGAGTTAGAAGTGCTTTGCAAGGTCAGCACGTGACCCAAGGGGAGCTTAGAGCACAGAAGGCTACTTCGGTGCTTCAAGTTCCCCTTTTGCCTGCAGTGCAAGGGAATTTTTGTTTCAGGTTCCGCAATGTGCCTAGGAACATCGTAGCGCTACTAAACTTGTTTTCTATGCTGTGCACTCGAGGCGAAGAGAGGCTGTGCCCGTAAAGCCAAGGCGTGTTTTAGCACAATGAAACTGACCTGAGCCGCATGTTTCCTCCACCTCTCGAAGAGTCTTCGGATTTGGTTTGCTCTGAAAGTAGACAGCGCTCTTTGGTTCAACGAACCCGTCTAACCTGAGTTCGATTGGTTTGCTTGGCAGCGCAGGCCGAAAAACAGCGCTCCATTGACCAGAAATCAATAACTTGGCCACCTGCTCCGATCTTCGGGAGGCAGGGGCCGGAGGTTCGAATCCTCTCACTCCGACCAATGAAACAAGGCGCCCAAGGGCGCCTTTGTTGTTTGCGGGACAGGGGCAGGGGCATCGGGCGCAGCCGGTTGCGGCGGGGCGCAAGGTGCGTGCGATTAGTAATTGACCGTCACCACAACTGAATCAGAATAGCTTCCCGGTGGTGGGGATTGGCCGGCGTGGATGCGGCCATAGACGGTGAACGCCTGATTGCTGCCGAGGCCGTTGGCGTCGACATCAGTTGTCGAGGTGTCGCCCCAGACCAGCGAGCGGGCGCTGTCGCGGTAAAGGCCGTAGGCGAGCGTATTGCCGCCCGAACTCATCTTGCGCATTGCCGGGTTGGTCACGCCGGGGCCGGTGCCCATGCCCATGCGCACGGAATAGGCGGTGTCCGAAGTGCAGCGCACATTGACTGTGGCGCTTTCGTCGATCGGGGAATTGAGCGAACTGCTGATGTAGCCAAAGCTGAGCGTGGTGACGTCGATTTCGCAACTCGGCACAACTTCGGCGCTTACGGTGAAGGGCGGCACGGGCACGGTTGCCCCCAATAGACCGCAGGCCAGAACGCCGTAGGTGAGGCTGATGTTATTGGTGCCAGAGAACGTCGAGCTGTAGGAGCCGGTGCCGACGCCCACGGATTGCGATGTGATGTCGGCATAAAAGGGCACCGAAATGGTGCCGCCTGTCAAAGGCGGTTTGACGAACATGTGGTTGAGCGTGCCAAAGGTGCCGCCATTGCCAAGTGGACGCAGTTGGTATGCGAGGGCTGCGTTGTCGCCGCGCCGCATGTAGCGCGGAGAGTTGCCTCCGCCCGCGCCGCCGCTGCCGGGTCCGAAGCTGATACAGGCGCCGGTCAGGGGGGCGAGGATGCCCGTGCAGGTGACGGTGATCACGCCGGAGGTCTGGTTCACCGCCCCGGCGCGCACGCTGACGTTGCCGAAATTGATATCGCTGACCGAGGCGGAACAGGTCGCCGCCGCACTGGCCGATGCAAGCAACAGCCATGAGGCAAGCGCCAGAAACGCCAAGCGCAGAGATGTGCCGCCGCGCCGGATCATTTGCACACCACCGGGTCGATCATGTCTTGCATGCTGACGCTTTTGGCGTGGGTGAAGCGCGCGGTGCAGGGCCCGTTGACCGTTTGGATTTTGAGCGTGTTGGTCTTTTGCACGTCTTCGATATAGGCGATGCCATCATAGCCGACATAGGTTTCGGATTTCGAGCCGTTGGCATAGATCACCGCGCCCGGTGGCAGGTGGTTGCCAGCCGCATCGCGCAACACGACAACGACCGAGGGCGCAGTAGAGCCTTGGAAATCCACCAGTGTCCCGGCGCGACGGGCCGGGACAACCTCCATCGCAGTGACGCCGATGGTGGTGTCGGCGGGAATATCACGCAGGTTAAGCGAGACGCGGTTCTTGCGGTGTGAGGCAAGGCCGGGCACCAGCGCCTTGCCCGATTTGTTGGTGCGCGCAGCGCGGCGGTTTTGCAAATAGATCGGCACGTCGGCCGCGCCGACATCGACCACGGCAAAGCTGTCGCGCACAGTGTTGCCGGCAACAATCGCGCCGCCCGTGCCAACCAGTGCGCCGTCCATTTCGGCCCGCAAGAAGCCACCATTCTTGCCTTGGCGCGCCTCAAGACCAAAGCGGGCGTAGCGGCTGCGATAATCGCCGCGCGCCGAGGCGATGGCGTTGTTCTTGCTGCCTTCGATCTCGAAGTTGTAGCCATAGTCTCCGATGTCTTGCCCAAGCGAGCGGGCGAGGCTTGTGCTTGCCGTCAGCTCGCCGGTGTAATCATGGGCGACGTTGCTGCGCACATAGGTGCGCTTGCCCAGCGACATCGACATGCTGAGCGAAACGCGGCTTTCGCGGTTCTTGGAATTGTAGGAGCCATTGAGGCTGAGCGAGCCGCGACCATTGGCAAAGGGGCGGCCGAATGAGGCGGAATAGATCAGGTCCTCGGAGTTGGCGCGTTTGGAATTGACCATGCTCAGCCCGAGCTTGCGATTGTCGCCGCCCACCGGAATGGCAAGGCTAAGCACGTCGAGCGCGCGCGGGGTTTCCAGAAGCGAGCCGCTTGTCGCGATTTCGCCTGCGCCGAGAAAATCAATGCCGGTGGCATAGGCCAGATCGGCAAACCCCGGCTCGGAGCGCATGCTGCTGGCGTTTACGTCGATGCCCCAGACCGTGGTGCGCAAAGAGGCATGCACAAAGCCCGCGCGTGTGCCGTTATAGTGGCTTTGCCCCACGGTGAGACCGGTTTCAGCCAGCGAAAAAGGCACGGTGTAAAAGCCAAGGCTATACATCGACAGGTCATTCTTGGCCTCGGCGTGGAGTTCGAGCGTGACCTTGCGGCTTAGCCCGTAGCGCAAGCTGCCTGAGGCGATCATATCGTTGGCGTAATCGTTGCTTTTGCTGCCATAGGATTGCCGGGCGTGGCCGACTTCGAGCGAGTAATCCGCCAGCCCCTTCTTGAGCAGGTTCTGGGCCGCGAAGAAGCGCACCTTGCGGCGGGTGACATTGCCGTTCTGATCGCGCACTACGATTTCGGCGTCGCCTGCTCCGGTATAGACGGGCAGGTCCTGTAACTCATACGGGCCGGATTCGAGCGTGCCGGAGTAGGCGCGGTTATTTTCGATGAACACATCGACCGTAGAGGGCACAGCCGCCGCGCCGGAGAAGGACAGCGATTGCTCGGTCACAAGATCGGAACGCAGGCTGAAATCGCGGCGCAGTTGCACGCCCCCCATACGGATTGGGCGCCCCCATTGCAGCGAGGACGACATGACATCGCCCGCCGCAAAGGTCAGCGCATGTTTGGCGTTGTGGGATTCAAACCGAGTCTCTTGGCGCACAAACCGGGTTTGGCCGGTGGCGCCGGTGGAGTGTTGAACAAAGCCGGTCGAGCTGAGCGTGCCAATGGGGGAGAAGATCCAGCCATCCAGCGCGGCGCTTGCCGCCTCAAGCCCGAAACCACGCCCCGAGTTGTTGCCCAATTGCGCGCTGAGCGAATAATTCAGAACAGCGCCGAAGGATTTGATCGGCTCTTCAAAGCCGGGCCGGTAGGACGCCGAGCTGACGACGGGCTGCATAAGACCGTGCAGCGCGTTGATGTTAATGCTTTGACGCGTGGCGAAATAGTCAAAGCTTAGCCCTTCGATGTCATCGAGGTATATCTGACTGCCCAAGCTGGCAGGTGGGCGCAAGCCGATCTCTTTCATTTCGGTACGGGTGATCGAGAGGCGGCGGTTTGACGCGTGAACCAGAAACTCAGCGACCAGCCCGGTGCTTTTGCCGTTAACCGACACTTCGAGCATGAGCGGCGTGTCGGTCTCGAAAACGGGCAGCTCGTCAGGGATGCTGGCGTTGACGTCAAGCCGAGCGGGCGCTGGCTCGGGGATGGCGGTGCCGGGGGGCACGGCCAGAATAGCACCGATCATTATGGACTTTAAAACATCACGCACGGAAACACACCAATCGAGGGCTCAGGGGTCGACCCATACGGTGACGTCAGCTTGTGGTGGGCTGACGCCACCGCGAGGGCTTGCTTAGGAGGTGAAGCACAGCGGCACGGAATGCCGAACCTGAAGCTTCACAGCCTTTTTGCTTTGCTCGCGCCCGGGCAGACGATCAACCAGCACGCGGTAGCATTCACGCTTGCGCACCGCGCGCTTTTTGACCCGCACGATCCGCACAGTCAGTTCCTGACCTGGACGAAGCTTGGCCACGGGGGGGCTGATCACCACGTCGCGCGTGGGTTTCATCTTGGCCGGGTCGTCGCGTTCGTTCCATTTCATCACACGGACCTGGAGGACGGACAGATACTTGCCGCCCGCCTTGACCGTGAGGCTGGTTTGTTTGTTTGGGTTTGGCACTGCCAAACGTGTCGGGGAAACGGTCAGGCTATCGGCGGTTGCGGCGGTTGGAACCGTCGCAACCGTGATCAGTGACAGGCACGCGGCCAATGTCAGAGTTGCCTTGCTAATCCGTTTTATGCTGCTCGATTTTGTCACGGGTTTTCCCATTTTTTTGTACACAACGTTGCTGATTAGTGGGTCAGCGTCACTACAATGGAGTCAGAATACGACCCCGTGGCGTAGTTGCCAGCGGGAATTTGGCCGTAAACCGGGATGATGACCGGGATTGCGGGCGCTGCGTTGCCGGAGAAAACGTTGCCATCAATGGCCACTTCGTTGGCATGCGCGATGTCCGAGTGGAGCTTGTAAGGGATGGTGTTGCTGCCGCCATCGGACATGTAGCGCACACCGCTTGAAGCCTGACCACCGCTCCCGAGGGAAACGGTCATGCCGGTGCGGCTGGAGGTGCAGACAACGGTGATGACACCGGGGGTGACTTGGCTTGCATCGCTTGAGGTGTCGACGGTCGCGAAAGACAGTGCAGTGCCTGCAATGACTGTGCAACTGTCGGCCACGAAGGCGTTGACGTTCAGGTTTGTAACTTCTTCTGCGGCCATCACGGATGTGCCCGAGAGGCATGCGCCGAGCGCAATGAGTTTGAGGAGTTGGGGGTGTTTCATTTGAGGAGCCTTTCCTGTCAATTGTTACCAACACACGTCCGCTTTGCGATCAGATGCATGCGACGAAACTCCTTATGAAGTTCCCGCGAAATGCGGCGAAAAATTGAATTGAAGTGGGCAATTGGGGCGCAACTTGCGTTCTACGCGGTTAACATGAGTTGCGAATGCCCCTTTTTTTAAGCGCGTTGCGACGGTGCAACACTTTTTCTACCCAAAGGAGATTCCACTGTCTTGCCACACTAAGGGGTTGCTCGGCGCAGCCGGTGGGCTTTGCGTGCCACAATTTGGCAATAAAGCGCGACGGGCGATAATCCGCGCAGTCGCGCGCGCGACGGGGCCAAGGGGCCTCTCTCAGGTTTTCGTGAATGGTGATTCCGGGACAGCTTGGGTATGGTAGGGGAGAAGCCCCCTCCGAGCAGTGGTGAACGGGACGTGAAAAAAATCGGTCCAAAGTATTTGGTGGGCGTGACGCTGTGCGTTGCGCTTTTTGTGTTGCCAGTTGGTGTGCCTGCGCTTGAGGTGCAGCGGTTTGATGTGGCGGGCGGCGATGGTGATCTGCGCGAAGAGTTGCTTGACGCATCGCTTGTTGCGACACGCGCCAGCGAAGGAGACGCGCCGGCGCGTGATGTTCTGGCGGCGGCACAGGCCGATTACACCCGTTTTTTGCGCGTGCTTTATGCAAACGGATATTACGGCGGTGTCATCAAGATTTCGCTAGATGGGCGCGAAGCGGCGGGGATTTCGACCTTTTCCGCGCCGCCGCGGTTCAAAACCGCAAGGGTGCAGATCACACCGGGGCGGCAGTTTCGGTTTGATCGCGCCGAGGTGACGCCTCTGCCACAGGGAAGCACCCCGCCGGACGGGTTTCGCGCCGGTGCCGTCGCCCGCAGCGAAGTGCTGCAGGAAACGGTGGACGGGGCCGTCTCTGACTGGCGTGACAAAGGGCACGCAAAGGTGCGGATCGCGGATCAGAACCTGCGCGCGAACCACGCCAGCAGCACGCTTTCCGCTCAGCTTAGGCTTGCCCCCGGCCCGGTGGTCAAATTCGGCAACCTGCGCCAGACCACGCCAAGTGCGGTGCGTGCCGAGCGCATTCAGGAGATTGCCGATCTGCCGCGGGGCGAAGTGTTTTCCCCGGCCGAGAAAAAGAAAGCCGCAGAGCGGTTGCGCCGCACGGGCGCGTTTTCATCTGTCTCGCTGACCGAGGCCGAGACATTGGGCCCGGGCAACACGATGGACATCAATCTGGCGCTGGCGGATGAAAAGCCGCGCCGCTTTGGGTTCGGGGCCGAGATTTCATCGCTGGAGGGGCTGACGTTGTCGGGCTTCTGGCTGCATCGCAACCTTTTCGGCGGGGCCGAGCGGTTCCGCATCGGGGCCGAGGTGGGCGGTATTGCCGGGCAATCGGGTGGTGTGGATTATAGCCTTGATGCGCGGTTGGATTTTCCCGCTGCGATCCGCTCGGACATGACCGGCTATGTCGTTGCCGCGCTGTCTTACGAGGACGAACCGACCTATCGCGAATGGATTTCCGAGGTTGGTATCGGGCTGGTGCGGCATTACTCGGACACGTTGGAATTCGAGCTGGGTGTCGGGCTGCGCTATTCTGAGACGGATGACAGTTTTGGCGACCGGCGGTTCTTTTTCCTGACGCTGCCGGGGGCGGTGACTTGGGACAATCGCAATGACAAGCTGGACCCGACCAAAGGCTATTATCTGCGCGCCGAAGCGACGCCATTTGTCAGTGTTGATGGCAATGGCGGGGGCATGCGATTTGAGGCCGATGGCCGCGCTTACCGCAATATTGGTGGTGATCGTGATCTGGTTTTGGCCGGGCGGGTGCAGCTGGGCTCGGTTGTCGGTGCGAGCCTTGCGAACCTGCCGCCGGATTACCTGTTTTATTCGGGCGGTGGCGGCACCGTGCGGGGGCAGCCATATCAATCGCTTGGCGTTGACCTTGGCGGGGGGAGCATTACCGGGGGGCGGTCGTTCTTGGCCGTTTCGACCGAGGTGCGGGCCGCTGTCACGGATACCATCGGGTTGGTCGGCTTTGTGGATGCGGGTTACGTCGGCGCGAATGGCCTGTTTGAGGGCGCCGGAGAGTGGCATGCGGGGGCCGGTGTTGGACTGCGCTATGACACCGGAATCGGGCCTGTCCGGCTTGACGTGGCGGCGCCGATTGGCGGGGCAACCGGGGACGGCGTGCAAATTTATGTTGGTATAGGGCAGGCGTTTTGAGACGGTTCACGGTTTTGCTTTTTGCCACGGCTTTGCTCTGCTGGCCTGTGTTGGCTTCGGCGCAGACGCAGGATGATCGCGGCTATCTACAGAGCATCCTTGAGGACAGCCTGTCGGATGCCGGTCGGCAGGTGCGCATTATCGGGTTTGAGGGCGCTTTGAGCAGTCAGGCCAAGATCCAAGAGCTGACCATTGCCGACGACAAGGGCATATGGCTGACCATGCGCGGGGTAGAGCTTGTCTGGACGCGTTCCGCTTTGCTCAAGGGGCATCTGAGCGTTGATAAGCTTTCTGCTGACGAAATTTTGCTCCCGCGGGGGCCGGTGGCGGGGGGCGGCGATGTACCTGCGCCCGAGGCCTCTGGGTTTGCGCTGCCTGACTTGCCGGTGACGGTTACGATCGGGCAGATCACCTCGCCCCGGATCGTGTTGGGCGCGCCGGTGATCGGGCGTGAGACGGTTGTCTCGCTGGATGGATCGGCCAAGCTTGATGGCGGTGCGGGCGAGGCTAAGCTTGAGATCATCAAGGTTGAGCGCCCTGCTGACCGCCTTGGCCTTGCGGTGAGTTATTCCAACACATCAACCGTTCTCGATCTAGCGTTGAACGTGAGCGAGGGCGCAGGCGGGATCGTCGCGCATTTGATTGACTTGCCGGGGCAACCTTCGATTGCGATGTCGGTCGAGGGGACGGGCCCGCTTGACGCGTTCAAGGCAACGCTTGGGCTATCAACGGACGACCAGCCCCGCCTTGCAGGCAGCGTGACGCTGACCGGCGTGCCCGCGTCAGAGGACGGATCGGTGCAGGCGCAGCGCAAGTTCGTGGCCGATCTGGGCGGTGATATTGCGCCGGTGTTCCTGCCACAATATCGCGGGTTCTTCGGGCCGGATATCCGGCTGGCCATGTCAGGCGCGGCGTTTGAGGACGGTCGGGTGCAGCTTGACGATCTGACGCTGAACACGCGGGCGCTGAACCTTGCCGGGATGTTGCATCTGAGCGCCGATGGCTGGCCGGTGAAGTTCGACCTGAACGGCACGCTGAGCGATGCGACGAGCGGTGAGCCGGTGCTGTTGCCCATCAGCGGCGTGCAAACACGGGTGCAACGTGCGGGTTTTACGCTAGGGTTTGACGCGGAAAAGGGCGACACATGGGTGCTTGACGCCGATATCGAGGCGCTGAACCGGGCCGATATCGCGATTGAGGCGATGCGGCTTGCCGGGTCGGGAACGATTTTCCAAGGCGAGGGCACTGCGATTGGCAGCGTGCGCGGTGCGGCCAGCTACTCGGCCCGCGGATTGGTTCCGGCGGATGCGGCGTTGGCGCGGGCGCTGGGCAGCGCGCTGAACGGTGAGCTGGCGTTTGGCTGGGCCGAGGATGCGCCATTGCGCCTGACCTCGTTTGCTTTGAACGGTGCGGATTACGGGTTGTCGGGGAATGCCGCATTCAAGGGGTTGATGGACGGCTTGAACATCGACATCTCAGGCGCGGCCAAGTTGAAGGCCGACGATATGGCGCGCTTCGCCGATCTTGCCGGTGTGGCCATGACCGGGGCGGCTGAAGTGACGCTCAGCGGGCAAAGCAAGCCGCTTGCGGGCAGTTTTACGCTGGGTGTGGACGGCACCGGGCGCGATTTGGGTATCGGGCAGGCGCAGGTTGATCCGCTGTTCCAGGGCGCAAGCCAACTGGCGCTGAGAATGGCGCGGGACGAGACCGGCACGCGGATTGAGAAATTCACCATCACATCGGATCATGCGAGCGCGCGGTTGTCCGGCGCGTTGGCCACCGGGGCGAGCCAGCTGACGCTGAGCGCGCAAATCGCGCAGACGGCGCGGGTGATGCCGGGGCTGAACGGGGCAAGCACGCTGTCGGGCACGGCCAAGCAATCGAGCGCCAGCGATTGGGTTGTTGACATGCGCGCCACCGGCCCGGGCAAAGCAAGCGCCGGGGTCAAGGCGAGCGTTGCGATTGATGACGATGCCGGCCTTGGGCGGATTACGGGAACGGTGCAGGCCGAGGTGGCCTCGCTTGCGCCCTATGCCACGCCGGTTGGGCGCCCTGTGTCCGGCGGTGTCACGCTTGAGGCAACAGGCTGGGTCGATCCGCTGAAAGGCACGTTTGAGGCCACGTTCGACGGGACAGGGCGAAGCCTTGGGGCCGGGATTGATACGATTGACCAACTGTTGCGCGGCACAAGCACGTTGAGCGGGACGGTGCGGCGCGCGGCGGGCGAGGTGCTTCATGCCGAGCGGATCGACCTCACAACGCCGCAAGGGCGGATAGAGGTCAACGGCACGGCAAGTGGCGCGGCGCCGTCGCTTCGGTTCGACGCGAGCCTGCGCGACATCGGGTTGCTTGCGCCGGGTGTGAACGGTCCGGCAACAGCGCAAGGCACGGCAGAGCTTGTCGGTCAAAGCTGGCGGATTGCGGTGCAGGGTCGTGGCCCCGGCGGCACAGAGGCGCGCGTGTCGGGGCAGATTTCAGCGGCAACGTTGCAAGCCGACCTTGAGATCGCGGGCCGCGCTCCGCTTGGCTTTGCCAATCGCTTTATTGCGCCGAATGTGGTGTTGGGAACGGCAGCCTATGACCTTTCGCTGAATGGGCCGCTGGCGTTGTCGTCGCTGTCCGGGCGGGTCACCGTGCAAAAGGCGCGACTTGCTGTGCCGGAGCAAAACATTTCGCTTGCGCCGATCAATGCGACCGTAACGCTTGCCGGTGCAAAGGCCGATGTAACGGCCAGCGCACAGGTGGCGGGTGGCGGGCAGATCACCGTAACCGGACCGGTCGGGCTGAACGCGCCCTATACTGCCAACCTCGAAGCGGTGCTGAATGGGGTCGCAATCCGCGAGGCAGAGCTGTTTCGCACCAGCGTGGATGGACGCGTGAGCCTGCGCGGGCCGCTGACTTCGGGGGCGGCGATCCGCGCGGCGTTAAGCCTTGGAACGACCGAAGTGCAGGTGCCGGAAAGCGGTGGGCAGATTGCCCCCGTTCTTGACGGCTTGCGCCATGTGAACGAGCCGGGCGCGGTGCGCCGCACCCGCGCCCGTGCCGGGCTGTTGGACACAGGCGGCGGCAGCGGTAGCAGCGGTGGCGGTGCGGTGTATCCGATCGACATCGTCGTAGACGCGCCAGCACGCGTGTTCATTCGCGGGCGCGGGTTGGATGCCGAGCTGGGTGGGCAATTGCGGCTGACCGGAACCACCGCAAATGTGATCACCCAAGGGCGTTTTGACCTGATCCGCGGGCGGCTTGATGTATTGACCAAGCGCCTGACCCTCAGCGAAGGCTATGTTCAGTTGCGCGGTAGTTTTGACCCGTTCATTTATCTGGTGGCGACCGCTCAATCGGCGGATACGGACATTAGCATCATCATGTCGGGGCTTGCCTCGGACCCTGAGATTTCCTTTACCTCAAGCCCGGATTTGCCCGAGGATGAGATCCTGTCACGGCTTTTGTTCGGGCGTGGATTGTCCAAGATTTCCGCGCTTCAGGCGGTGCAGCTTGCTGCTGCCGTGCAAACCTTGGCCGGGGGTGGCTCGGGGCTTTTGGACAAGCTGCGCGAGAACCTTGGGGTGGATGATCTGGACATCACCACAAGCGAAGACGGTACGACCGGTGCGAAGGTGGGTAAATACCTGTCAGACAAGGTTTATACCGATGTTACGGTCGGGTCGGACGGAAGCAGTGAGATCAATCTCAACATCCAGATTTCACCCTCTGTTACGGGCCGGGGCAGCGTGAATTCGGAAGGCGAAAGCAGTCTCGGCGTGTTCTTTGAGCGCGATTATTGAGAGGGGTGATCAGGCGATCAAACCGATCATTTCCCAATGGTCGATTTGGCCGGATTCACTTTTGCTGCTTTGTTGATCAAACTGCCCAATAATTGCCCGCGCAAGGGGCGCCAACTTGGGCCCGAAAATATTAGAGTTGCGCAAACGCACGACTACTCTAGGCTTGTCATATGAATGCAAAGAGTCCGTATTTCAGCGAGATGGCGTCGGATCACGGCGTTAGATCCCCATATCAAACCTATGACGCATGGTTTCAGAAACAGGAAACCGACCGTCTTGCGCGCAAATCGCATGAGGCCGAGGCCTTCTTTCGCCGCACCGGGATTACGTTTAACGTCTATGGGCAAACCGACGCCGAAGAGCGGTTGATCCCGTTTGACCTTGTGCCACGTATCCTGTCGGCGCGCGAGTGGAGCAAGCTGTCCAAGGGGATTGACCAGCGGGTTCGCGCGATCAATGCGTTTCTCTATGACATCTATAACCGGCAAGAGATTTTGCGCGCCGGTGTGGTGCCTTATGAGCTGATCTCGAGCAATGAGGCGTTCCTGCCTGAGATGATGGGGTTCAGCCCGCCGGGCAACGTCTATACCCATATCGTCGGCACCGACATTGTGCGCACCGGCGAAGATGATTTCTTTGTGCTTGAGGATAACGCCCGCACGCCATCGGGTGTCAGCTATATGCTGGAAAACCGCGAAACGATGCTGCAAATGTTCCCGGAACTGTTCAGCAAGATCAAGGTCGAGCGGGTCAGCAACTATCCCAAAAACCTTCGAGAATCGCTGGAGGCGTCGGCCCCGGCCGGATGCGATGGGCGGCCTCGCGTGGTGGTGTTGACGCCGGGCATTCACAACTCGGCCTATTACGAGCATTCCTTTCTTGCCGATCAGATGGGTGTTGAGCTTGTCGAGGGGCATGACCTTAGGGTGATGGATGGGCGTATCGCCATGCGCACCACGCGCGGCTACAAGGTGATTGATGTGATCTATCGCCGGGTCGACGACGAATACCTTGATCCGCTGACGTTCAACCCGACCTCGATGCTGGGCGTTCCGGGGATCATGGATATTTACCGCGCTGGCAATATCACCATTGCCAACGCGCCGGGCACGGGCGTGGCGGATGACAAGGCGATCTATAGCTATATGCCCGCGATCGTAGAGTTTTACACCGGCGAGCGGGCCATCCTGAAGAACGTGGAAACCCATCGCTGTGCAGAACCGGAAGCGTTGAAATACGTGTTGGATAATCTTGCCGATCTGGTGGTGAAAGAGGTTCACGGCTCGGGCGGGTATGGCATGTTGGTTGGCCCCGCGGCGAGCAAGCAGGAGCTCGCGGATTTTGAGGTCAAGCTTAGGGCGAAGCCGCACAATTATATCGCGCAGCCGACGCTGTCTCTGTCGACCGTGCCGATTTTCACCGATGCCGGGTTGGCCCCGCGCCACGTTGATCTGCGCCCTTTCGCCTTGGTATCGCCCAAGGGTGTGAACATCGTGCCGGGCGGCTTGACCCGCGTGGCGCTAACCGAGGGGTCGCTTGTGGTAAACTCAAGCCAAGGCGGCGGAACCAAAGACACATGGGTATTAAAGGGCTGACATGCTGGGAAAAACCGCAGGCGGGCTTTACTGGATGTTCCGGTTCCTTGAGCGGGCGGAGAATACCGCACGTTTGATCGAAGCGGGGTTTCGTATTGCCCTGACGCGATCCGTTGACCCGGATACGGAATGGAAGTCGGTGATTGTAACCTCGGCCTCGCAACGGGCGTATGAGGCCAAGCACGATGTCTATGACAGCGGCACGGTCACGGATTTTCTGTTGCGCGACCCGGACAATCCAAGCTCGGTCCTGTCCGTGATCAAGAGCGCGCGCGACAATGCCCGCATGGTGCGTACAGCGCTGACGACCGAGGTGTGGTCAGCGGTGAACGAAACTTGGATGTTGCTCAGCGATGTGCTGAGAAATCCGATTCCTGAAACCGATCTACCCGAAGTTCTGGCGACGATCCGGCATCAGTCGGCGCTGGTGCGGGGCGCTCTGCATGGCACGATGCTGCGCAACGACATGTTTGATTTCTGCCGCCTCGGCACGTTTATCGAACGGATCGACAGCACGGCGCGGATCATCGACGTCAAATATTACTCCTTGTTGCCTGCGTCGTCCTTTGTGGGCAGCAGCATGGACAATGTTCAGTGGGAGACGATCCTGCGGTCTGTCTCGGCACATCGGTCATTCCGCTGGGCTGTTGATGGGCAGTTCGCGGCGTCAGATATTGCGAGCTTTCTGATCCTTGATCGCCGCATGCCCCGATCTCTGGCATTCTGTGTATCGAAAATCTCGGATAATCTCAGCTATATCGAAAGCGATTACGGCCAGAGGACGAAGGCGCATGATTTGGTCGACGCGATGAATGCACGGCTTAAGGGGCGCGATATTGCTTCGATTTTTGAGGAAGGCTTACACGAATTCCTAAGTTCCGTGTTACAGGACACCACGCAACTGGGCCTTCAGATCGAACAGGATTACAGGTTTAACCAATAGATGCAGCTTAGAGTCAGCCATTCCACCGAGTATTCTTATGATGAGCCGGTGCATTACGCTTTGCAAAAAGTGCGCAAGCGGCCGCTTGATTCGACGGTGCAGCGGGTCGAAAACTGGGATGTGATCATTGAGGGCGGCAAAGTCGAGGCGAGCTATCTTGACCACTATGGCAACCATGTTGATCTGGTCAGCGCCGATGCCGGCACACAGAAGCTGGTGCTCAAGGCCGAAGGCACGGTTGAGACGCTGAATGAGACCGGCGTTCTGGGCAAGGTTTATGGCCGCGCGCCGCTCTGGCATTTTGCGCAGGCGACCGCGCTGACCCAAGCAGGGCCGGGGATCAAAGACCTGTCCAAAGTATTGCCAAAACAGAGCAACGTGCTCGACGGGCTGCACGAGCTGTCGGCGGCGGTGCTAAAGGCCGTTCCCTATCAAGCTGGATTTACCGCTGCGGAAACCCCGGCGGAAGAGGCGGTGACGATCGGCCGTGGGGTCTGTCAGGACCATTCGAACATCTTTATTTCTGCGGTGCGGCTTTGCGGTCATGCGGCGCGTTATGTCAGTGGTTATCTGATGATGAATGACCGGGTCGATCAAGACGCAAGCCATGCCTGGGCCGAGGTGCATGTTGATGGGCTGGGCTGGGTCGGGTTTGATGTCTCGAACGGGGTGTCCCCTGATGAGCGGTATATACGCATCGCCACCGGGCGTGACGCCCATGATGCCGCGCCGATTTCGGGGTTACGTCACGGGAGCGCAGCCGAATCAATGATTGTGTCTTTGCAGGTGCAGCAGTAAGCCTAATTACTAAGCAATCGTTAGTGAGGCGGAATGACTTATTGCGTTGGAATGCGGCTGAATCAGGGTTTGATCTTTATGTCCGACAGCCGGACGAATGCCGGCGTCGATAACTTTGCGACAAGCCGGAAGATGTTTACCTGGTCCGTGCCGGGAGAGCGGTCGATCACGATCATGACCGCTGGCAACCTTGCCACGACACAAGCGATGATCAGCCTGCTTCAAGAGCGTTCGGAAGCTGTCGAGGATCGCGACCCCGGAATTCTGAACCAGCCTTCGATGTTTCAGGTGGCGCGCCTTGTCGGAGCGACGCTGAAGGAGGTGATTTCCTACAGCAGCCCGACCGGTCAGACCTCGGACGACCGGTTTAGCGCTTCGGTGATTGTGGGCGGACAAATCAAAGGCGGGCCGCCGACGGTTTTCCTGATCTACCCGGCTGGGAATTTCATCGAGGTCACCGAAGACACTCCGTTTTTCCAGATTGGTGAGACCAAATACGGCAAGCCGATTCTGGTGCGGGCGTTTGACCCGGAGCTGTCGTTTGACGAGGCGATGCGCCTCTTGTTGGTCTCGTTTGATTCGACGGTGAAATCGATCTGTCGGTGGCGCCGCCGTTCGACGTTCATGTCTATGAAAACGATACCTTCCACGCAGACAGGCTCGCGCAGAATCGAAGAGGGCGACGAGGTCTATCGGTCGATTTCGGAAGGCTGGGGCGACGCGTTGAAAATGGCGCTGGAAAAGCTGCCGACCTATGACATCTGACACAGCAAGCGCGCGGCGCTTGTTGTCGGTGTCATTGATACACCACAGTTTTACCTAAGGGGGTTTGGTGGAGCCTAGCGGGATCGAACCGCTGACCTCCTGCATGCCATGCAGGCGCTCTCCCAGCTGAGCTAAGGCCCCATACTTGCGGGTGTTAACCCGTCCGCCGGGTATTAGGCAAAGGCCGCTGCGGGATCAAGTAGAAAATGCCCGCAACAGCCCAAATCGTGTTTACTCGTCGTCGTCCGCTGCGACATCGGCGATTTCGTCGAGCGACACATCACCGTCGTCGTCATCATCGTCCAGAACATCATCATCCAGATCGACATCTACATCGGCGTCATCCAAGGTTTCGAGTTCTACCTCGGTATCCGTTTCCTTGGCCTTGGCTGTGACCGCATCTTCGGCGTCGGCGGCGATTTGACCACGCTTGCCGGTTTCAAATTCGACGACTTCCCCGGTGTAGGGGCTGACGATCGGATTGCGGTTCAGGTCGTAAAAGCGTTTGCCTGTCGTCGGGCACAGGCGTTTGACGCCCCATTCTTCCTTGGGCATAGGCTTCCCTTTCGAAAATCTATTGTCTTGCTGACGATCCGCGCCAACTGCCATAACGTGGCGCAGGTGTCAAAGGCTTTCGTTGGAGTGTGATGAGCAAGCTGTCCAGAGCCGGGAGATTCGGCAAATGACCCGCCATGTGTTGCCAGGTAACCCACCGGTCGAAGTTTTGCTGCGCCGCTCGGCGCGGGCGCGGCGGATTTCGCTCAGGGTGTCGTCGATTGACGGCAAGGTCACGCTGACCTGTCCCAAGGGCGTACGAGAGGCTGAGGCATTGGGATTTGCCGAAGAGAAAGCCGAGTGGCTGCGCGCCAACCTGTCCAAACGCCCCGAGGAGGTTATCGTCGGGCTGGGCGTGGAGGTGCCGATCCGCGGCGCGATGGTGCGCGTGGTTGCAGGCACCGGGCGGGCGGTCACGCTGCGTGAGGGCGAGGTGGCCGTTCCGGGCCAACCAGAGCGCGCAGGCGCACGTCTCCTTGGGTTTCTTAAGGAGTTGGCGCGCGCGCGGCTTGCTGAGGCCTCTGACCGCTATTCTACGGCCTTGGGGCGGGACTATACCCGGCTCACCCTGCGCGACACGCGCTCTCGCTGGGGGTCGTGTTCGTCAGAGGGCGGGCTGATGTATTCATGGCGCTTGATTATGGCCCCCGATAGCGTGCTGGATTATGTCGCCGCGCATGAGGTGGCGCATTTGTCCGAGATGAATCACTCATCGCGGTTCTGGGCCGAGGTCGAGCGGCTTTATGGTGATCACAGCGCGCCGCGCCAATGGCTCAAAGCCCACGGGAGCAGCCTGCACCGGCACAAGTTTTGATCCGGGGCGCTGTTTCTGGCGCGGTTCGGGATTGACGAATGCTGCCGTTGTGATCACATATAATTCATGCTTGGAACACAACGCCCCGACCCGAAACCATCGGCCCATGACCGGGTCTATCGCCAGCTGCGGATGCGGATCATGCATGGTGACATGCAACCGGGTCAGGCGCTGACCTTGCGCGGGATCGGCAAGGAGTTCGGCGTGTCGATGACACCGGCACGCGAATCGGTGCGCCGATTGGTGGCCGAGGGCGCGCTGCTTATGTCGTCGTCCGGGCGCGTGGCAACGCCTGAGCTGAGCTCTGAGCGGATCGAGGAGTTGGCAGCCCTGCGCACCCTGATCGAAGTGGAGCTGGCCAGCCGTGCCCTGCCGCGTGCGCATATGGCCTTGATTGAGCGGTTGCAGACCATCAATTCGGCCCTGACCGAGAGGATCAGCATGCAAGACCCGGTGGGCTATATTCGCACCAATCTTGAGTTCCACCGAACGCTGTATTTGCGCGCGCAAGCGCCTGCGATGCTGGCGACGGCGGAAACCGTCTGGCTTCAGCTTGGGCCGACGATGCGCAAGCTTTACGGGCGGCTCAAGCGCAAGTCGCTGCCGCCCTATCACCGGCTGATCATTTCCGCGCTCAAGGCCGGGGACGAGCCGGGGTTGCGGCTGGCGGTGCGATCAGACGTGACGCAGGGCCTCAAGATGCTTCTCAGTTGAAAACAAGGCGTCCACAGATGCAAACGACACATCCCCAAGAGCACTCTACACCACCGCCGGGCCGTCAGGTCTTGCTCAAGTTTCTGCTGCTGGTGGCGCTGCTGGTGGGATATTTCCTGTATCTCAGCGTGAAATATGATGTGGCGACCGGCGGCATCGCAGCGGCTCTGACGTGGAGTTTCTTTGTCCTCTGCACGCCGGTGGCTGATGCCGGGTTTCTGCTCGATTTTCCGCTTCGCGTTTTGTTCGGGATCAGGATGGTGGTGTCCGAAGTGGTGGTCTGGGCCATTGCGATCGGGATAAACTTGGGCGTGCTGTCATTGGCCCCCGGCGCGTATGACACCACGCTGGTGACGCGGATATTGCATGAGATCCTGACAACGCCTTGGCCCTTTTGGGGGGTGATTGTTCTGTCGGGCTTGGGGACGTTTTTGTCGGTGCGGTTCGGGGATGAGTTGATGGATATCCTGCACCACCGCGACCGCGACTTTTTCCATTCGCACCATTTCAAATACGAATTGGTGCTTGTGGCGTTCTTTATCGCGGTGCTGTTCGGCTATTATCGGCTGATCACGTCGCTCGGGCTTGAAGGCGTGCTCTGACGCGTGTGCCATTTGGCGAGATGATCAGGCGGCGAGGCCTTTGGAGCCGAGATCAAGGAATTTCTTGCGCCGGTCACGGACCAGCTTCTTGGCGGATTTGCCGTCAAGCTCGGCCAGCATGGTGGTGATCGCGGCGCCGACGGTTTCAATCGCAGCACTTCGGTTGCGATGCGCGCCGCCTTTGGGCTCATTAATCACACGGTCGGCAACGCCCAGTTTCTCAAGGTCTTGCGCGGTGAGACGCAGGGCTTCGGCGGCTTCGCGCATTTTCTCGGAATCGCGCCACAGGATCGAGGCGCACCCCTCGGGCGAGATCACCGAATAGATCGAGTGTTCGAGCATCGCCAGACGGTCCGCCGTGGCAAAGGCCACTGCTCCGCCAGAGCCGCCCTCTCCGATGATGACCGAAATCAGCGGCACGCCGATTTGCAGGCATTTTTCGGTGCAGCGGGCGATGGCCTCGGATTGGCCGCGCTCTTCTGCACCCTTGCCGGGATAGGCCCCGGCGGTATCGACCAGAGTGATGACCGGCAGGCCGAATTTATCGGCCAACTCTAGCAGGCGCACGGCCTTGCGATAGCCTTCGGGGCGGGCCGAGCCGAAATTGTGCAGGATGCGGCTTTTGGTGTCGTGGCCTTTTTCATGTCCGATCACCATCACCGGGATGTCGTTGAATCGCGCCAGCCCGCCCATAACGGCCTGATCATCGGCAAAGTTCCGGTCACCGGCCAGCGGTGTGTATTCGGTAAACAGCGCGTCGATATAATCGGTGCAATGGGGGCGTTGAGGATGGCGAGCAACCTGACATTTGCGCCAAGGCGTCAGCGTTTTATAAAGCTCCTCAAGAAGCTCTGCTGCTTTCTTGTCGAGCGCGGCAGCCTCGGCTTCGACGTCCGTTCCCTCGTTGGCACGCGCCATGGCGCGTAGCTCTTCGGCTTTGCCTTCGATCTCGGCCAAAGGTTTTTCGAAGTCGAGGTAGTTTATCATCGCATGAACTCCGCAAAGGCGTTTGCCGTTATATGGCCGCACTGGCGCGATGATGCAACTCCGCAAGATTTGTTCAGTGGTCTCATGCGATGTATTGAGAGCGAAACACCAAAGGAACGACACGTGCGGGCGGCATATGAAAAGCGGATGATCCGCGTGCTGGAATATATCCACACCAATCCCGATGGCGATCTGTCGTTGGATAGGCTGGCGGATGTGGCGGCGATGAGCCGGTTCCACTGGCATCGCGTGTTCCATGCGATGACCGGCGAGACCTGTGCGCAGGCGGTGCGCCGTATCCGGCTTAACCGCGCGGCGTGCTGGCTCTTGCGCAAACCGTGGCCGGTTGAAGAGGTGGCCAAACGTGTCGGTTACCCGTCTGTGCAAAGCTTCGGGCGCGCCTTTCGCGCGGCCTATGGCATGAGCCCGGTTCAGTTTCGCACCAATGGCGCAGAAGCTGCGCTGCAATTGATGAAGCGAGAAGGACAGCCAGACATGTTTGACGTTGTGATCGAGGACGCGCCGGAAAGGGCGCTTGCCGTGATGCGCCACCGCGGCCCTTACATAGAGATTGGCAATGCCTTCGAGCAGGCCAGCGCAATGATCGGTGCGCGCAACCTTTGGGGGCAGGTGCGCACGATGGTTGGGGTGTATTTCGATGACCCGTCATCGGTTCCCGAGGCCGAGTTGCGTTCAATGGCCGGTTATGAGCTTGAAGACGGGGTGGATTTGCCCGACGGGTTTGAGGCCTATCGCATCGCTGGCGGCCCGGTGGGGCGGTTGCGGTATCGCGGACCATACGCCGGGATGCAGCAGGCCTATGACTACCTCTATAGCGAATGGTTGCCCGGCTCGGGGCGCGACCCCGGCGACGCGCCCGCGTTCGAGGTGTATCTGAATACGCCCGCCGATGTCGCCCCGGCGGATTTGCTGACCGATATTTGTCTGCCGCTTAGGCCATGACCGAGCGGGCCATGACCAAGCGAACCGCGACCAAGCTGGATTTCAAGAAAGCCGACAAGCGGCTTTATGCCGCCAAGCCGGACGCGTGGCAGGCAGTTGATGTGCCGGAGATGCCCTTTCTTGTCATCGACGGGCAGGGCGATCCGAATGGGCCGGAGTATACTGCCGCATTGGGTGCGCTTTACCCAATGGCCTATGGTGTGAAATTCGCCATGAAAGACGCAGGGCAGGATTTTGTCGTGCCTCCGCTTGAGGCGCTTTGGTGGTCTGAGGACAAGAGCGCCTATGTCACCAATGATCGGGCGGCATGGCAATGGCGGGCGATGCTGCGGATGCCGGATGCGGTGGCTGGTGATCTGGTCGAACAGGTGCGCGAAGGCGTTCTGGCCAAGCAAGCCAAGAAGAAAGACGGCGCCGCGCCTGCGATGGTGCACGCGGTGCGATTGCTGTGCTTTGAAGAGGGGCGCTGTTTGCAGCGGCTGCATATCGGGCCTTATACCGACGAAGCGCCGGTGCTGGCCGATCTGCATGACCGGGTGATGCCGGAGCAGGGATTGCGCTTTGCTGGTGAGCATCACGAGATCTATCTGTCCGACCCGCGCCGCGTTGTGCCTGAAGCGCTGAAAACCATTTTGCGCCAGCCGGTGAAGGGGTTAGACGGGTGAGTGTTATGGACACAAAAGCGATGCCAGCCGATGTGGAAGCCGCGTTTGATGCGATGCCAGAGGCGGCGCGGCAAGGGTGCCTTGCCTTGCGGGCGTTGGTGCTTGGCGTGGCGCGCGACACGCCAGAGGCGGGGCGGGTGTCAGAGGAGCTACGCTGGGGCCAGCCCGCTTACCTGACGCCGGAAACAAAGTCGGGGACGACCATTCGGCTGGGCGCTCCGAAGTCTGGTGGCTTTGCCTTGTTCGTACATTGCCAGACCTCTTTGATCGAAGATTTCCGGCCCATCGCCCCCGAGGGCACGCGGTTTGATGGCAAGCGGGCGGTGCTGTTTGATAAGCCGGAGGAGGTCCAGCCCGATGCGCTTGGCCTGTTGGTCCGCGCCGCGCTGACCTATCACCTCTAGAGCGCGAGACCCGCGCGCAGGGCGAGTTCGGGCGAGGCGAGGACCGGCACGGAGAGATCCGCCAGCAAAGGTGCAGCGCCCGCCATGGAGGCCTGTGCCAGCACTACGCAGGCGAGGTCCGGCATGGTCTTGACCGCCTCGCGGATGGCGGCAGCAAGGACGGCGGCGAACGCCTCTCCTTCGCCCGCGTCGAACAGGGGCCAGTAGTCACCGAGAAAAAGCGGGTGGACCTTCTGCGGGGTGCCTTGCTGTTCCAGCGCTTCTTCCAGCAGGGCGAGGGATGGCTCCCAAGTGCTTTGCAGGCAGTAGACCATAAGGATCGGACCACCGGCACGGGCGGCTTGCTGCATCATGGGCTGGTCGATGCGCACCGCTCCGGCCTTGCGCGCGACGTCTCCGATGGTGGTGCAGGTGCATAGGACGGGGCCATCGACGGCTTGGATGGTCTGGGTGATCTCGGCCTCAAGCGCGGCGTCGATGCCGGCCTGAGCGCGGGCGAGAAAGTCTTCGCGCACCACCTGCGTCAGCTCGGCCCCCGGCGCGATGCGGTCGCGCAGGGCGGTGAAGGTAGGGCAATGGGCGGGCGAGGTGTGCAAGAGCGTCAGGGTCATGACCCGGAAGGGTAAACCACCGGGATCAGTGACGCCACCAAAAGCGCGGCCATGGTCCAGTTGAACGCTCTGAGCCGTGCCGGGCTGGACAGCAAGCGGCGCAATTGCTGGCCCAGAATTGTCCATGTCGAGGTTGAGGGCAGGTTCACCAACCCAAAGGCCAGCGCCACAAGCGTGATTGCCAAAAGTGACCTGTCTGGCGCGTAAAGCGTGATCGCTGTGAGCGACATGGTCCAAGCCTTGGGGTTGACCCATTGGAACATCGCGGCTTGCAAAAAGCTGAGCGGTTTGCCCGCGGTCTGTCCGGTTTCCGGCGCGGCGGCATTGGCGATTTTCCAAGCGAGCCAGAGCAGGTAAGCCACGCTGATCATGGTCAGCAGTGTGTGGGCCGGAGGCCAGGCGTCAAACACACCAATAAGGCCGATCCCGACAAGAAAGATCATCACCATAAAGCCCGCGCCGATGCCAAACATATGCGGGATCGTCAGGCGGAACCCAAAGTTCGCACCGGACGCCATGAGCATCATGTTATTGGGCCCCGGTGTGATCGAGCCGACCAGAGCAAAGCCGACGAGGGCGGTGAGAAGTTCGTATGACATGCCCGCAAGAATAGACGGGGTCGTGCCGCATTAGGTTGCAAACTGGCGGTAAAATGCTCTAGTTCTGCAATCCATGACGAAATTGGACGACGTAAACCGCAAGATATTGCGCGAACTGCAACGCGACGGGCGGATCAGCAATCTTGATCTGGCGGATCGGGTGGGCTTGTCTCCCTCTGCGTGTTTGCGCCGTGTGCAAGAGCTTGAACGATCCGGGGTAATAAAAGGTTACCGCGCCGTTCTTGATCCGGCTGGGATGGGAATCGGGTTTGTGGCCTATGTGGCGGTTGGGCTGAGTCGGCACACCAAAGATGCACAGGAAGCTTTTGAGCGCGCCATGGCCCAAGCGCCGGAGGTGCGCGAGTGTCATAACATCACCGGAACCGTGGAATACCTGCTCCGGATCGAAGCTGCGGATCTGACGGCGTATAAGGCGTTTCACACCGAAGTGCTGGGGACGGTGCCGGTGGTCAATGCGATCACGTCTTATGTGGTGATGGGCTCGCCCAAGGATGAACGCGCTTGAGAGCGGTATTCGAGCTTGTCCGGGAACCGATACGCAACCGAAAGGAAACACGATGAAATATCTGATGACCGCGATGGCAGTTGTGCTCGCCGGGCCCGTTGGGGCGGCGGTTTCCGGGTTCTATGACAGTGCCGAAAAGATCGACACGATCCTGTCGTCACCAGAGGTGGCTGACCGGCTCAGGCAGGCACCGCTGCGGGCGGTGGAAAACACCGGAGCGCGGGCGGATGGGGCGCAGGAATGGACCCTGCACGTCCAGCGGTGCGACTTGAAGGTTTACCTTGTGCCGATGCCCCCGCCGCCCGGCGCGGTTGGTAAAACGCGCTACCGGGTCGAGCTGGGCGAGGGCTGTGAATAGCCGCTAGAGCGCCAGGTCGTCAGACCTGACGCACGGCCCCTTTGGCGGCCGAGGTGGTCAACGCGGCATAGGCCTTGAGCGCGGTTGTCACCTTGCGTTTGCGCTTGATGTCGGGCTGCCAGCCTTTGGCCTCGCGTGCTTCGCGGCGGGCGGCGAGGGTGGCGTCATCAACCGCAAGATTGATGGTGCGGTTGGGGATGTCGATCTCGATCAGATCGCCCTCTTCCACAAGCCCGATGGTGCCGCCTTCTGCCGCCTCGGGAGAGGCGTGGCCGATCGACAGGCCAGAGGTGCCGCCCGAGAAGCGGCCATCGGTCACAAGCGCACATTCCGCCCCTAACCCTTTGGATTTAAGGTAGGATGTCGGATAGAGCATTTCCTGCATCCCCGGTCCGCCGCGCGGCCCTTCGTAGCGGATGAGCACCACGTCGCCGGCCTTGATCTTGCCATTGAGGATCGAGTTCACTGCGGCGTCCTGACTTTCGCAAACGCGGGCCGGGCCGGAGAAGGTGAGGATCGAATCGTCAACGCCCGCTGTTTTTACAATGCACCCTTCTTCGGCAAGGTTACCGAACAGTACGGCGAGCCCGCCGTCTTGGGAGAACGCGTGTTCCTTGTTGCGGATCACACCCGATTCGCGGTTGAGATCGAGGCTGTCGTAACGGCGCGATTGCGAGAAGGCGGTTTGCGTGGGCACGCCGCCGGGTGCTGCGCGATAGAAGTCGTGCACGGCCTTGTCGGTGGTTTGGGCCACGTCCCATTTCGCCAGCGCATGACCAAGCGACGGCGCGTGGACCGACCCGACCGAGGTATCAAGCAGACCGGCGCGATCAAGCTCGCCCAGGATCGCCATGATGCCACCGGCGCGGTGGACGTCTTCCATGTGGACGTCGGACTTGGCCGGGGCCACCTTGCACAGGCACGGCACACGCCGCGACAGGCGGTCGATGTCGGACATGTCGAAATCAACCTCGCCCTCGGAGGCAGCGGCAAGAAGGTGTAGCACCGTGTTGGTGGAGCCGCCCATGGCGATGTCGAGCGTCATGGCGTTTTCAAACGCGGTCTTGGTGGCGATGTTGCGCGGCAGCACGCTGTCGTCGTCGCCTTCGTAATAGCGTTTGCACAGCTCGACGACCGTGCGCCCGGCTTCGAGGAAAAGCCGCTCGCGGTCGGCGTGGGTGGCCAGTGTCGAGCCATTGCCGGGCAGCGACAGGCCGAGCGCTTCTGTCAAGCAATTCATCGAGTTAGCGGTGAACATGCCCGAGCACGACCCACAGGTCGGGCAGGCCGAGCGTTCGATCGCATCAACGTCTTCTTCGCTCATGTTTTCGTCGGCGGCGGCGACCATGGCATCAACCAGATCGAGCGCGATTTCCTTGCCGTCCTTGAGGATAACCTTGCCCGCTTCCATCGGTCCGCCCGAGACGAAAACCACCGGAATATCAAGGCGCATGGCGGCCATCAGCATGCCGGGCGTGATCTTGTCACAGTTCGAGATACAGACCATCGCATCGGCGCAATGGGCGTTGACCATATATTCGACGCTATCGGCAATAATCTCGCGCGAGGGCAGGGAATAGAGCATCCCGTCGTGGCCCATGGCGATGCCGTCATCAACGGCGATGGTGTTGAATTCCTTGGCCACGCCACCGGCTTTTTCGACCTCGCGCGCGACCAATTGGCCGAGATCTTTGAGGTGGACATGCCCCGGCACGAACTGGGTAAACGAGTTGACGATGGCGATGATCGGCTTGCCGAAATCATCGTCTTTCATGCCTGTCGCGCGCCAGAGGCCACGGGCCCCGGCCATGTTGCGACCATGGGTAGACGTGCGGGAACGATAGGCTGGCATGGTGTGGCTCCGAATGGCTTGCTGTGTGTTGCTTTAGTGACCTTTAGCGCCAAGGCGAGGGAGGCTCAAGCACGGGTGGGTTACGACGGGATGAACGCAGCGTCCCGCAGGGTTAACGGAGGCTGGGGCGGGGGAGCGGCGGGGGGGTGACCTCCGGCTGACTTTCGGCTGCTAGGCGTATGACATCCGAAAACCGCATATGTTTACCGTTTGTTAGGTTAACGGCGCGTGCGGTGGGGTTTGGCAAGCCTGCACGGACTCGAGGGCGAAGCCCGCCGTGCCATCGCCGACCCGCCCCACGGGGCGGCGATTGGCTGAAGATAACGACATCCTCATGGGGCGACGGGTTTTGCAGGCTTAAAGTGGCCCAAACGACCGTCGATCGCCACCCCACGGGACGGCGATGGCACGGCTGACGCAGCTGCGTCAGGCTTTGGCGGCGGTCACGATAAACTCGACCAGATACTCCGGGGTGGCAAGCTTGGCTTCGCCACAGGCGCGGGCGGCGGCGTGGCCTTTGGGCACCCATGCGTCATAGACACCATTCATGGCGGCAAAGTCGGACATATCGGCAAGCCAGATCACAACCTGAAGCAGCTTGCTTTTGTCGCTGCCGACTTCGGCGAGAAGCGTGTCGATCTTGTCGAGGCAATCCTGTGTCTGCTGTTCGATGCTGGCGCCGGCGGTGCCGACCTGACCGGCGAGATAGATGGTGTCGCCGTGTTCAACGATCTGGCTCATCCGGTCGTTGGTGTGGTGACGTGTGATGTCGGGCATGGGGTGGTCTCCTTGAGAGGGTATGTGGTTCGGCGAGGTAGGGGTGCGCGCATGCACGCACCCACCGCGGTCAGCCTTGGACCAGTTCGGCCATGCGCACAATCACTTCGGCCTGTTTCATCGAGGCGATGTCGATCAGCTTGCCTTTGTAGGTGGTGGCACCGAGGCCGTTTTTCTGGGCCTCTTCCATCGCGGCGAGGATCTCGCGGGCTTCGGCGACGGCTTCGGCCGAGGGGGTGTAGACCTCGTTGGCGAGGGCGACCTGTTTGGGGTGGATCGCCCATTTGCCGACCATGCCCAGCGTCGCGGCGCGTTTGGCTTGGGCGGTATAGGCCGCATCATCGGAGAAGTCGCCGAACGGGCCGTCAACCGGCAGCACACCATGGGTGCGGCAGGCGGCGACGATTGCGGAGATCGCATAGTGCCACGGGTCGGGGAAGTGCGTTTGCCCTTCGTGGACCATGTAATAGGCCTCTTGCGTGCCACCGATCCCGGTGGTGGCCATGCCCATCGACGCGGCAAAATCGGCGTAGCCGAGGCTCATCGCTTGCAAGCGCGGCGAGGCGGCGGCGATTTCCTCGACATGGGCGAGGCCGGCAGCGGTTTCGATGATGACTTCGAAGCTGATCTTTTTCTTGCGCCCTTTGGCAGCTTCGATCGCGGTGACCAGCGCGTCAACGGCATAGATGTCGGCGGCGTTGCCCACCATCGGGATCATGATTTGATCCAGCCGGTCCGACGCGTTTTCGAGCAGTTCGACGACGTCCTTGTACCAATGCGGCGTGTCGAGCCCGTTGATCCGAACCGAAAGGTATTTGTTGCCCCAATCCACATCATGGGTGGCTTCGATGATGTTCTTGCGGGCCGTGTCTTTGTCATCAGGGGCGACGCTGTCTTCGAGGTCGAGGTTGATCACATCCGCGGCGCTGGCGGCCATCTTTTCGAACAGGGCCGTGCGCGAGCCGGGGCCGAAGAGTTGGCAGCGGTTGGGGCGAGCGGGAGCAAGGGGTTGTTTGTGAAAGGACATGTCGGGCACCTTTTGATGGTTAGAATATTGCGAAACTCTTGGGGGAAAGCGTTATTAAATTGCGGGAGATGCCGCAAGCGCGTTTCGGGAGCGTCGAGGCGGCAAGAGTTTCGTGAATCCCCTTAAAAACAAGCCGCGCGCGAGAATTGATGCTTTTCGCGGCGGGAGGTGTTGAAAAACTGCCCATTCGCTGAGCGGTTCGAAGAATCTTCGATGAATTTCGGTGTCAGGCGAATATTCTGCTTTCTCCTCGCGGGATCAGGCGGAGTTTGCAAGCCTCTCCGGTGCGAAATCCCCGACCCTCGCGGGCGGGAAAAGACACGCGCAACTGAAAGGCCGCTGCCATGATCAAGACACCTTACCTGCTGTTTCTGGGCGATGCGCCTGACCAACTGGCCGCGAAAGTGGCGCAAGGCATCAAGGACTGGCGCCCGGACAATGCCGTGGGGCAGTTCCGCATGGACGGCTGCAAGGCCGATCTGGGGCTGACCGATATGGATCTGGCCGAGGCCAAGGCCGCCGGTGCCAAAACGCTGGTGATCGGCGTGGCGAACCGGGGTGGCGTGATTAGCCCCGAGTGGAAAAAAGTGCTGGTGATGGCGCTGGAAGAGGGCTTTGACCTTGCCAGCGGGTTGCACAACCTTTTGCGCGACGAGCCGGACCTTGTGGCGGTGGCCGAGGCAACGGGTCGGGTGCTGCATGATGTGCGCATCCCGTCGGTGGAATACCCGATTGCCAATGGCAAGAAGCGCAGCGGCAAGCGGGTGCTTGCCGTGGGCACCGATTGTTCGGTTGGCAAGATGTATACCGGGCTGTGCATGGACGCCGAGATGAAGAAACGCGGGCTGAAGTCGAGCTTTCGTGCGACCGGACAGACCGGCATTCTGATCACCGGCAATGGTGTGCCGCTGGATGCGGTGATTGCCGATTTCATGGCCGGGTCGGTGGAATATCTGACGCCGGACAATGACGCGGATCATTGGGATCATATCGAGGGGCAGGGCAGCCTGTTCCACGTGTCCTATTCCGGTGTGACGATGGCGTTGATCCATGGCGGCCAGCTGGATGCGTTGATCCTTGCCCATGAGCCGACGCGCGAGCACATGCGCGGCTTGCCCGAATACCAGCAGCCAACGCTTGCCGCGTTGCGCGATGTGGCGCTGACCTTGGCGCAGGTGGCGAACCCGGCGTGTCAGGTTGTCGGCATTTCGGTCAACACGCAGCATATGCCGGACGCAGAGGCGAAAGCCTATCTGGCCGAGGTTGAGGCCGATATGGGGCTGCCGACCACCGATCCGTTCCGTTATGGTGCCGGCAAGCTGGTGGATGCGTTGCTGGCTATCTGAGGGCTGAGGAGCCCGAAGCGACCCGCCGGAGCCTCCGGCGGGAGTATTTTGAGCAAGATGAAGGGGAGGGGCGCTGTGCAGATCACGGTGACACCGGATACGTTCAAGCTGGCGCAGGTTTTTACCATTTCGCGGGGCAGTCGGACCGAGGCCAAAGTGCTGACGGTTAGGGTGTCGGACGGGTTTATCTCGGGTTGGGGTGAGTGTGTGCCCTATGCGCGCTATGGCGAGACGTTGGAGAGTGTGACAGCCGAGATCGAAGGATTGAGCGGCCCGATCACGCGGGAAAGCCTGCAAGGGATGTTGCCAGCGGGCGCGGCGCGCAATGCGGTGGATTGTGCGCTGTGGGATCTTGAGGCCAAGAAGGCCGGGGTTCGGGCGTGGGAGCTGGCCGGGTTGTCGACCCCGCCGGGGCCGGAGATCACCGCTTATACGCTGTCGCTCGACACGCCCGAGAAGATGCAGGCGCAGGCGGCGGAGAATGCGTTTCGCCCGTTGCTCAAGATCAAGCTGGGCACGCCGGATGACATGCCCCGTTTGGAGGCCGTGCGTGCGGGTGCGCCGAAATCGACCATTATTGTGGATGCCAACGAGGGGTGGTCCGCCGAGGTTTATGCCGATCTTGCGCCGCATCTGGTGCGCTTGGGTGTGGCATTGGTTGAGCAGCCGTTGCCCGCAGGCGATGATGAGGCGTTGATCGGGATGGAGCGGCCTGTGCCGGTCTGTGCCGATGAAAGCGCGCATGATCGGGCGTCTTTGCCCGCGCTGAAGGGCAAGTATGATGTTGTGAACATCAAGCTCGACAAGACCGGCGGCTTGACCGAGGGTTTGGCGCTGAAAGAGGCGGCGCTGGCGCAAGGCTACAAGCTTATGGTCGGCTGCATGGTCGGGTCTTCGTTGGCGATGGCTCCGGCGACCTTGTTGGCGCAGGGCGTGATGGTGACCGATCTGGACGGGCCGCTGTTGTTGGCCGAGGATCGCGAGCATCCGTTGATGTTTGACGAGGCCGGGGTGCATCCGCCTGTCGCGGATTTGTGGGGATAGGCGCATGAAAACCGCGATTGTATGGGATGTTGAGTTCCTGACTGATGCGGGGGCGCCGCAGCGGTTTTGGTGCGGGCCGGATGACCCGGACCCGGTGCTGGTTCAGATCGGTGCTGTACGGCTGGGCCTTGAGGGGGATTTCCCGCTGCTTGAGACCCATGAGCAGGTGGTGATCCCGCGGGACCGGCATGGCGCGGTTTGGCCGTTGTCGCCGCTGTTTACCAAGCTGACCGGGATCAGCGATGCGCGGGTTGCGCGCGAGGGTGTCGCGCTTGACCCGGCGCTGCGTGGGCTGGCGGAATTTGCCGGTGAGGACATGATCTGGGCCTGGGGCAATGACGAGATTTTTGCGCTTGGGATTTCCTGTTACCTTGCCGGGATCGCGCCGCCCGTTCCGGCCACGCAATTCGGCAATGCCGTGCGCTTGCTGGTCACGGCGGGGATCGCGAGGGACGAGGTTGTCACCCTGCGCTCGAACACGCTGTGTGCGCATTTCGGTGTCGATGACGGGGGAGCCAAGGCGCATGACGCCTTGGGGGATGCGCAGTCTGTGGCCTATGTTTTGCGTCACTTCCTTGAGCAGGGGCGCTTGAGCGCCAAAGATTTTGACCAAGACCAACGCGGCGCGGCTTGACCTTTGCGCAGCGCCGCCCGATGAACCGATAACACGATTGCCCAAGGAGCCAAGCCGATGAGCCGCACAGTATACGTCAACGGAGAATACCTTCCCGAGGAAGACGCCAAAATCTCGATCTTTGACCGGTCGTTTTTGATGGCGGACGGGGTTTACGAAGTGACGAGCGTGCTGGGTGGCAAGCTGATCGACTTTGAGGGACATGTGGCGCGTCTGGAGCGTTCGTTGACCGAGTTGGACATGCAAAAGCCCGAAGCGTTTGACGATCTGTTGGAGATTCACCGCGAATTGGTGCGGGTGAACGACATCGACGAGGGGATGATTTACCTTCAGGTGTCGCGCGGGTCGGCGGGTGACCGCGATTTCGTCTTTCCCGACCCCGAAGTGGTCAAGCCGACGCTGGTTCTGTTCACACAGAGCAAGCCGGGGCTGGCCGATAATCCGGCGGCCAAGAAAGGGATCAAGGTGATCTCGATCGAGGATATCCGTTGGGGTCGGCGCGACATCAAAACGGTTCAGCTGCTTTACCCGTCGATGGGCAAGATGGCGGCGAAGAAAGCGGGCTGTGACGATGCGTGGCTGATTGAGGACGGCAAGGTGACCGAGGGCACATCGAACAACGCCTATATCGTGAAGGGCGGCAAGATTATCACGCGCCAGCTTTCGAACGATATTTTGCACGGGATCACCCGCGCCGCCGTTTTGCGGTTTGCCCGCGAGGCACAGATGCAGGTTGAGGAGCGCCCCTTTACCATCGAGGAAGCCAAGGCGGCGGACGAGGCATTTGTGACCTCGGCCAGCACGTTTGTGTTTCCGGTGGTCGAGATTGATGGCGCCGCCCTTGGCGATGGCACGCCGGGCCCGGTGGCCAAGCGTCTGCGCGAGATTTATCTGGAAGAAAGCCGTAACGCCGCGATCTGAGCCGGCGCTATGGCGGGATGATGCGGTCGCTGGGTGGGGGTGTCCCCGCCCAGCGGGCGCGCCGAGCGGCGATTGCTGCCGCGAAATGTCCCGATTTGCGAGAAATTTCTTGAAGAAGGCGTAATGCCTGCCGTTTACTTTCCTTCAAAAGGGATAGTGCATGACGATTTTGATGATTTTAGTGCTGGTGCTGGTGGCGGTCATTGTGATGCTTCTGGTCAGCACGCAAAGGCAGGCGCGCCAGGCCGAGGCGATGGTGCCGCAGCGTGGCAAGCTGGCCGAAGTGGCGGGCGGCAGCATTCACCACATCGACGTGGGCAAGGCCAATGGCACGCCGGTGGTGTTGATCCACGGGATCAGCGGCCAGTTGCAGCATTTCGATTATGGCATGATCGAGGATCTGGCGCTGGAGCATCGGGTGATTGCTCTGGACCGGCCCGGATGCGGTTATTCCCGCCGCGACAGTGATGCGCAATCGCCGCTGTCCGAACAGGCGCGGATGATCTGGGAATTGCTGGATCAATTGGAGGTCGAAAAGCCGGTTCTGGTTGGGCATTCTCTGGGCGGGGCGGTGGTGTTGAACATGGCGCTGCAGCGGCCCGACGGCACGGGCGCGATTGCGCTTTTGTCGCCCGCGACCCATGCGGTTGAGGGCATGGGCGAGGTGTTCAAACCGTTGATGGTCTCGCCGGACTGGCTTCGCAAGGTGATGGGCGCGACGATTGCCGTGCCGATGGCCAAACGCACGACCGAAGAGGTTTTGGCGGCGGTGTTCGCGCCGGAGCGTCCGCGCACCGATTTTCTAAGCCGGGGCGGCGCGGCGCTGGGGCTTCGCCCGAAAGGGTTTGTGACAAGCTCGAGAGATGCGGTGGCGGTATTGCCGTCTTTGCAAGAGCAGCAGGCGCGCTATGGCGAGCTGTCTGTGCCCGGTGGGGTTTTATATGCCGCCGAGGATGGGTTGCTGGACCCGGCGTCGCAGGGCGAAGTGATGCAGGGCTTCGGGCTAAGCTATGACACGCTGGAGGGGCGGGGGCATATGCTGCCGATCACTGCGGCCAAGGAATGCACTGCGTTTGTGCGCAAGATCGCGGCGCAGCGGCGGGCATAGCCTGCGGGCGCTTTGGTTGCCGGTTGTGGCGGGACGCGCTTTTGCATCCGCTCCCGCCCACCCACCCCGCGGCTGCAAAAGCGCGGCGTTATATGGATCAGCCGAAGCGCCAGCTTGAGGCGGTGACGCCGCCAAAGATCATTGTGTCATGATAGGTGCGTGTGGCCGTGTCATCTTCGGCCGCGCCGAGGGCCGAGAAGAGTGGCACGAGGTGGTCCTCTCTCGTGTGGCAGTCGCGGGCGTAGGGCGCGCTTTCCCAATCCATCAGCCTTGCCGTGCGGTCCGGGGCGGGCAGGGCGAGCGTGGTATTGAGCCAAGTGTCGAAGGCGTCCGAGGGCACCTGAGCGCGGGGGCCGAATTCGCGCAGGTTGTGGTAGGACAGGCCCGAGCCGATGATCAGCACGCCTTGGTCCCGCAGCGGCGCGAGGGCGCGTCCGAGGGCGATGTGCTCGTCCGGGGCGTAGGTCGAGCGCATCGAGACCTGAAACAGGGGGATGTCGGCGTTGGGCCAGAGGATTGCCATGGGAACGAAGGTGCCGTGGTCATAGCCGATCGTGTCATCCAGCCGGGTCGGCAGGCCTGCGGCGTCGATCATCGCCGCGACACGTTCGGCCAGCGCCGGGGCGCCGGGGGCGGGGTAGGTGACCTCGTACGTGTGGGGCGGGAAGTTGGAATAGTCATAGACCATTGGCGGATTGGCCGAGTGCATCACCGCGAAGGCGTCTTGCTCTTCCCAATGGCCCGAGATCATCAGCACCGCCTTGGGTGGCGCGGGCAACTCGGAGGGCAGGCGTTTGAACGAGGCTTCCAGCGGAGCAAAGGCGCGGCGCATGTCGGGAATCCACGGCCACGGGCCACCACCGTGGGAGATGAAATAGGTCGGCATACGGGTCATGGGGTTGGTCCTTCGATCGGGTTGAAAGAAAGATAGGCCTGTGCGGGCGTGATGGATAGGGGGTTGAGCGAACAGGTTTGGTGCAAAAACGCGCAGAATGTGGAGGGGGCTAATGCGCCGAGCGTGGCGGGGTGAAACCCCGCCCTACGGGTGGAGGTCCGGTTTTGAGAGCTGCGCTTATCCCTTTTCGTTGAGCACGTTTTCGCGGAAGGCGGTTTCGAATTCGGCCTGTTTGGCGGGGCTTGCTTCGGTTTGGTTCTGGGCTTTCCAGTCGTCGAAGGGCATGCCGTAGTAGATTTCGCGCGCTTGGGCTTTGTCCATTTCGATGCCGCGTTCATTGGCCGCTTCCTGATACCAGCGCGAGAGGCAGTTGCGGCAGAAGCCGCCGAGGTTCATCAGGTCGATGTTTTGCACATCGGGGCGGTCCTCCATCAGGTGCTTGCGCAGGCGGCGAAAGGCGGCGGCTTCGATTTCGGTGCGGGTGGCGTCGTCCATGGTCAGGCTCCTTTGGCAAGTGTCGGGGGGAGTGTGGCGGAAAATGGCGGGGGGGACAATTGGGGGGCTGTGCGGCAGAGAGCAAGACGTGCGGTGCCCGCCGGAACGGGCAGGCGCTGCCCCCTCTCGGCAGATTTTGCTTTGGCAAAATCGCCTGTCGGCAATGGGCGGCCTGCGGCCTTGGCTCCGTGCGGGGGCTTACAAGCCGGTGTCGGCCAGCACTTCGGTCAGGATCGGGGCGAGCCGCCTTGCCCATGCGTTTTGTTGCTCGGCGGTTTCGATCACGTCGTGGCGCAGTTCGATCAACACGTTGGGCCGCGGCGTTTGCAGCCCGTGCTGGTCGATCGCATCACCGGGGAGGTGGCCGGCGTAGGGTTCGTTATCGCCAACGCAGAGGTCGGGTTCACGTTGCAGACGTTCGATGAGCGCCGGACCGAACGAGCTTTCGCCAGCATGCAGAATGCCGATCTGCCACGGGCGCGGGGCGCGACCGTTGAGCTTGGGCGAAAAGCTGTGGATCGCGACCAGAGCGGTGTCGTCACGCCGCGCGGCCAGCGCCTCGTAAGCGTCGTGATAGGGCCGCCAGAAAGCGTCGAGCCGCCGTGCTGCCTCGGCCTCGGTGATGTGGCGGTTGGCGGGGATCAGGGTGCCGTCGTAAAGCTTCATGATCAGGGTCGGATCATCGGCCCCGCGATTGGGATCAATCACCAGTCGCGAGAACCGAGACAGCACCGCCGGCGCGTTCATCAGGTCGGCCAGCGCGCGGGTGACTTCGGCAGCGCCGAGGTCATAGGCGATGTGGCGGCCCATTTCCGATGGCGGCAGGCCCAGATCGCCACCGTTCACCGAAGGGGGCACGATGTTCGAGGCGTGATCGCAAGTGATGAGCCAACGCGAATCGCGCGACTCTCCGTGGATTTCGAATGCTTGTTCTGTCATTTGTACTTCATTCTCATGCGGCAGTGATGAAGGCAAGTTTTGCCGCGACGTGGCCGGGAAGTGAATTGTGCAATTGCAGCATGATGCTATGTTTTAGGGAACCGTGCGGTGCAGATGCGCCGAACAGCCGGATAAGACCACCGGATAAGACCACCGGACAAGCGCAAGGATTGGGCAGGATATGAGACGACATCGCAATGTGAAGATCGTGGCCACGCTGGGCCCGGCATCGGATGATTATGAGATGATCAAGGCGCTGCATGAGGCCGGGGCGGATGTGTTCCGGTTGAACATGAGCCACGGCACCCATGACGAGATGCGCGAGCGCCACCGGATTATCCGCGATATCGAGCGCGAATTGGACAGCCCGATCGCGATTCTGGCGGATTTGCAGGGGCCGAAGCTGCGCGTTGGGGCCTTTGCCAATGGCGAGGAAGAGTTGCAGGAGGGCGCGGCCTTCCGGCTTGATCTGAACGAGGCCGAGGGCGATGTGAGCCGGGTTTGCCTTCCCCATCCCGAGATTTTTGCGGCTTTGGAGGTCGGGTCGAACCTGTTGGTGAACGACGGCAAGATCCGCCTGCGGGTGGAAAGCTGTGGCAGCGATTTCGCCGAATGCGTGGTGGTCACGGGGGGCACGATTTCCAACCGCAAGGGGGTGAATGTGCCGGATGTGGTGTTGCCGCTTGCTGCGCTGTCCGAGAAAGACCGCAAGGATCTGGAATTTGCCTGTGATCTGGGGGTCGACTGGCTGGCGCTGTCGTTTGTGCAGCGGGCCGAGGATGTGATCGAGGCCAGAACGCTGGCGGATGGGCGGGCGGCGGTTCTGTCGAAGATCGAGAAGCCCTCGGCGGTGACGTGTTTTGACGAAATCCTCGCCGTGTCCGACGGGATCATGGTGGCGCGTGGCGATCTGGGGGTCGAGCTTCCTGTGCAGAACGTGCCGCCGATCCAGAAGCGTCTGGTGCGCAAGTGCCGCGCGGCGGCAAAGCCGGTGATCGTGGCGACCCAGATGCTGGAAAGCATGATCGAGAGCCCGATGCCGACCCGCGCCGAAGTCAGCGACGTGGCCAATGCCATTTACGAGGGCGCGGATGCGGTGATGTTGTCGGCGGAATCCGCCGCCGGGGAGTATCCGGTCGAGGCGGTCACGACGATGAACAACGTGGCCGAAGAGGTCGAGCAGGACGAAAACTATCGCGATATCATCGAAGCCTCGCGCCGGGCCGAGCGCACAAGTGTGGCCGATGGCATCGTCGCCGCCGCGCGCGAGATCGCAGAGACGACCGAGATCAAGGTGATCTGTTGCTTTACCCAATCCGGCACCACCGGGTTGTTGATTGCCCGCGAGCGTCCGCGGGTGCCGATCATCGCCATGACGAGCCTGCGCGGCACGGCGCGGCGGTTGGCGCTGAGCTGGGGCACGAATTGCATCATGACGGGCGAATTGCAGCGGTTTAAGCAGGCGGTGGTGAATTCCGCCCGCGCGGCGCGGGTGCATGGCTATGCCGACACCAGCGACCAGATCGTTGTGATTGCCGGCGTGCCGTTCAACCAGCCGGGAACCACCAATATTCTGCGCGTGGCGCCCTGTGATGAAAGTTTGATTTTTGCCTCTGATCCAGAGTAAACTGCCCCCAGTTTCAGTATAAGAAACCGTTTAATCAGTATTTTTCGGGTTAGTGCAGGGGCAGCAGTTATGGATCATGATCTGGCATTGGTGATCGGGCTTGTCGTCGGGGTGTTTTCGATTCCCGCCATTGTGTCTTCTTTTGCGGAACGCCGCACGCCAAGGGTGGCGGCGATTACGTTGATCATCAGCGGCGGGCTTTTGGCCTGGGCGATGACGCAGAAACCGGGTGGCTACAAGATTGACCAAGTGCCGAATGTGGTGGTCAAGGTGGTCGGGCGTTTCGTGAACTGATCCCGCTACCGTGGCGACCCGGCCCGGAGGCCGGGGCACCATGATTTCAATCTTCAACACGCAATAGAGCGGTTGCGCCTCAGTTTGCCGGAATGCGGGCGGCAGGCGGTGTCGAGCGCGACCGGCCTGTGCGCATCTTGCCGTCGATCATCACCGCAGCGATGCCCGGAATGTTGCCCATCGCCATGGCACCCAGCACGGTATCGCCTTCCGAGCCGCTGGGCCGGTCCATAAAGACGATATCGGCGGGGCGTCCGGCTTCGAGAATGCCCTGATCGAGCCCGCGTTTGCGCGTGACATTGCCGCTGCCGCAACACCAGGCCTGTTCCGCAGGCAGGCCGCCGATGCTGGCCAGCAATGTCGCCATGCGCAACATCCCGTTGGGTTGCACGCCAGAGCCGGCGGGGGCGTCCGTGCCGATCAGGAAATCCGCGAGCCGCCCTTCGGCCAGCGCGGCTTCCATGGCGACAATCGCGGATTTTTCGTTGCCGTTGTGGACCGCTTCCAGCGCGCCGGTGGCGTTGCGGCACAGGCTGCGGATCGCCTCGTGCGGGATCGAGGTCGGGCCGCCGTTGATGTGGCTGATCACGTCGGGCTGGGCTTCGAGCACGTCTTCTTCGGTGACGTGGTGCGAGCCGGCAATGGAGGGGCCGCCCGTGTGCATGATCGTTTCGATCCCCAGCTCGCGGCACCATGCGGTCACCCGCGCGGCGTCGGGGCCTTTGGCAACTGTGCCGAGGCCGATCTCTCCGATGTGGCGGATCCCGGCCTCTTTCAGGCCGACATAGAAGTCGCGGTCGAAATCAAGCTCGGGCACGGGCGCACCGGCCAGCACCTTGGCTCCGACGGGGCGGAAATTTTCAAAGCAACGCTGGGCGACCATCGCCAGCGCCTTGACGCCTTCGGCATCTTTCGGGCGGCCCGGCAGGTGGACTTCGCCGGCAGAGATGAAGCTGGTCACGCCGCCGTTGACGTTCATTTCGATCCAGCCGGTCTGGCTCTGGCGCGGGGTCCAGTCGCCGAACACCGGATGGCAATGCCCGTCGATCAGCCCCGGCGCGATGGCCGAACCGGCGGCGTCGATGGTGCGGTCCGCGTCGCCCGATTCCAGCCCGACGATCACGCCGTCTTCGATCAACAGGCAGTCGCTGTCTGCGATCGGCGCGTCGAGGTCTCCGGTCAAAAGCAAGCCAATGTTGCGGATCAGGGTGCGACCCGGTTCGGGTGTGTCTTTCTTGACGTCGGCCATCGGAGGTTCCTTTTTGATGTCTTTGGTCGGTCGGGACCGAGATTAATTGATAGTGTACTAACATTAATAACCCGCCAAATCGGGCAAAATGTCAAGAGTTCGCTGCGCCGGAGGGCGGGCGGGTTTTGCCGCTTGGAAGGGGCGTTGCGGCGCGTGCGGCCCATTGATGTTGGTGAAACGCGGCGACGGGCGGATCGGTGGTGCCACCTCGGCAGAGGTTGCGGTTGGGGGCGAAATGCCCGCAAAAGAGGCAGAGTTCAGATGCGAGAGTTTGCGGGGCAGCGGGCTTTCGCAGGGGGCGCGAAACAGGTCAGATCAGCAGGCCAGATCACGCGCCCTTGGAACAAACCGTCCTGTCGGGCGTTGATCTGACGAATGTTAGGAGTCTTGATGCCTTGGGCCAGCGAGACAGGCAGCCGGATGCCCGCAGAGGCCCGATGCTTCTGTGGAGCGCTCGCCCGTCGCGGTTGCCAGCGTGCCAAACTCCAGAAAGGGAATTGATGTTCACTGATATGACCGCTCTCGACGTTGTTTTGCGCGGCACATTGCTGGCCGTTATCGGCCTGACTTGGGTGGTGATTTGTGTGCGGGTGATTGGCTTGCGCGCCTTCTCAAAGATGACGTCGTTTGACTTTGTCACCACTGTTGCCATCGGCTCGCTTCTGGCGGGATGCGTGCAAGCGACGGAATGGAGCGGTTTGGCGCAGGCTTTGATCGCCATCTCGGCGCTTCTTGGGATTCAATACGCGGTGTCCCGCACCCGCTCCCGTCGTGACGACTTTGAAGGGGTGATCGGCAACACGCCGACCTTGCTGATGCGCGATGGTGTGTTTCAGGAGGACGCGCTGACCCGGACCCGCACGACCCGCAGCGATATTGTCGCTAAACTGCGCGAGGCAAATGTTCTGCACGTTAGCGACGTTCGCGCCATTGTTCTGGAATCCACGGGCGACATTTCGGTGCTGCACGGCGAGGGATTGGACGATGGTCTTCTTGCCGGCGTGAAAACGGTGTGAAAACGGGGTGAAAACCGGCGCCTGAGCCCGCTATCCGGTGTGAGCCGCGCGTGGTGCGGGCGGCGATGCGAAGGTGGCCTCCCCTCCGGGCCGTGCGGGAAACGCCTGTTTGGGGTCGGCTCAGGATGCAAAACTCCTTGCAATATCGCGAGGTGCCTCGTATATCGCCCCTCTGAACCGCGTGGCCGGCCTAAGAGGCATGCCGAGTCGCGCGCAAACCGACCCGAAGATCAAGGAGACGGAAATGCCCAAGATGAAGACGAAATCGAGCTGCAAAAAGCGGTTCAAGGTGACGGCCAAGGGCCGCGTTCTGGCCGGACAGGCCGGCAAGCGCCACGGCATGATCAAACGTACCAACAAATTCCTCCGCAATGCACGCGGCACAACCACGCTGAGCGCTCCTGACGAGAAGATCGTCAAGAGCATGATGCCGTATTCGCGTTAAGGGAGGGTAGGATATGTCGAGAGTTAAAGGCGGAACCACCACGCACGCACGTCACAAGAAGGTCGTTAAGGCAGCCAAGGGTTACTATGGCCGTCGCAAGAACACCTTCAAGGTTGCACGTCAGGCCGTAGATAAGGCCAACCAATACGCCACACGCGACCGTAAGAACCGCAAGCGGAATTTCCGCGCGCTGTGGATCCAGCGGATCAACGCAGCCGTGCGTAGCCACGACGAGGCGTTGACATACTCGCGTTTCATCAACGGTCTGGGCCTTGCCGGGATCGAAGTGGACCGTAAAGTGCTGGCCGATCTGGCCGTGCATGAGCCGGAAGCGTTTGGCGCGATCGTCAATCAGGCGAAAGCCGCGCTGGCCTGACGGCCCGGCCAGACATGGCCCTGAACGAATTTGAAAGCCGCTGGTCATCATGATCCAGCGGCTTTTTTGCTTTCCGGCACAAAGGCAAAATGCGTGAGCATATTGGTTCTTGCGAATGCCGCCATGATGTTGCTTTTCGCGATGTTCATGGGGCTTGATGCGCTGCTGTTCCCGGCGACCCGAAAAGAGTTCTTCGAGGCGTTTCTTATGCTGGGCGCGCTCGGGGGTGCGTTGGTCTTATTGAGCTGGCGGTCGGTGCCCGCGCTTAGCCGGAATCAGGCGTTTCTGATCACGTCGACCATATGGCTTGGCGCCGGGGTTTACGGCGCGCTGCCGCTATTCCTGTGGCAGATTTCGCCGGTGGATGCGGTGTTCGAGAGTTTCTCGGGGCTGACCACGACCGGGGCGACGGTGTTGTCGGGGCTGGAAGACACGCCCAAAGGTATCCTGATGTGGCGGGCGCTGTTGCAGGCGCTGGGCGGGGTCGGTTTTATCGTGACCGGCATGGCATTGTTGCCGTTCCTGCGCACGGGCGGGATGCAATTGTTTCGGACCGAAAGTTCGGACACCGAGGACAAGATGCTGACGAGCGTGCCGCGTTTTGCGGGCGCGACGTTGCTGGTTTACCTTGGGCTGATCCTGTTGTGCGGTCTGGTGTATCATCTGGGCGGTATGGGCGGGTTTGACGCGGTGACCCATGCGCTGACCACGCTTTCGACCGGTGGCTTTTCGAATTACGACGCGTCTTTCGGGCATTTCGAGAGCCGGTTCCTGCAATGGGCCTGTGTGCTGTTCATGCTGCTCGGCGGATTGCCGTTTGCGTGGTATATCAAGGCCACGCAACGCGGGCCGCTGCGCAGCGAGCAGGTCGTTTTCCTGCTCAAAACACTCGCGCTGGTGATTGGCGGGCTTGCGATCTGGTTGATGCTGAGCACCGGACGCGCGCCAGAGGACGCGCTGCGCACCGTGGCGTTCAACGTCATTTCGGTTGTCACCACGACCGGCTATGCCACCGAGGATTTCCTGCAATGGGGGCCGTTCGCCGCGGCGGTGTTTTTCTTTCTCATCGCGATAGGCGGGTGCACCGGATCGACCGCGGGCGGGGTGAAGGCGATGCGCTGGATCATCCTGTTTCGGGCGCTGTCGATCGGGATCAGGCAGATACGCGCGCCGCATCGGGTGATCCGGCTGCGCTATGAGGGGCGGGTGGTGCCTGATGATGTGCAGTTGGGTGTCGCGGCGTTCTTTGCCTTTTTCCTGTTGAGCGTGGGTGTCTTGGCGGCCGCTCTTGCGCTGTGCGGGTTGGATTTCCAAACGGCGCTGAGCGGAGCGCTGACTGCATTGGCCAATGTCGGGCCGGGCGTGGGGGATGTGATCGGGCCTGCGGGGAATTTCGCGCCGCTTGATCCGCTGTCCAAGCTGCTGTTGGCGTTCGGCATGTATGTCGGGCGATTGGAGATGTTCACGGTATATGTTTTGTTCAGCGTGAAATTCTGGCGCGCGTTTTGACGCGTCGGGCGTGATGTGACATCGCATGGTCGCGGCAAAAGGGGGCGAGAATGGCAGATATAACGCGCATAGCGGTGATCGGTGGCGGGCTGATCGGGCAAAGCTGGGCCGCGCTGTTTCTGGCGCATGGGATGCGCGTGACGGTGCAGGACGTGGCCGAGGGGGTCGAGGCGCGGGTGCGGGATGCTGTGGCGGCGGCCTGGCCCGATCTTGAGCGGTTGGGCATGGCGCAGGGGCCGGTGCCACAGGAGCGGCTGCGCTTTGCCACGACGATTGGCGCGGCCTGCGAGGGTGTCGATCTGGTGCAGGAATGCGGGCCGGACCGGATTGACGCAAAGCGCGCCATTCTGGCCGAGATCGAGGCGGGCGCGCCAGAGGCGGCGTTGATCGCCTCCTCAACCTCTTCGCTATTGGCGAGCGATATTCAGGCCCAAGCGGTGCATCCGGGCCGTGTTTTGGTGGCGCATCCGTTCAATCCGCCGCATTTGATCCCCTTGGTCGAACTGGTCCCCGGCAAGGCGACAGATGCCGAGGCCATGGCGCGGGCGGCGGCGTTTTACACGCGCATCGGGCGTGAGGTGATCACCTTGAAGCGCGATGTGGTCGGGCATGTGGCGAACCGCCTGACCTCGGCCGTGTTTCGCGAGGCGGTGCATTTGGTCAGCGAGGGCTATGCCAGTGCCGGAGATGTTGACCGGGCGATGGCGTTCGGGCCGGGGTTGCGCTGGGCCTTGATGGGGCCGTTTGCGACCTATCATCTTGGCGGGGGCGATGGCGGATTTCGACACTATATGGCGCATTTGGGCCCAACACAGGCAGCGCGTTGGGCCGAACTGGGTGATCCGGTGCTCAGCGACGAGGTGAGCGCGACGCTGGTGGATGAGGTCGAGGGGATGCTGGCCGGTCTGGGCGAGGGAGACTTGAAGCGGCTGCGCGATGAAGGGCTTGTCGGGTTGTTGCGGCTGAAGGGGCGGATTGGCGGCGAGACGGAGTAGGGGCTGCATAACGAGGCGGGTTACGGGGTTTCCCCGCCTGCGGTCGCGATCCGCGCCTTAGCCCTCCGCCAGCGGTTTTTGCAGCATGGCCAGCCCGCTGCCCAGCAACAACACAGCAGCCGCCACCAAAAGCCCATGGCCGATGTTGCCCGACAGATCGCCCAGAAGCCCGGCAGCATAGGGGCCGGCGGTTTGGGCGATGGCAAAGACCACGGTATAAAAACTGATCGCCGCGCCCCAGCTTTCGGGGCCGAGGTTTTGGCGCGTGAAGCTGGTCACTGCGCCCGGCGGCATGAACACGCATAGGCCAAAGATGGTGGCCGACAGGATCAGCGCCGCGCCGCCCGGCACCAGCACGGGCAGGGCCGAGCCGACCGCGATGCCGGTGAGGATCAACGCCAGCGGTCGCCCCGATGCGTGCCGCGCCAGCACGGGCCGCCACAGGACCGGCGAGACAAAGATGCAAGAGCCGAGCACCACCCAGACCAAGGCGATGAACCACGGCTCTGCGGATTGCTCGCTCATCCAAGCGGAGAGGAACGTGAGGTAGACGATATAGCCCATGCCGAAACAGGCATAGCCACCCAGCTCTCCCAACATGGCGCGGATCGGCAGGGGGGCGGGGCGCGTTGCACCGGGTTTCGGCGGGGTGATCTGTGTTGCGGACCACAGGCCAAGCGGCAGAACGGCAAGGCTGACCAGCCCGATCAGCACCCAGCCATAGGGCCATGCGCCGTTGCCATAAACGCCAAGCATCAAGGGCAAGGCCGCCCCGGCCAGCACGATCCCCAGCCCGCCGCCAGACCCGAACAGCAAGGCAATCGCCAAGGCATTGCGCCGCGCATCGTTCTGGAACAGCTGTGCCGCCAGCGCCCCTGCGGTGGAGAACGACATCGCCCCGAACACCCCGGCCAGCACCCGCCAGAGCGTTTGCCACCAGAGCGCGGTGTAAAGCCCGGTCGCCAGAAGCGTGACAGTCGTGGTCAGCAAGCCGAACACAAAGAGCCGCGTCGGCCCGACCCGCCCGATCAACCCCATGGTCAGCACCGCCCCAAGAATATAGCCAAGCGCATTCGCGGTATTGAGCCACCCGGCCTGGGCATAGGTCCAGTCCAGCTCGGCCTTCATCGCGGGCAGCAAAAGCCCATAGGCAAAGCGCGCAAACCCGTTGGTCACGGTCAACCCAAGCGCCAGCCCGGCCAGCACCAGCCAAGGACGCGCAGGAGAGGCAGGAGCGGGGGTCATTTCAGCGGCCTTTGCAATTCAGGCAGAGCTTGTCACGCCAATCGGGGCGCTGCAATCCCTATGAAAGCGGCGCATTGGCTTGCAATCATGGCCTTGGGTGGCTAGCACATGCTCAACTTATTCCCGGAGGGTCGGATGGACGATCTGAGACAGAAATACATTGGCTTGATTGCCGAAGCGGGCGACGAGACCGCATTGGAAGACCTGCGTGTGCAGGCCGTGGGCAAGAAGGGCGAGATTTCCCTGAAAATGCGCGAGCTGGGCAAGATGACGCCGGAAGAGCGGCAGATCATGGGGCCAAAGCTCAACCATCTCAAGGACGAGATCAACTCGGCTTTGGTCGCCAAGAAAGAGGCGCTGGCCGATGTGTTGCTGGATGAACGCCTGCGCGCTGAGTGGCTGGACGTGACATTGCCTGCGCGCGACCGGCGGGTTGGCACGATCCACCCGATTTCCCAAGTGACAGAGGAAGTCACCGCGATCTTCGCCGACATGGGCTTTGCCGTGGCCGAGGGGCCGCAGGTGGAGAGCGACTGGCACAATTTCGACGCGCTGAACATCCCCAGCCACCATCCGGCCCGCGCCGAGATGGACACGTTCTACATGCACCGCGAAGAGGGCGACAACCGTCCGCCGCATGTGCTGCGCACCCATACCTCTCCGGTCCAGATCCGCTCGATGTTGGGACAGGGCGCGCCCATTCGCATCATCTGTCCGGGTCGTGTTTATCGCGCCGATTATGACCAGACGCACACCCCGATGTTCCACCAGATCGAGGGGCTGGCGCTGGACAAGGACATCTCGATGGCGAACCTGAAATGGGTGCTTGAGGAGTTCTTCTCGGCCTTCTTTGAAATCGACGGGATCAAGACCCGCTTCCGCGCCTCGCATTTCCCCTTCACCGAGCCATCGGCCGAGGTGGATATTCAATGCTCGTGGGTCGATGGGCAGCTGCGTATCGGCGAGGGCGACGACTGGATGGAGGTGCTCGGCTCGGGCATGGTGCATCCGCATGTGCTGCGCTCTGGCGGGATCGACCCGGATGAGTATCAGGGCTTTGCCTTTGGCATGGGGATCGACCGGATCGCGATGCTGAAATACGGGATACCGGATTTGCGGGCGTTCTTTGATTCAGACCTGCGCTGGCTCAGGAATTATGGCTTTGCGAGCTTGGATCAGCCGAACCTGCATGGGGGGTTGTCGCGGTGAGGGAAGTTGCTCGAAAGCCACTCCTTTACACAATATGTAGTGGCGGGTTGACAAGAGCGTCTAGATATGGGTTAAAAGTAGCAACCGGGAACCGGGTCGCGAGTTGTTTGCGAGCGACTGAGCCGAAGGCGAAGGACCCGGTTCCCGGTTGCTGGTTCAAAAATTCGCGCAAGCGGTTGATTTTAATCATAAAATCAGCGAATCGCTTTGTGAAGAGATCCCGAGCATTCCAACCCATCGTTCAATTCCTTTCCTATCTGTTTCGAAGGCTTCTTCTAGAGCTAATTATACGAATTTTTCTGGGTTAAAGCAATGAAAACACAGAGAAAAACAGATAGAAACAGGAAGTAGAGCCATGAAACTCTTCCACACCCCCCGCTCGGACCACACGCCCGAACAGCGCCGGTTCTATGCGCTGACCGAGGTCGCCTATACGGCGGTGGATTTCGCGGCGGCGGCGTTGTTTGTCGTCGGGTCGGTGTTTTTCTTCTTCGAGAGCCTGCAAGTGTCGGGGACATGGCTGTTCCTGATCGGCTCGATCTTTTTCGCGCTCAAGCCGACGATCCGGCTGTGGCGTGAAATCAAACTTTTGCGGATGGGCGATTACGATGATGTCGCCGCCAAGCTCAACTAGGGGTCCAACATGAAATTCACCCTCTCCTGGCTCAAGGATCACCTTGAAACCACTGCTTCGGTCGATGCGATCGCCGAGGCGCTGACCGATCTCGGGCTTGAGGTCGAAGAGATCATCAATCCGTTGGACCGGCTGTCCAGCTTTACGCTGGCCAAGGTCACATCGGCCGAGCAGCACCCGGATGCGGACCGTTTGCGCGTCTGCACGGTTGAAACCGACGAAGGCGAAAAGCAGATCGTTTGCGGCGCGCCCAATGCACGGGAAGGCATTACGGTGGTTCTGGCCAAGCCGGGCGATTATGTGCCGGGCATCGACGTAACGCTGTCTGTCGGGAAAATCCGCGGCGTGGAAAGCCACGGCATGATGGCGAGCGAGCGTGAGCTTGAGCTTTCTGACGAGCATGACGGCATCATCGAGCTGCCGAGCGGCGAAGTGGGCGAGCGGTTCGTCGACTGGCTGGCGGCGAATGAGCCGGCCAAGGTCGATCCGGTCATCGACATCGCGATCACGCCGAACCGGCAGGATGCGCTGGGCGTGCGCGGCATTGCGCGTGATCTGGCGGCGCGGGGTCTGGGCACGTTGAAACCGGCCAAGAGCGCGCATGTCGAGGGGGAGTTCCCCTGTCCGATCAAGGTGAGCATTGATGAGGACACGAGCGACGGCTGTTATGTGTTCGCCGGGCGGTTGATCCGCAATGTCACCAACGGGCCAAGCCCGCAGTGGCTTCAGGATCGGTTGCGGGCGATTGGCTTGCGGCCCATTTCGGCGCTGGTCGATGTGACGAATTTCTTCACCTTTGACCAGAACCGCCCGCTGCATGTGTTCGATGCCGACAAGGTGCAGGGCGATTTGCGCATTCACCGCGCCAAGGGGGCGAGACCCTCGTTGGCTTGGATGAGAAGGAATACACCTTCAGCGAAGGGCAAGTGGTGATTTCCGACGATGCGGGTGTTGAATCGATCGGCGGGATCATGGGCGGGCTGGCCACGGGTTGTACCGGTGAGACGACCAATGTCTTTCTTGAGGCGGCGGTGTGGAACCACGTGCAGATCGCTTACACGGGCCGCGCGCTCAAGATCAATTCGGACGCGCGCTATCGCAACGAGCGCGGCATTGACCCCGAGTTCAACATGCCCGCGATCGAGCTGGCGACGCAGATGATTCTCGACCTGTGCGGTGGAGAAGCGTCGAGCGTTGTGACCGCCGGCGAGGTGCCCAATACGGCGCGTGCGTTCAAGCTGGACCCGGCGCGGGTGATCTCGCTTGTGGGGATGGAAATTCCAGAGAGCGAGCAGCGCCAGACGCTGACCAAGCTGGGATTCAAGCTGGAAGGGAACATGGCGCATGTGCCGAGCTGGCGCCCCGATGTGATGGGCGAGGCCGATCTGGTGGAAGAGGTGGCGCGGGTTGCCTCTCTGACCAAGCTGGAAGGCAAGCCGATGCGGCGCGTGCAGGATGGTGTGCCGCGCCCGATCCTGACCCCGTTGCAACGCCGCGAACAGGCGGCCAAGCGGGCCTGTGCGCAGCTGGGCTACAACGAATGCGTGACCTATTCGTTCATTGATCAGGCCAGCGCCGCGTTGTTCGGCGGCGGCACCGACGTCACCATGCTGGAGAACCCGATTTCCAGCGAGATGAGCCACATGCGCCCCGATCTTTTGCCCGGTCTGCTGCAGGCCGCCGCACGCAATCAGGCGCGCGGGCAGGGGAACTTTGGCCTGTTCGAGGTGGGTCCGGCGTTTCATGGCGGCGAGCCGGAAGAGCAGCATGTGCAGATTTGCGGGCTGCTGGTCGGGCGGACATCGCCCAAGGACGTGCACGGCGCGGCGCGTGATGTCGACGTTTATGACGCCAAGGCCGACGCCGAGGCGGTGCTGGCCGCGATTGGCGCACCGGCCAAGGTGCAGATCCTGCGTGACGGAGCCGAATGGTGGCATCCGGGGCGGCACGGGCGGATTTGTTTGGGGCCGAAAAAGGTGCTGGGCACCTTTGGCGAGGTCCACCCCAAGGTTCTGGCCGCGATGGATGTGAAAGGCCCGGCTGTGGCCTTTACCCTCTGGCCCGAAGAGGTGCCCGCCGCACGGCGCAAGGCGACGGCACGTCCGGCGCTGAATGCGTCTGACCTTCAGGCGGTCGAGCGCGATTTCGCCTTTGTCGTGGACGAGGCGGTCGAGGCGTTGACGCTGGTCAATGCCGCCGCCGGTGCGGACAAGGCATTGATCGAGAACGTGCGGGTATTTGACGAATTCATCGGCGGATCGCTGGGCGAGGGCAAAAAATCGCTCGCGATCACGGTGCGGTTGCAACCAAGCGACAAGACGTTGAAGGATGCCGATATCGAAGCCGTCGGTGCCAAGATCGTCGAGAAGGTGAGCAAGGCTACAGGCAGCGTGTTGCGCGGCTGACGGGTGGTGGGGTGAAACCCCACCCTACGCAAAAGGAATTAGGTTGATGACACTCAAGGTTTATCTTTCAGGCGAAATTCACACGGATTGGCGTGAGCAAATCATCGGCGGGGCCGAAGGGCTGGACGTGGAGTTTTTCGCGCCGGTGACGGATCATGGCGCGTCGGATGATTGCGGCGTGGCGATTTTGGGCGGCGAAGAGAACAAATACTGGCATGACCACAAGGGCGCGATGGTCAACGCGATCCGCACCCGCAAGGGGATTGCCGATGCGGATGTGGTTGTGGTGCGCTTTGGCGAGAAATACCGCCAGTGGAACGCGGCGTTTGACGCGGGCTATGCGGCGGCGTTGGGCAAGTCGTTGATCGTCTTGCAGATGCCCGAGCATGATCACGCGTTGAAAGAGGTGGACGCAGCCGCGCTGGCCGTGGCGCGGGAACCGGGGCAGGTGGTTGAGATCCTGCGCTATGTTCTGACCGGCGGATTGCCGGGGTGATCGGGTTGGTGCCTGCGTGCACGCGCCCTTCAAAGTAGCGCGGCGAGGCGTTTGACGGCGCTTTCCAGCGTGCTTTCGTCGAAGCCGGCAAAGCCCATGATGAAGCCCTGTTGCGGGTTGCTTTCGAAATAGGGAGAGAGCGCGCGCAGCGTCAGCCCGTTGTTGGCGGCAAGCGTGCTGATCTCGGTATCCGGGCGGGTGAGCGCGGGGCCGGGGCGCGCAACGATATGCATGCCAGAGGGTTCGGATTGCGCCACGAGGTGATCCGGCAGGTGACGGGCAAGCGACGCCAGAAGCGCCTTTTGCCGCCGCGCATATATCCGCCGCATCCGCCGCAGGTGGACCGCGAATTCACCGCTTTGCATGAAGTTCGCCAGTGCCGGTTGCGGCACCATCGAGGCGGTATGACGAAAGCTGCCCATTGTGCGCTCTACCGCTTCTAACCGGCGGCGCGGCACCACGAGATAGGCCAGCCGCAACGCCGGGCTGAGCAGTTTCGAGAACGAGCCGATGTAAAACACCCGCCCGCCATGATCGAGCGCCGCAAGCGCGGGCAGCGGTTGGCCGACATAGCGGAATTCGCTGTCGTAGTCGTCTTCGATAATCAGCGCATCCCGCTCTTGTGCCCAGTCGATCAGCGCCAAGCGGCGGCTGAGCGGCAGGGTCAGGCCGAGCGGGTAGTGCCGCGAGGGCGTGACAAGCGCGGCGCGCGCATCAGGGGCGCGGCTGGCGGCGGTGGCGATGTCAAAGCCGTCTTCGTCAACCGGCTGGGCCAAGGGCGCAAGGCCGGTCATCTGCATCGCTTGACGCATCGGGGGAAAGCCGGGGTCTTCGGTCAGCACCGTATCGCCGGGGGCAAGGAGGCTGCGTGCGACCAGTTCAAACGCCTCGGCCGCGCCAGAGGTAAGGATGACCTGTTGCGGCTCGACCTCCATCCCGCGCCACGCTGACAGGTGTTCGGTGATCGCGCGGCGCAGGGGCGCGTATCCGGCGGGATCGGGCAGGGCGAGCATGGCCGCATCGGGCGCCCGCCACGCTCGTTCAAGGTGACGCGCCCAGAGCTTGTGCGGAAAGAGCGCAAGATCAGGGATCGCGGCGTGGAACGGCAGCGGGGTGCGCGGCTTGGGCAGAGGGGTGTTGGCCAAGGCGGGCCGGGGCGGCGCGATATGGGGCAGATCGGCGGCCACGAAGGTGCCGGAGCCGGCTCGCGCCTCAAGGTAGCCTTCGGCGGTGAGCTGATCCAGCGCGGTGGTGGCGGTCATCCTGCTGATCGAGAGTTCCGCCGCGAGCATCCGCGAGGCCGGCAGGCGCGCCCCTAGCGGCGCGCGCCCCGACAGGATCAGCTTGCGCAGCGCATCGGTCAGCTGGGCATGGAGCGGCGTCGCGGATGCACGATCGAGCGACAAGGCAAAGAGCGCCGCCTGAAAGCTGCTTTGCAAATTGGACTGATCTGAAAGTGATGAAGTGGACATTTGGATAAGTCCAATAGCGGGGTAGTGCGATTGGAGCAAGAGGTCATGCCAACAGCCAAGGGAACACGCCAATGACACAGCCCACCGAACGAACCCGCCTGCGCCGCGCCCATGAGCGCGGGGCCTATGATGCAGAGGCCGTGCATGCGGTTCTGGATGCGACCAGCATGTGCACCGTGGCCTATGTGATTGATGGCAAGCCCTATGCCACGCCGACGTTGCAGTGGCGCGAAGGGGATCATGTTTACTTTCACGGCTCGTCGGCCAGCCGCGCGATTAGGAAAAGCGCAGGTGCAGAGGTGTGTTTGACGGTGTCGGTTTTGGACGGCTTTGTGATGGCACGGTCGGGGCTTCACCATTCGGCCAACTATCGCGCGGCGATGGTGTTTGGCCGTGCGTTCAAGGTTGCCGATGCCGACAAGGAGGAAAAGCTGAACCGGTTCATCAACGGGTTATGGCCGGGGCGGGCCGGGATGCTCAGGCCCAATACGGCGCAGGAGGTGAAAGCGACCACTGTGCTTGGTCTCAAGATCGACGAGGCCAGCGCCAAGGTGCGCAGCGGCGGGCCGGTGGACGACGAAGAGGATTACGCGCTGCCGATCTGGGCGGGGGTGATTCCGGTCGAGACGCGGGTTTTGCCGCCGGTTCCGGATGAGCGAAACCTCGACGGGGTCGAGATGCCGGCGCATATTCGCAATTTCGGGGTGTGAAGGGGGGGGGCGCCAATGACAGCCCGGAGTCAAGGGCGCTGGCCCGGCTCCTCACCCTTCGGGTCACTCCCGCGGGGGAATATTCAGCCCGCGCTGCACGGCGGGGCGGGCGGCGAAACGCTCAAAATAGGCGGTGACGTTTTTGAAGCTGTCATAGCCCACCGTCTCTTTCGCGCCGTAGAAATCCAGCGAGCGGATCCAAGGGGCGATGGCGATGTCGGCGATGGAATACTCGCCCATGATCCAGTCTTTGCCCGCCAGAGCGCCGTCAAGCACACCGAGCAGGCGCTTGGTTTCGCCGATGTAGCGTTCAACCGGGCGTTTGTCTTCGATCGCGCTGCCGGCGAATTTGTAAAAGAAGCCGAGTTGGCCGAACATCGGGCCGATGCCGCCCATCTGAAACATCAGCCATTGGATCGTCTGGTATCGCGTGGCGGGATCGGAGGAGAGGAGCTTGCCGGTCTTTTCCGCGAGATAGATCAGGATCGCGCCGCTTTCGAACAGTGCCAGCGGGGTGCCATCGGGGCCGTTCGGATCAAGGATCGCAGGGATTTTGTTGTTGGGATTGAGCGCCAGAAACTCGGGGCTTTTCACATCGGCATCCGACAGGGTGACCTTGTGCGCCTCATACTCGAGGCCGGTTTCTTCGAGCATGATCGACGCTTTGACGCCGTTTGGCGTGGGAAACGAATAAAGCTGAAGCACGGTCGGATTCTGTGCAGGCCAGCGGGAATTGATCGGGTGATCGGTGAGTGAATTCAATTGAGTCTCCATTGCCACATTTGGGGGAAAAACCGGGGTTCATTCCCATAAATACATAAGTAGAAAGATGTATGAACGTGCTATCTTTAAACAGGTGGTGTTCAAAAATAAACCAAACGCCGCGCAGTGGGACAATTAGTGAGGACGTAACTATGCTCAAAGAATTCAAGGATTTCATCGCGAAGGGCAACGTGATGGACATGGCCGTTGGTATCATCATCGGTGCGGCGTTTACCGCCATTGTCAAATCAATGGTCGACGACCTGATCAACCCGATCATCGGGCTGTTCATGGGTGGCGTTGACTTCACCAGCAAATACGCCGTTCTGAGCGGTGAAGTGGCCGAGGGTGCGAGCCTTGAAGCGGCGCGTGAAAGCGGCGCGGCAGTGTTTGCCTATGGCTCGTTCATCATGGCCGTGATCAACTTCCTGATCATTGCATGGGTTGTGTTCATGCTGGTCAAATCGGTGAACAAGGCGAAAGCCGCAACCGAAGCCGAGAAGCCCGCAGAAGAGGCGGCACCGGCAGGGCCGACCGAGCTGGAACTTCTGGCCGAGATTCGCGACGCGCTCGCCAAGAAGTAAGCTTGGGTGACAGTATTGATGGAAAGGCCCGCCCGAGACGGCGGGCCTTTTTGCGTTTCGCGGGCTTTAACCTTGCGTGCAAGCGGGGGCGGCATGTTATGGTCGGGCATTGATTTTCAGACGGGAGATTTCAGATGATCCGAATTTTGAGCGCGCTCATGTTTTTCGTTTTGATGGCCGTGTCGGCGCAGGCCGAGATGCGGCGGGTGAACAGCCCCGGTGATGGCTATCTCAACCTGCGCACCGGGCCGGGGAGTTCCTATGACATCGTGCGCCGGATGACCCATGGCGCCAAGGTCGATGTGTTGGAGGCCAAGGGCGGCTGGCTGCGCGTGCGCCACCGGACCAGCGGGCGTGAGGGCTGGGCCTATAGCAAATATCTTGTCCGGCCCAAGGCAAATACGCTGCAACGGCGGGTGTATTCGCCGGGTGACGGATTTTTGAACCTGCGCAGCGGACCGGGCGGTGATTTCAAGATCCTGCGGCGGATGCATCATGGCGACCGGGTGCGCATTCTTGAACGCAAAGGCAGTTGGGTCCGGGTGCGCCACTCTTCGGGCGCACAGGGTTGGGCATTTGCCAAATACCTGAGGCAGTGATCCAAAGGAGCGCCTGCGGCGCACAGGTTTTTTGGATTGGCGTATGAGGCTGGCGCCCCGGCCCCCCGCTCTAGGGGGGCCAGCCCCCAAACCCACGCCTTAAGGGGGCCAGCCCCCGACCCACCACCTTAAGGGGGCCAGCCCCCCAAACCCCCCGGGGATATTTTCGGTCAGATGAAGCCACGGGTGGATTTTCGGTTTGACAGGGGCGGCGAGTGGGGCTAATCGGGCGGGCGTGTGAATGGCGTGGTAGCTCAGCTGGTTAGAGCACAGCACTCATAATGCTGGGGTCGGTGGTTCAAGTCCACCTCACGCCACCATACACACTCTCCCCCCATTCTTTCTGTGGTCAACATCGTTTCTGTGCCGGTCCGTTGGCGAAAATGCGCAACGTCATTTTGTGTTCGCGCTTGCGCCGCGCCGCGTGGCGGGAAACGATGGCGCGCAAGAGGGAGGACGACATGACCGAAAACCGTGAGATTCTGTGGCAGCCAAGCCAAGAGCAGGCCGAGGCCAGCTGGATGGCGCAATTCATTCGATGGGTGGAGAGCGAGCGGGGGTTGGTTTTTGCAGACTACCACGCGCTTTGGGAATGGTCGGTGAGTGATCTTGAGGGGTTCTGGACCGCGATTATTGCGTTCTTTGATCTGCCGGTGAGCGGCTGGAGCGAGGTGTTGGCCGAGCGCAAGATGCCGGGGGCGGAGTGGTTTGTCGGCGCGCAGACGAATTTCGCGCGGCAGGTGTTGCGCCATGCCGAGGACAAGCCCGACGCTTTGGCCGTCGTGTTGCAATCCGAAACCTTTGGCCGACGCGAGATGACATGGGCCGAGTTGGCCGGTGAGGTGGGCGCGGTTCAGGCCGCGTTGAAGCGTATGGGCGTGGAAAAAGGCGACCGGGTGGTTGCCGTTTTGCCCAATGCGATGGAGGCGGTGGTGGCGTTTCTGGCGACGGCGGGGCTGGGTGCGGTGTGGTCTCTTTGTGCGCCGGACATGGGGCATGTGGCGATTTCAGACCGGTTCCGCCAGATCGAGCCGAAGGTTCTTATTGCGCAGGACGGCTATACCCATAACGGCAAGCAGATCGACCGGCGCGCATTGTTGCAGGAGATCACCGACGATTTGCCGAGCCTTGCGCATAAGGTGATGGTCGTCACCCAAGGCACAGCGCCCAAGGGGTGGGAAGACTGGGCCGATGTGACCAAGGACAAGGCGCCGGCGGAGGCGATTGATGTCGGCTTTTCCGATCCGATCTGGATCGTTTATTCATCGGGGACCACGGGCAACCCCAAGCCGATTGTGCATGGCCACGGGGGCGTGTTGCTGGAAGGGGCCAAGCAAAGCCTGCATCAGGATCTGGGGCCTGAAGATCGCTATTCCTGGATGACCTCCTCGGGGTGGATCATGTGGAATTCGCAATGGACTGCCTTGGCGCGGGGGGCGATGGTGGCGTTGTTTGACGGCGCACCGAACCACCCTGATATGCTTGAGGTCTGGCGCTTTGTGGCGCGTGAGAAGCTGACGTATTTCGGGGCGGGGGCCGCGTTTTACATGGGCTGCGAGAAGGCCGGTGTGCGACCGGGCGCCGAGTTGGACCTCTCGGCGTTGCGTGCGTTGGGATCGACCGGATCGCCGCTGAGCCAGGAGGGTTATGACTGGATCTACGCGCAAGTGAAGCGCGATCTGTGGCTGGCGCCGATCAGCGGCGGCACCGATTTGGCCGGAGCCTTTGTTGTGGGCAACCCGATGATGCCGGTGCGCGCCGGTGAAATGCAGTGCCGTGCGCTGGGCAATGCCGTGCGTGCCTATGACGAGGCGGGCAAGGAGTTGATCGGCGCGGTGGGCGAATTGGTCTGCACCGAGCCGCTGCCCTCGATGCCGCTCTATTTCTGGGGTGACGACGATGGCTCGCGCCTGTTCGAGAGTTATTTCGACACCTATCCCGGTGTCTGGCGGCATGGCGACTGGATCGAGTTCACGCCCGAGGGCGGTTCGATCATCTATGGCCGCTCGGATGCGACGATCAACCGGCGCGGTCTGCGGCTTGGCTCAAGCGAGATTTACCGCGCGGTCGAGGCCTTGGATGAGGTGCTGGATTCGCTGGTGATCGACCTAGAGTTCCTTGGGCGCGAGAGCTTCATGCCGCTGTTTGTCGTGCTTCGCGAGGGGCTGGTGTTGGACGATGACCTCAAGGCGCGGATCAACGCGGGCATTCGTGCACAGGTTTCGGCGCGGTTCCTACCGGATGAGATTGTGCAGGTGGATGAGGTGCCGCGCACCCTGTCGGGTAAAAAGCTGGAAGTGCCGGTGAAGAAGCTGTTGCTGGGGGGCGATCCAAAGACGGTGGTGAACCGTGATTCGATGGCCAATCCGGACAGTTTTGACGTGTTTGTGGATTATGCCGCCGAACGGGCGCGTTGAGCCAAATCGCCAGAGGATGGCGGCGGGGCGATAACGAGAGAGGCAACAGGCGGAATGGTGCGCAGGGGGTGAAGAAATTTGCTCCCGCGCGACAGAAATGATGTAGGGACGCGTTAAGGAGTTGGCCCAGTCATCGAATGGAAAAGGATATGTTATGAACCGCCTCTCTTTTGCAACGCTTGCCCCTATCGCAGCGCTTTCCTGGATTATTGCCATGCCTGCCATGGCGCATGAACAGGAGGGCAAGCTCCATGAGATTGCCCATCTGTTTGACGGCGCCAATGTGGTGGCCGGTCCGACCGAAGTGGATTGCACATTGTCGCGCGGGACCAAGACCAAATGTTTCCAGATCACGGTCAAGGCGCAGCCGAAAACCTATGAGCCCGGCCCGTGGTGTCCGACATCGGTGAGCGACGGGGCCGACAAGGGCGGCATCTGGCTCAAGGATGGCGAAGTGCATGACGTCGACGGAGCCTTTGTCAAACGGCTGGCCGAGCTTTATGGCGACGACGTCTGGCAGCTGTTTGATCCGGTGACGGGCAAGATCAACGTGACCGATACCAAGGCGTCCTGTGAAGCGGCGGCGCGGCCCGATGTGGACGAGAAATACAACAACTACTGTGTGGAATGCCGGATCGAATATATGCCTTCGGATGCGACGGTGACCTATTCGATCCCGCTTGAGCCGCAGGACACATGGCGCAGTAATGATACGCGGATGGCGGGGTCCGGCGTGGCGCTGAACGGAATCCGGCTGGACGGGCCCGCGCCGGTGGATCACATCATCGGGGCGCATACGATTGCACCGTTTGATGACTGCGGCGGGCATGTGAACCTGCATGTCGGCTATCACTATCACGCGGTGACTGACTGTCTGGACGGGTTGAAACCGCAAGAGGGCGACGCGGCCATGATCGGGATCGCGATGGATGGCTATTCGATTTTTGCGCATCTGTTGAAGGACGGGAGCAAACCCACGGATCTGGACAAATGCAACGGTCATACGAGCGAGAGCGAAGGCTATCATTACCACGCCGGTGCACCCGGTTCGAACGCGATCCTGCCCTGTCTCAAGGCCGAAGCGGGCTGTGTCACGGGCGAAGAGGGCGCTGTCTGTGATGCGTCCAAGCGGCCACCGCGCCCATGATGGCGCTGTGCGGGGTCGGGCCCGCTTTCACGTATGACTGTTGAGGCCGACGGGGCAAGCGCAGCGTTGCGCGGGCGGATTGATGCGGTCGATCTGGCGCGGACCATCGCGATTGTCGGGATGGTGGTGTTTCACTTTACCCGCGACTTGGAAGATTTCGGGCTGATTGCGGCGGGGACAACACTTGCGGGCGGCTGGGCCGTGTTTGCCATGTGCGTGGCGGGCGGGTTCATCTTCCTCGCCGGGGTGAGCCTTGTGCTGGCCCATGGAGCCGGGGTGCGCTGGGCCGGGTATTTCCGGCGGCTGGGCCTGTTGGTGGCGGCGGCAGGCGCGGTGAGCGTGGCGACGTGGGTGGCCATGCCGCATGCGTTCATCTTCTTCGGTATTCTACACTCGATTGCGCTGTCTTCGGTGCTGGGGCTGGCGTTTTTGCGCCGGCCCTTGTGGCTGACGGGGCTGGTCGGGGTGGGGGTGGTCGCCTTGCCGATGGTCTATCGCTCGGAGGTGTTCACCGGGCGTTGGGGGGCGTGGACCGGCCTGTCGCCGTGGGTGCCGCCGACGCTCGATTTCGAGCCGGTGTTCCCGTGGTTCGCACCGTTCCTGTTTGGCATGATGTTTGCCCATCTGGCGGCGCGGTTTGGCGTTTGGACATGGCTGCGGGTGACGTTTGGCGGCGGGCGCGTGCCCAAGGCGCTGCTGTGGCCGGGGCGGCATAGTCTGATGATCTACCTCGTGCATCAGCCGATATTGATCGGGCTGTTGTGGTGCGCGATCAAGCTGGGCTTGGTGTGACGTGACTTGGACCGGATGAGCCCGGATCAAACCCGGGGCGGGAAGAGATCGGGGCGACGTGTGAACGCCGCCCCAAATGGGCGTCTACATCACGCCGCTTTCATCCGCCGCAGCGCATAGAGGCAAAGCTCCAACGCGGCGATCACCAGCAACGACAGCCCGACCAGCGGGAACAGAACCCCCGCCAGCACTGCAATCACCAGCACCCCGCGCGGGATACGGAAATCTGACGGCACGGTTGGCGCGCCCAGCCGTCCGGCGGGGCGGCGTTTCCACCACATCACGGCGGCAGAGACCGCCATCAACACCATCGCCACACAGGCCAGCAGCAAGACCAGTTGATTCGCCAGACCAAAGGCCTGTCCCATATGGAGGCTGACCCCCCATTCAGCGGCGCGCCCGAAGGGGCCAAGCTCGGCCAGTCCCATGTCGAACAGCACCTTGCCGGTGTATTGATCGAGATGCATCACCCGCTCCTGTGTGATGTCATCGGGATAGACAGAGGCGGTGAAAACACCTGTCTCTCCGCCCGGCATGTTGAGCGCATAACCGGGGTGCATTCCGGCGGCTTCCACCGTTGCAACGATCTGATTCAACCCCGCTGGCACACCAGAGGCGGCGCCGGACACGGGCATCGGCTGATGCTCCATGATCCAAGGCGTGCGGTCGATCGCCTCGCCCACGGGTTTGTCCGAGGTGGGGTAATTGCCCCAATAGCCATCGGGCATCCCAAGGCCAGCGGCATAGGTCAGATCATAGAAATGCTTGCCCCAGAACCCCGACCACGGCAGTCCGCTAAAGGCGAGGAACAGGATAAACCCGGCGGTATAAAGCCCGGTCACGGCATGCAGATCACGCCACAGAGGCCGCCCGCGCCGCGCCCGTGGTTTCAGCACGCCGACATTGCGACCCCGCGGCCACCAGAGGTAAATCCCGGTGCCGACCAGCAGGATCATCCAGCCGGCTGCCATCTCGATGATGCGGTTGCCCCACCAGCCGACAAGGTTGAGGCTGTGCAGTTTGCGCACCACATACATTGGCGGCGATCCAGCCGGTCCGCTGTCCCAGAAGCTGCCTTGAACGGCGCCGGTATAGGGGTTGATGTACAGCGTGTCCTTAAGCCCGTCTTCGCCGAGAATCTTGACCTCGGCGGCGCGGTCGGGCGCGGCGGGAGGGTTATAGGCCTTGAGCGTGCCGGGATGCGCGGTCAGGGCGGCCGCGGCGATGGCGCTGGGGGGAGGGGGGCGGATGTTTGCACCGCGACTTTGCGCATCTCGGGATAGAGCGCGTCGTTGATTTCATCCTTGAACAGGTAAATCCCGCCGGTCACCGCCATCAGGATCATAATCGGCAGGATCAAAAGCCCGGCATAGAAATGCCAGCGCCAGACCGCGCGATAGAGCGCGTTGCTTTGGGCCGCTCCAGAGGATGCTCCGGGCGCGAAAGTTGTGTCAGTCATAGTGAGTTGTCCACGTTAAGAGAGGGCCGCCACGCGGACCTCCGCGCGGGGCTCAGATAAAGGTTGAGAGTGTGTGAGCGTGGACAGAAAGCGGCGGCGCGCGGGCGTGAAAGCCGCGTGGCAAGGCGGCGGCATGAACCGCATGCTCGACTGCCGGGCGCAGTACCACCACAGGGCGTAGCGCTTGCGGCTCTGGCTTGGAGGCGGGCACGGTTGCAAGCGCATGGAACTGGAAGAACCAGTCGCAAGTCTCGCTATGGGCCTCGCGTTCATCGCTGCTGTCGCCGTCAAGATTACCGTCAAGATCACCGTCAAGCTCGCTGAGCGGGATATAGACAATCTCGCTGCCGGTGCAGATGGCGACATAGCCGTCCTTTTCGGGCAGCGCCCCCATCGGACCAAGCAGGCGCAAGATCAGCGCGAGGCTGAACACAGCCAGCAGCCCGATTGCGGGCCAGCGGCGTGTCTTGGTTGCCATGTTGGTCGTGTTCAGGGTCGTCATGGCGCGATGGGTAGCACGGAGAAATGCGCCTGTCCCAGTCGTTTTTACCTGTCGCGCGGGAAAAAAGGCGCGACCCTTCGGGAGGGAAGGGCCGCGCAAGCCCCGGCGCGTCAGGCGCACGGGGGGAGGAGGGGTTTACTGGATCAGCGCCTGCGGTGAGGTCACGTCAATCCCGAGCGCCTCGCCCACGGCGTCGTAGGTCAGCTTGCCCGCGTGGACGTTCAGGCCGTTCAGCAGGTGCGGATCTTCGGCGCAGGCCTGTTTCCAGCCCTTGTCAGCCAGTCGCAGCATGAACGGCATGGTGGCATTGCCAAGCGCGATGGTCGATGTGCGGGCCACCGCGCCGGGCATGTTGGCAACGCAGTAATGCACAACGCCATCAACCTCGTAAATCGGTTCGGCATGGGTGGTTGCGCGTGAGGTTTCAAAGCAGCCGCCCTGATCAATGGCGACATCCACCAGAACCGAGCCGGGCTTCATCAAGGACAGCTGTTCGCGGCTGACCAGCTTGGGTGCTGCGGCACCGGGGATCAGCACCGCACCGACGATCATGTCCATCTGTGGCAGCAGGTCGACCATGGCGCCCTTGTCAGAATATTGCGTGGTCAGGCGGCCCATGAACACGTCATCAAGATAGGACAGCCGCGCCACCGAGCGGTCAAGCACGGTGACATTCGCGCCCATGCCAACGGCCACACGCGCCGCCGCCGTGCCAACCACGCCGCCGCCGACGATCGCCACATTGGCCGGGCGCACGCCGGGCACGCCGCCCATCAACACGCCGCTGCCGCCGTTGGCCTTTTGCAACGCCCAGGCACCGCATTGCGGCGCCAGCCGCCCGGCAACTTCGGACATCGGCGCAAGCAACGGCAGGCCGCCCCGCGCGTCGGTCACGGTTTCATAGGCAATCGCGGTGCAGCCCGACGCAAGCAGGTCGCGGGTTTGCGCGGGGTCGGGCGCAAGGTGGAGATAGGTAAACAGCACCTGCCCCTCGCGCAGCATCTTGCGCTCGACCGCCTGCGGCTCCTTGACCTTGACGATCATATCGGCGCTGGCGAACACCTCGGCTGCGGTGCCAAGGATGCTGGCTCCGGCGGCGATATAGGCGGCATCGTCAAACCCTGCGCCTAGCCCGGCACCGGTTTCGATAACAACCTCATGGCCATGCGCCACCGCTTCGAGCGCGGCATTCGGCGTCATGCCGACGCGAAACTCCTGGGGTTTGATTTCCTTGGGGCATCCGATTTTCATGGTCGCGATATCCTCTCCTCGCGTGAAATTATACGGGAAAGCGTGTGGCAAGTCGCAAACAATGGGGTGTGGTTTTTGCCCTGAATCACGGGTAAACTCGAAGAATATTCGTAAGATTCGAAAAATCATCGAAGGGATGTGCGCAAATGGCGTTGGATAGTCTGGATCGTCGTATTCTGGAGGTGCTGCAACGCAAGGGGCGGATGACCAACTCGGACCTCAGCGAGGCGGTGAACCTGTCGGCAAGCGCCTGTCACCGGCGGGTGCAGCGTTTGGAGAGCGAAGGCTATATCCGCGACTATGTTGCCCTGCTGGATGCGCGCAAGTTGGGCATGCCGACGACCGTGTTTGTCGAGATCACCCTGTCGGCCCAAGCGGATGAGGTTCTGGACGCCTTTGAAAAGGCGGTGAGCCGCATTCCCGATGTGCTGGAATGCCACCTGATGGCGGGCACGGCGGATTATATTCTCAAGGTCGTGGCCGAGAACACCGACGATTTCGCCCGCATCCACCGCCAGCACCTGTCCCGCTTGCCCGGTGTGGCGCAGATGCAGTCGAGCTTTGCCTTGCGCACGGTGTTCAAAACGACGGCGCTGCCGGTTTAGGCAAAATCGCGCAAGATTTGCACAAAATCCTAAGCACAATGCGCTTGGTTGGTTAACGCAGCCTTAGACTGCGTGCGCATAGCCTCTCCCGCGAAACTGGGGGGCTGCTATGCCACTTGTCTTTTACGCGATTGACGAGGAATTCGCGGCTGCGACCGGAACGAATGTGAATGTCGCGACGGGAGAATCGCGTTTCGACAATCCGCCGGGCGCGGTCACGGATCTGGTGGTCACCGTCAATGACGGCGACACCGATCCGCGGCTGTTCGAGCCTGGCGATACCTATGACCTGACATGGGAAGGCGATGGCGGACCCATGTCGATCGAGGACGCGGAGGTGGTGCGCAGCGATGATGCGCCGGGTACCGGCGGGGTGATCGTCTTTGAAGGGCTCGACCAAAATGGCGAATTGGCCCATATCGTCTGGAGCCCGAATTTCGATCTCGAACAATGGTATTGGGACAATTACAACGCCGAGGCCGAGCCGCAATTCTATGTCGTGGACACCAACGCCAGCTACTCCCACGCGTTCGTTTGCTTTGCTGATGACACGCGGATCGCCACGGCGATGGGCGGGGTGCGGGCGGCGGATATCTGGGCCGGGGACCGGCTGCTGACGCTCGATAACGGGCCGCAACAGGTGCAATGGGCCGGGCGGCGCGTGGTGCGCGGGCATGGGGCGAATGCGCCGGTGCTCTTTGCGCCCGGAACGATCGGCAATCACGCACCGCTCAAGCTGTCACAGCAGCATCGCGTGCTGGTCCGCTCGCCCTTGGCCGAGCTGATGTTCGGCGCGTCCGAGGTGTTGATCCCGGCCAAGGCGATGGTGAACGGCGTCGACATCTGCATCCGCTCCTGTGCGCGCGTCGGCTATGTGCATTTTGCGCTTGCAGCGCATGAGGTCTTGCTCGCCGAAGGCGCCCTTGCGAGAGCCTTTTGCCCGGAGAGATGGCGCAAACCTATGCCAGCCTGCCTGACTGGCTTTTGGCCAAACCCTATCCGCCGGCGCGCCCATTGCTGCGCTATGGCGAGGCGCTGGCCCTTTTGGGTGCGCGCCCGCCGGACCCGGCAGAGGAGGCCGCGCGCGCGTCTATGGCCGTGGTGCTTTAACGCTGGCTGAGCTTTGAAACAGGCCAAGCCAGACTGCCACCACGATGGGGTCTGCCCATCGCCCTGTCACAAAACCGCGGGCTGTCTTGTCATATCGTCAAAGGAGCGAACGATATGACCAAACCTGTTCTGACCGCCGTGGCGCTGTTCAACCTTGCCATGGCCGTTTTCATCTTTCTCTGGCCGATGTGGTTTTACGAGGCCGTGCCCGGTGTGGCCCAGACCGGCGCGTTTAACAGCCATTTCCTGCGTGATGTGGCGCTGGCCTATCTTGTGTCGGGCGCGGCGCTTTGGGTTGCTGCGGCGCAGGGCGTGCGGGCGCTGGGCGTGTTTGGCGCGGCGTGGCCGGTGCTGCATGCGCTGTTTCACATCTGGATCTGGGCGGCGATGCGCGGCGCAGCGGTGGACCTCGTGGCGTTGGCCAATCTGTTTGGCATTCAGCTGCCGGCGTGGGCCGCGCTGATCGCGGCGCTGCACCTTGGCGAACAGGAGGCGGGCCGATGATACGGGCGATTTTGCATTGGGCGATGCGCGGGCTTGAGCGGCGCTATGCCTATGACGCGGCCTATGCGCATCACGTGATCAATGTCTCGCGCAGTGCGGGGATCAGGCTGGCGATGTTTCCGCTGGTCGCGCAATATCGCGGGCCGAAACCGGGGCGGCTGGTCTGGGCCGGGGCGCTGTTTGGATCAACCCACGAGGGGGACTGCGGGCCATGTGCGCAACTGGTCGTGGACATGGCGGTCGAGGCCGGAGTGCCGGTCGCAAGCCTGCGCGCCTGCGCCGAGGGGCGCGCCGAGGAGGCGGGCGATGTCGGCCTAGGTTATCGCTTTGCCATGGCCGCGATTGCCGATACGCCAGAGGCGGCTGCGCTGGGCGATAAGATCGCCGAGAGTTATGGCGAGGATGCCCGCGTTGCGGCGTCCTTTGCGGCAGCAACCGGGCGGTTTTACCCGGTGTTCAAACGCGGCTTGGGGCATGGGCAGCTTTGTGCCAAGCTGCGCTTTGACGGGGCCGAGGTGGCCGTGACGCGAAAGGCCGGGTGAATGGGCGAAAAACCCGCGATATTCGAGACAGAGCGCCCGGTTTTGATGGCGCTCTGCTATCGCATGCTGGGCGAGCGTGCCGCCGCCGAGGATGCGGTGCAGGAGGCATGGCTACGCTTTGACGGCGCGGATATTGCGACGATTGAAAGCCCGCCCGCATGGCTGCGCCGGGTGGCGACGCGGATCGCCATCAATCAGCTTAAATCGGCACGCGCCCGGCGCGAGACCTATGTCGGCCCGTGGCTGCCCGAACCTCTGATCGAGGGCGAAGGCGAAGACGCGGGTGCCGAAGCGGATTATGCGTTGGCGCAGGAATGCGAGCTGGCGCTGTTGTGGGCGATGGAGCGGCTGGAGGACAGCGAGCGGGCGGCGTTCATCCTGCGCGAGGCGTTTGACGCCAGCTATGCAGAGATCGCCGAAACGCTGGGCAAGACCGAAGCCGCCTGCCGCCAGATCGTCAGCCGCGCCCACAAACGCGTGCAGCAATCGGGGCCACGCTTTGACGTGCCAGAGGGCGAAGCGCAGGCGCTGATTGCGCGGTTCTTTATGGCCGCAGGGGCGGGGGATTTTGAAACCGCCCGCCGGATGATGGCCCCCGATGCCGTCGCGATAAGCGATGGCGGCGCCAAGGCGCGCGCGGCGCGGCGCGTGCTGCGCGGCCCCGAGGAAATCTGTCAGGTCTTTGCCGCGATCATGGCCAAGGACAAGGCGATACCCGACGTCACGCTGCGCCGGGTGCGGGCCAATGGCGCACCCGCTTTGGCGCGCTATATCGCGGGGCGCTTGGATACGTTGGTCACGATGGCGGCGGATGGCGACGGGCGCATCGCATGGGTCTATTTGATGCGCAATCCTGACAAGCTGATCAGGGCAGCATAGGCTGGGCAGAAGTGGCTGGGCAGAAGTGGTTGGGCGCGATTGCCAGCCCGCCAACCGGACAAGCAATCGCGCAGAGTGTCTCAGCTTTCGCCGGTTTCGGCGTCGTCGCCGATCTTGTCCCATGTGCGGGTTTCAAAATCGCCCGCGTCATGGCGTTCGCGCAGTTGGAAAGACGGCTCACCAAAAGAGCGGTTGACCATGCGGCCCCGGCTGACGGGTTTGCGTGCGTCCAGCTCTTTGGCCCAGCGTTGCACGTGGGAATAGCTTTCGACGTCAAGGAATTCACCCGCCTCGTAGAGCCGCCCGAGCGCCAGCTGCCCATACCATGCCCAGTTGGCCATATCGGCGATGGTATAGTCTTTGCCGGCAAGGAATTGATGGTCGGCGAGCCGCTTGTCTAGCACATCAAGCTGGCGTTTGACTTCCATGGTGAAGCGGTCGATCGGGTATTGCCATTTTTCCGGCGCATAGGCGTAGAAATGACCGAAGCCGCCGCCAAGATAGGGCGCGCTGCCCATTTGCCAGAACAGCCACGACAGCATCTCGGGGCGGTCATCGCCAAGGAACCTGTCGAACTTCTCGGCGAGGTAAAGCAGGATCGCACCGGATTCAAACACCCGCGTGTCGTTGGACCGGTCCATCAGCGCGGGGATTTTCGAATTCGGGTTCACCCCGACAAAGCCAGAGCCGAACTGATCGCCGTCCATGATCTTGACCAGCCAAGCGTCGTATTCCGCCTCTTCGATATCCAGCGCCAAAAGCTCTTCGAACAGCACTGTGACCTTCACGCCATTGGGCGTGGCCAGCGAATAAAGCTGGTGCGGGTGTTTGCCGACCGGCAGCACCTTTTCATGCGTCGCACCCGAGACGGGGCGGTTGATGCTGGCAAAACGGCCGCCCGATTCGGCATCATGTTTCCAGACCTTGGGCGGGGTGTAGCTATCAGTCATATCGCGGTTTCCTTTGTTGCGTGATTTGGCGCGAGTAAGCCACGCGCGGGCCGGAGAGGAAAGGGGGTGCAAGAAACTGTGAAGGGGGCGGTTTGCGATTGCCTCTTTCGCCCGGCGGCACGCCGGGCGGCCCCCGACCGCCCCCATGGGCGGGGGCTTCACCCCCACCCGCGGTCGAGGGCCGCCCTTTGCGAAACAAAGATCGCCTCAACTCCTACCCCCAAAAACGACAAACCCCCGGGGCTGGGCCGCGGGGGTCGTCAAAATTGTGATCGCTGAAGAGGTTGCTTAGAGCATACCTTCGCGTTGGGCTTTCTTCCGGGCCAGCTTGCGGGCACGGCGGATTGCTTCGGCTTTCTCGCGCGCTTTTTTCTCGGAGGGTTTCTCGAAATGTTGCTTGAGCTTCATTTCCCGAAACACGCCTTCGCGCTGGAGTTTTTTCTTCAGGGCGCGGAGCGCCTGATCGACGTTGTTGTCGCGAACACTTACCTGCATGTGGTTGTCACCACCTTTCTAGGTTGAAGTTGCAGAATTGCAGGAAGCCGCCGTATAGCAACTCGGTTTGAGTTTGTCTAGGGTAGGCGCAAAGGAGTCGTTGCCATGCCAGAACCCCGCTCGGATACTCGCGAAAAGCTGCTTGATGCCGCGCTGAACCACGTGCCGTTCGACGGCTGGAGCGCGACCACATTCGAGGCGGCCATTGCCGAGACCGGGATCGCGCCGGGGCTGGCGCGGGGGCTGTTTCCGCGCGGGGCGGTTGACCTTGCCGTGGCCTACCACAAACGCGGCGACGCGCGGATGGTTGCGCGGCTTGAGCAGGCAGAGCTGGGCGAGATGCGCTTTCGCGACCGGATCACAGCGGCGGTGCGCTATCGGCTGGAAGCGGTCGAAGATCGCGAGCTGGTGCGGCGCGGCATGGCCCTGTTCGCATTGCCGCAATACGCCCCCGATGGTGCGCGGCTGATCTGGGACACCTGCGGGCTGATCTGGGAGAGCCTCGGCGACAGCAGCGACGACATCAACTGGTACACCAAACGCGCGACGCTTTCGGGGGTCTATTCCTCGACCGTGCTGTACTGGCTTGGCGATGACAGCGAGGGGCACGCCGCAACATGGGCGTTTCTTGATCGCAGGATCGAGGACGTGATGCGGTTTGAAACGCTCAAGGCCAACATCCGCAATAACGAAACCCTGTCGCGGGTCCTGAAAGGGCCGCTTGATATTCTGGGCCGCATCCGTGCGCCCAAACCGCGCGAAGACATGCCGGGAAATTGGCCCGGACATTCGCCCGGAAAATAACCCGGAGCGTCGCGCCAACCGCAATACTTCAGAGGAGAGAAGAATGACCAAGACGATGAAAGCCGTGGAAATCACCAAATCTGGCGGGCCAGAGGTGCTGGCCCTGTGTGAGCGCCCCGTCCCGCAAGCGGGTCACGGTGATGTGGTGATCAAGGTGGCTTACGCCGGGGTGAACCGCCCCGATGCGCTGCAACGTGCCGGCGCCTATGCCCCGCCCCCCACGGCCAGCGATTTGCCCGGCCTCGAAGCCTCGGGCGAGATTGTCGAGGTCGGCGCAGGGGTGAGCGATTGGTCCGTGGGTGACAAGGTCTGCGCCCTGCTGCCCGGCGGCGGATATGCCGAATATGTCGCCACCCCGGCGGCGCATTGCCTGCCGGTGCCCAAGGGCATGGGCATGAAAGAGGCGGCCTGCCTGCCCGAGACCTATTTCACCGTCTGGACCAATGTGTTCATGCGCGGCGGCTTGCAAGCAGGTGAGCGGTTTTTGGTGCATGGCGGCTCGTCCGGTATCGGCACGACGGCGATCCAATTGGCCCGCCACTTCGGCGCGCGGGTGTTTGCCACGGCCGGGTCGGACGACAAATGCAAGGTCTGTGCCGATCTGGGGGCCGAGCGGGCAATCAACTACAAGACCGAGGATTTCGTCGAGGTGCTCAAAGCCGAAGGCGGTGCCAACCTGATCCTTGATATGGTCGGCGGCGATTACATCGCGCGCAACGTCAAGACCTTGGCCAATGACGGGCGGCTGGTGCAGATCGCGTTCCTGTCCGGGCCGGTGGCCGAGCTGAACTTTGCCCAAGTCATGGCGCGGCGGTTGACCATCACCGGCAGCACATTGCGCCCGCAAAGCGATCTGGCCAAAGCACGGATCGCCGAGGAACTGCGCGAGAAGGTCTGGCCCTTGCTGGATGCCGGAACGGTCGCCCCGGTGATGGACAGCGAATTCGCGCTGGGTGATGCGGTGGCCGCGCATGCGCGGATCGAAAGCAGCGGCCATGTGGGAAAAATCGTGCTCAAGGTCGCGTCTTGAGCGACGATACCCCGCCACGCGACACGCCCCTGACCCTGCTTCAGGACCACGCCGTCCGCGAAAGTTTCGAAACCTTTCGCGAGCAGATGGCAGGGGCGATGCTGTTCCCGCGCAAGCCCGGTCTCAGGAAATATTGCCTGAAACAGGCGCTGGCGGCGCATGGTGCGCGCGCGCTTTATGCCGAGTTCGGGGTCTGGCGCGGGCACGGCGTGAACCTCTTTGCCAAGATGCTGGACGAGGCCGGTGGCACGATCACCGGCTTTGACAGCTTCGAAGGGCTGGAGGAAGACTGGACCGGCCATTCCAAGGGTGGCGAGGCCGGGCGCTATACGCTCGACGGGGTGCTGCCCGAGGTGCGCGCCAACGTGCGGCTGGTCAAGGGCTGGGTGCAGGACACGGTGCCGGGCTGGCTCTCTGAGCAGGGGGACGCGCCCTTTGCCTTGGCGCATTTTGACATGGACACCTATACGCCCACCGCCTTTGTGTTGCGCGAAATTCGCGCGCGGTTGGTGGCGGGGTCGGTGATCTTGTTTGATGAGCTTTACGGCTATCCCGGCTGGCGCAACCATGAATACAAGGCCCTGCAAGAGGAGCTGCCCGAGGACAGCTATCGCTTTATCGGCTTTTCGGATCAGGCAGTAGCGATCCAGATGACACGCGCGCCGCTCTAGGCGCGGAACAGGAATTTTTGAGGAGGCAAGAGCAATGGCAAAAACGGTAATCATCGAAGAGTTCGGCGGACCAGAGGTCATGAAAATGGTTGATCGCCCGGTGGGCGAACCGGGGCCGGGCGAAATTCGCATCGCGCACAAGGCGGTCGGGCTGAATTTTATCGACGTTTATCAGCGCACCGGCCTTTATCCCAACGACTTGCCTCTGGCGCTGGGCATGGAAGGGGCGGGGCTTATCGAAGCCGTGGGCGAAGGCGTCAGCCACCTCAAACCGGGTGACCGCGCGGCCTATGCCAGCGTCCCGCCGGGGGCTTATGCGCAAGCGCGGGTGATGCCTGCGGGGGCGGTGATGAAGCTGCCCGATGCTATTGATTTCGACACCGCCGCCGCGATGATGCTTCAGGGGCTGACGGTGGATTACCTGTTCCACCGCACCACGCCGATCAAGCGGGGCGATACGGTGTTGATGCACGCCGCCGCCGGGGGTGTCGGCCTGATCGCCTGCCAATGGGCGCGCGACGAGGGGATCACCTTGATCGGAACCGCCGGAACGGACGAAAAATGCGCCCTCGCGCTGGAGCATGGCGCGGCGCATTGCATCAATTACAACACAGCGGATTTCACCGCCCGCGTGCGCGAACTGACCGATGGCAAGGGCGTCGATGTGGTGATGGATTCGATCGGGGCGAGCACCTTTGAAGGCTCGCTTGATTGCCTGAAACCGCTGGGCATGATGATTTCCTTTGGCAACGCCTCCGGCCCGGTGCCACCGTTCAGCCTTGGGGTTCTGGCGCAGAAAGGCTCGCTTAAAATCACCCGGCCGACGTTGTTTGCGCATATCGCTGATCATGATGTCTGTGTCGAGATGAGCAACCGGCTGTTTGCCAAAGTGCAAAGCGGCGCGGTGAAAATCCGCATCGGCCAGCGGTTCGCGCTGAGCGATGTGAAATCCGCGCATGAGGCTCTGGAAGGGCGGCAAACCACCGGCTCGACCATTCTGGAATTATAGGGCGACGCATTCGGCCTAGATCTCGGGCGCTCTTTTTCGGAATTTGTATTTTTGACCGGACGGAAAATGAAAAAAGTTTTTCTTTTGTGAAAAAGTCCAAAAAAAGAAGCTGACGCGCATTAGCGCCTATTTTTGCCAAATTGCCCCTAAAACGTGCACTTCCTTGGGCGAGTTTTCGCGCAAGGGGAGCGGAATCCATGTTTTTTTGGCAATTTGGCATTCTCCCGAACAATTTAATTGAAAAGAATCACCTTTTTTTCGTAAGGGACGCCATCCTTTATTGATGGAGAAACTCTTTGGCTAAAGCTGAAAAAATCACCATGGCGCAACTCAACGCTATGACACTCACGGAATTGCAGTCGCTTGAAAAGAAGGTCACCAAAGCGGTTGCCAAATTTGAAGAGCGTGAAAAGAAAAAGGCGCTGTCAGCGTTGAAAGCGGAAGCGCGGAAAATGGGCTTTTCGCTGTCCGAGCTGACCGGCGTCGAAGATGCGCCCAAACCGGCCAAGAAAACGCGCGGCAAAGTGGCGCCGAAATATGCCAACCCGGCGGATAAATCCCAAACCTGGACCGGACGCGGACGCCGCCCCGTGTGGGTGAATGACGCGCTGGAAAGCGGCAAAAGCATCGACGATCTGTTGATCTGATCGACGGTTTTGCAAAATGACAAGCGGGCGTGGCGACATGGGGATGACGCCGCGCCCGTTTTGCGTTTGGCTATCGCACCGGATCGAAAAGCGCGTCTTTCATTTTACAATCGCGCACCACGTCCTGACCACAGGGCACCGGGCGCAATTCTTTTGACAGGCAAACCCGCGCTTCCTGAATCCGCCCGGCGCGGCAGGTGATGGTAATCATGTCAGGCTCAAGACCGGGGTTAGCTTTTAGAAACGCCTCTTCCACAATCTTCGCAGGCAGTTTGACCGGCTTTTGCAATTTGCGGAAAACATCAGGCCGTTTGATTTTGTCATAGGCCGCGCGTGACAGATCGTAATAGGCAGGTGCCGAAAGCCCGGAACAAACGCCGTGCTTTTTCCATTGATACCAGGCCAGCCCGGACGTGCCCATAATATCGGCCATCGTATTGGTTAGTGAACGGCTCGGCTGGCGCTCGACCGTGGGGCAGAACGCGGGCCAGCCGCGGTGGTATTGCGGCCAGAGCCCATGCAGCGTCCAGCCGAAATCATGGCGGGTATCGCATTGCGGTGATTTCTTCCTGTCACCCTCGATCGCGCACCAATTCGGTGACCAGCTAAGCGCCATCACATAGTAGTCAAACTTGCCCGTGGGTTCCCCATCGGCGCGCATTGGCCCTGCCAGACCTGTCATCAAACCCGCCACAAGCGCCGCCATCACATACCGCATTCACTCTTCCCTTTCGCGTTTATGCGCACTATATAGCGCTCAAGTTCCCCGACAACGGAAACCCGTCCTGACCGCAGGACCGCCCCTTCAAGGGCACGGGAAAGCTGTATGTCGGGCCCAAGCGACTGGATAGGAGTGACGAGATGTCCGAGAAACCGCTCATGGCCAAGGCCACCGCCGTCTGGCTGGTGGATAACACAACGATCAGCTTCAAGCAGATCGCCGATTTCTGCGGCTTGCACGAGCTGGAAGTGCAGGGCATCGCCGATGGCGACGTGGCTGCTGGCGTCAAAGGGTTTGACCCGATTGCCAATAACCAGCTGGTGCAGGAGGACATCGACGAGGCCGAGGCCAATCCGATGCACAAGCTGAAGCTCAAGTTCAACGCCGCCGCCGTGGGCGAAGAAAAACGCCGCGGCCCGCGCTATACCCCGCTGTCCAAGCGTCAGGACCGCCCGGCGTCGATCTATTGGCTGGTCAAATTCCACCCGGAGCTGTCGGACGGGCAGATTTCCAAGCTGGTGGGCACGACCAAACCGACGATCAAGGCGATTCGCGAGCGCACGCATTGGAACATCGCCAACATCCAGCCGATCGACCCGGTTGCCCTTGGCCTGTGTAAACAATCCGAGCTGGACGCCGTGGTGCAAAAAGCCGCTGCCAAGAAGGCTGCCGAAGGCGAAGTGATGAGCGATGACGAGCGTCGCAAGCTGGTTTCGACCGAGCAGAGCCTCGGCATGGAGGCAGAGCCCAAGATCCCGACCGCCATCGAAGGGCTCGAAACCTTCTCGCTGGCTGATGACGATGATGACGACGACAAGAAGAGCGACGGCGATTTCCTCGATGCCGAAAGCTTCTTTGACCTGCCCTCGGGCGATGGCGAAGAGCAGCCCTGAGCACGTCTGTCTTGAGGTCGGCCAAAACCGCTGACCCGACGCCTCATAAGCAAAGCCCCGGCCATTGTGCCGGGGCTTTTTGCGTTACATGGCGGGAGTGTTTTGTGCTGCGTCCAGATAGGCCGCCGCGTGGCGACCGGCCCAATGCCCGGTGGCAAGGCAGGCGGTCAACAGATAGCCACCCGTCGGTGCCTCCCAGTCGAGCATTTCACCCGCAGCAAACACCCCCGGCTGATCGCGCAGCATCAGCCCCGCGTCGAGCGCGTCAAACCGCAAGCCCCCGGCGGTCGAGATCGCCTCGTCCATCGGGCGCGGGCCGCGATGCGGGATCGTCAACGCCTTGAGCACCGGTGCCGGATCGGCGGGCAGGGGGCGGGCAAACTCCATCAACAGCGCCTGTTTGACCGGCGGCAGGTTGAGGTATTTGCGCAGGGCATTGCCAAGGCTCTCTTTCTTGCGGCGACGGCCAAGACGCGCGCGGATGTCATCTTCGCTCAGGTCGGGCAAGAGGTCGAGCACCAGCGGCGCGCCATCGCGCAAGGCTGTGGAGACCGCGTAAATCGCGCTGCCTTCAAGCCCGCGATGAGAGACCACAAATTCGCCCTTCACGCGGGTATCGCCAGCCTGCAACACCACGGTTTTGACCGGCGTGCCGAAATGTTTGCGCATATGCTCCGACCACGCCATGTCAAAACCCATATTGGCGGGTTGGAACGGGCTAAGCTGATCCTTGGGCAGCTGAGCCGCCCATGCCCCGTCCGAGCCGAGCCGCGCCCAGCTTGCCCCGCCACAGGCCAACACGGTCACGCGCGGCGTCAGGGTGCGCGGCCCCTCTGGCGTGTCGAAATCACAGCCTCCGGTCCAGCGCCAGCGCGTGCTGAGGCTGGCGCCCTGATCCTGTAACCGGCGCAACCATGCCCGCACGAGGGGCGAGGCCTTCATCGCCGTTGGAAACACCCGCCCGGAGGAGCCGGTGAACAGCGGTTGCCCAAGGGCTTCGGCCCATGATTTGACCGCCTCTGGTCCAAACGCTTCCAGCATCGGCCGCAGGGCGGGCGCGGCGTCACCATAGGCGGCAACAAAGCTCTCGAACGGCTCGGCTTTGGTCAGGTTCAGGCCGGATTTCCCCGCCATCAACAGCTTGCGCGCGGGCGATGGCTTGGCCTCGGCCACGGTGACCTTATGGCCCGCCGCGGCCAATTGCTCGGCCGCCATCAGCCCCGCAGGCCCCGCCCCGATGATAAGCGCGTCAGTCATTGGCAGGCCTTTGCAAAACAATGCCCTCCTTGGGGGAAGTCGGGCATGGCTCTTGCGCGCCGAAAGGGAAGACCGACCTCACGATTTGACCGGCTCTGCCACGGGAAATCCGCCCTTCAACTCGACCACGCGATGCGGATAGGGGATCTCGATGTCGTTTTCTTTCAGCGCGTTCCAGATCGCAACCAGCACCTTGGGCGTGAATTTGTTTTTGCCGTCGTCGATGCCGTTGACCCAGAATTCCACCGCGAATTCCACGCCGCTGTCGCCAAAGGCGCGCAGCTCGCAATCGGGGTCGAGCAGGCCGTCCTCGCCACCTGAAATCACAAAATCCAGCTTGCCCACCGCCTCTTCTATAATCGCGGGGACGATGTTGATATCGGTGTCATAGCTGACCGAGAAAGGGGCTTCATAGCGGTTGGCCGACCCGGCATCGGAATAATTGATCACCCGCGTGGTGATGAAATGCTCGTTCGGCACAACGATCCAGCGCCCGTCATAGGTTTCAAGGATCGTGGCGCGGGCCATCATCTTGACGATACGGCCAGCCTCGCCGCCATCCAGCTCGACGTAATCACCAACGGTGGCCTGCCCTTCGAGAAGCAGGATCACACCGGAAATAAAGTTCGACGCGATCTGTTGCAGACCCAGCCCGATGCCAACACCCACCGCGCCGCCAATCACCGCGAGAGAGGTAAGCGAGATGCCCATGATGTTCATCAGCAACAGGAAAGCGATGCCGAAAATCGCCATCTCGGCGGCCTTTTGGGCCAAGGTCCGCGTGGCGGGGGGCATTTCCGCCTGTTTGTGAATAAAGGCGGTGGATTGCTCGTTTGACCACCGGCCCAGCCAGAATAGCAAAGCCCCGGCAATGATCCCGCGCACCAGCGACATGACCGAAAAGGAAATATTGCCAAGTTGGATCACCGTCGCGCTCAGCTTGGCCGTGACCAGATCAAGCAGGCCAACCGCGTAAAGCGCCATGACCGGGATCAGAACATAGCGGCCCAGCATCTTGAGGAACGGATCGCGGATGATCTCCTTGACCAGAATGCGCGCCGCAAGGAACAGGAAGATACGCTTGCCAAAGGCGATCACCGCCCCTTCGCCAAAAAGCGACCGGGTCAGCCCCTCGCCAACCCCGGTGAGCGCATAGGCCAGAAGCGGCAGGATCAACGGCAGGAATTGCAGCACAAAGCGCCGTGCCTGGGCAAAGATATTTTCCTGGCCTTCGGGCGGGGTGAGCAGCTTGGCCAGCACCGGGCGCAACCGCCGTGCCACCACAAATGCGATAAAATAGGCCAGCAGCAGAAGCCCGAATTGCGACCACGCGGGCGGCGACAAAAGCCAGCCCTTTGCCAAATCCCACCCCTGCGTCGCATAGGCCAGCGCCTGTGTGATGAACTCTGGCGGATTTTCCATACCGCACACCCCTTTACCTGCACATTCCACCCCTGATTGGCCGATTGCGCCGCGCGGCGCAAGACTGCTGCGGCTTGGTGTCGGTAAGGCGCTTGTGCCGGGGTGCAGCACAGTTTGGTGCAAATGCGGTTAAAATTGCCCTGGCTAACTTAATTTTTCCGAAATCCATCCGGCGTAAGACTGGGGGCGCAGAGTCGTTCAGAATAAAATCGTGCGGAAATAATAATGCTCCCTAGCGAACGTGCCGGAGCAGCTTAGCCAGAGGTATTATTTATGCAGTCGCTCGCGCAGTTGCTCAAGATTTCCTTGCCGGAAATCCGCTCCCGTAAACAGCTCTTGGGGATTGCAAAGGAGCAAGAGAGCGTGCTGCTTGCTAATCGCTACAAGGCAGCTGCCTCGGTCGATCAGATTGTTGACCGGTTCTATGAACTGGAACTGCGCAATTCCGGCATTCGTGCGATTATTGGCGATGCTGACACGCTGAAACGTCTGCGGCGGGCGATGCGCGGCTATGTGCTTGAATTGTTTGGCGGCAACTATGGCGTTGATTACGTCAATTCCCGCCTGCGGATCGGCAAGGTGCACGCGCGGATCGGGGTTGACCCGAAATTCTATGTTTCCTCCATGGTGCAACTTGAGGAGCTGATCTATCGCGAAGTGGGCGGCCCGGACGGGGAACCAGCCCTCAAGCAGGCGCTGCACCGGCTGTTCATGTTCGATCTGCAATTCGTGTTCGACACCTATGTTCAGGGGCTGGTGCAAGAGGTGCATTTTGCCCGCAACGATCTGGTGACTTATGCGGAATCGCTCGAATTGCTCGTCGATGAACGCACGCGGGAGATCAACCGGCTGGCCAATATTGATGACCTGACCGGGCTGTCGAATCGCCGGACCCTGTTCAGCCGTCTTGATGCGTTGCTGGAAACTGCCGAGCGTGAGGACAAAAGACTGGCCTTGATTTTCCTCGATCTTGATGGATTTAAGCAAATTAACGACAGGGACGGTCATGTCGCCGGTGACGCCGTTTTGGGCGAAGTGGGCGAGGTGATACGCGACACAGCTGGCGCCGAGGATGAGGCGTTCCGCTATGGCGGGGACGAGTTTTGCATCTTGATGCCCGACGCATCGCCGCAGCGCGCTTTTGAACTGAGCAGCCGCTTGTCGAAACGCATCGAAGAGCGATTGCAGGGCCGGATCGGTATCAGCATAGGCATCGCCGGTGCCGGGACAGAGATTTACCCCGACGCGGATGCGTTGATCCAACAGGCCGATGCGGCCATGTATTCCCACAAGCACGACGGCATTGCCCGGCTTGAGGCCGAACAGGCGGCGGGGTGACGTCGCTCAAACGGTGGTTTGAAACGGGTTGGTTGATTGCCACAGCGCATGAGTGCGCGGGTTAGGCGTGACCCTATTGGCAGAGGTGGGGGGCCAGCGACGGCCCTTGCGCACCTCTGGTGCGACCACACCACAGGACAAGTGGGGGGCCAGCCCCCCACACCCCCGGGATATTTCCAGTCAGATGAAGGGGCGGCGGCGTTATTGGCAGAGAGCTTTAATGCCAGCGGCAATATCCGGTTTCGCGGCGAGCGTGTCGGCGGCGATGTCGCGGGCGGCGGGCAAAAGGCTGTCTGGCTCGGTGATGCGGTCGATCAGGCCAAAGGCGAGCGCCTCGTCGGCGGTGATTTTTTGGCCACCCATCAGGATAAGCTTGCTGCGCGACGGGCCGATCAGCGCGGCCATGCGGCCCGGATCGGAGGGTTGCGGCAGGAAGCCGAGCTTCATCACCGGGTAGAAAAACTTTGCCCCCGGCACCGCGAGGCGGATGTCGCAGGCCAACGCCATGCCCATCGCGCCCCCGGCAAGCGTGCCGTTGAGCGCGGCAATCGTCAGGCAAGGCAGGCCAGCAATCGCGCCCGAGAGCCGCTCCCATAGGGGCGAGGTGGCGAGGCCGGCGCGGGCTTCATCAAGGTCGGCACCGGCGGAAAAGACACGCCCCGTACCGGTCAGGATCAGCGCCCGTGCCGCGCCCGCGCCTTCGGCGATGTCGGCGAGGTCGCTCAGCATGTCGCTGGTCAACGAGTTGGCTTTGTCCGGGCGGTTGATCGTGACAGTCCAGAGGCCGTCGTCCTTGGTCAGCTCGATCATGCCACACCGATCCGTTTGCGGATTTCTTCGTCGCGCAGGGCGATTTCCTGTCCGAGGTAGTCATCCGCGTCGCTGCTGCACATCCAAAGCAGGCATTTGGCCGGCCATTCCGGTGGCACGTGATCTTCCCAGTCAAGCTGGGCCACCGGGTTCACGCCGCTGGCCTTGATGTCGCGCTGCATTTGCGTCGCCACGGTGCCCGGCGACAGGCCCATCGCGCGGATGCCTTTCAGCGCGCCTTCCTTGTGGGCACACATGGTCAGCATCGCGGCGCCCGCCTTGGAGCTGCAATAGTGGCTCCAACCTTCGAGCGCATTATGGGCCGCACCAGAGGAAATGGTGATGATCGTGCCACCGCCCGCTGCCTGCATCACCGGCAACGCGGCGCGCATGCCATAGTAAACCCCTTTGAGGTTGATATCGATCGCCTCGCCCCAGCCTTGGATGTCGGAGTCCGCCAGAAGCGAGATCGGTTCGATCACCCCGGCATTGCCGATCAGCACATCAAGCCCGCCGAATTCGCGCACAGCAAAGGCCACGGCATGGTCGACATCGCCATAATTGCTGACGTCACAGGCCACGGCGCGGGCGCTGCTGCCGATCTCTTGGGCGATACGCGCAATGTCCTCTTTCGAGCGCGCCGCGAGCACCACATTGGCCCCTTTGGCGGCGAATTCCCGCGCGGTCGCTTCGCCGATTCCGCGGCTTGCGCCGGTTATCAACACTGTTTTTCCTGTCAAGTCAGTCATAACCATCTCCCTCATCGGCTCAGCCTGTGGTAAACTGGGGGCGAGCGGTGGTCCAGAGCCATGAACACTTGATTCTGTGGCCGCAAGACACAAGATTATGCTTATCTATTTAGTCTGGAAGGATCTTAGTATGAAGAATTTGAAGAAATTGGGCGGGATGACCGCCATTGCGACATTGATGACGACGACTTCGGTGTTCGCTGATGTCAACGCTCAGGAAGTCTGGGGCGACTGGAAAGCCTATATGGGCAGCTTCGGCTATGACGTGAGCGGCGCCGAGGCGACCAATGGCAACACTTTGAGCGTTTCTGACGTCAAGATGAGCATGGAATTGCCCGAAGGTGAGGGCACAGTCGCCATCACCTTTGCCAAGATCGACTTTACCGATGCCGGCGATGGCACTGTTGCCGTTGGCCTGCCCGCGACGATGCCTGTGACCGTTGACATCATGCCGCGCGGCGATGACCCGGTGACGGTCAAGCTTAACTACGACACTGCCGCGTTCAACATGGTGGTGTCGGGGTCGGCCAATGACATGACCTATACCTATTCGGCGGCTGAAATTGCGATGAAGCTGGTTAGCCTGATGGCCGATGGCCAGCAGATCCCGGTGAATGCAGCCGAGATGTCGATCAAGGATGTCAGCGGCACGTCGTCCATGAAAATTGGCAACCTGCGCGACATCACCCAGATGATGACCACCGGGCCGGTCACCTATAACGTCGATTTTGCCAACCCCGATAACCCCAAGGAATTCATCAAGTTTCAGGGTGTGATGGCCAAGTTGATGTTCAATGGCGGCGGCGCCTATCCCACCGGCGGTTTTGACGTTCAGAACATGGATGCCATGCTCAAGGCCGGGATGAATGTGGCCGGGGCCTTCAATTACGAAGGCGGCAACATGAATTTCGAATTCGTCGATGGCCGTGACAACGTCAAAGCCTCGTCGCAAACCGGCAGCGGCGCGCTCGAAGTGGCGATGTCCTCGGACGGGATCAAATATGTCGGCAACGCCACAGATATGAAGATGAACATGGCTGGCGGCGAACTCCCCTTCCCGGTTGATATGTCGATGGCCAATGGCGGCTTCAAGCTGGTGATGCCGGTCTCGAAATCCGACACGGCACAGGATTTCGCCCTTGGCGTGACGCTGGGCAAGTTCTCGGTGTCGGAACAGATTTGGGGCATGGTCGACCCGCAGGGGCAACTGCCGCATGATCCGGCGACCGTGGCGTTTGATCTGTCGGGCAAGGCCAAGCTGGGCTTTGACCTGATGGACCCCAAGCAGATGGAAAAGGTTGAGCGCGGCGAAATGGGCATGCCGGGCGAGATCGAGAAGATCGACCTCAACAACCTCGAAGTGACCATCGCGGGCGCATCGCTGACCGGCAAGGGCGGCTTTGTGATCGAATTCGCAAAGGCGCTGATGAGCCAAGGGATGCAGGGCATCGACGGTGCGCTTGATCTCAAGCTGTCGGGTGCCAATGCGCTGTCGGACAAACTAGTGGCCATGGGTCTTGTGCCCCAAGATCAGGTCATGGGCGCGCGCATGATGATGAGCATGTTCGCCGTGCCAGCGGGTGACGATGTGCTGACCTCCAAGATCGAGGTCAAACCCGATGGTCAGATCCTCGCCAATGGGCAGCGCATCAAGTAACGCTTGATCGCTCTGCGCAAGTTTCAAAAGGCCGCGGCAGTCGTCGCGGCCTTTTTTCGTGGCCCGTTCATTTGCCCGTCCTGTTGCCTGTCCGGTTCCATACCTGACGCGGCGCAAATACCCCGGCCAAGAGCTTGCGCGAAAATCCGCGCCTATTCGGGGCCTTACCTCATTCTGTCTCTTTAGCTTTCGCGCCGGGCGAATTAGTCTCTGCGCCAATTCACATCCGAGTAACAAGGACTCCCCATGACCCGTTTGTTCCAAACCACCGCGCTTTGCTCCATGCTTGCCGCGTCTCCGGCGTTTGCCGATATCACTGTCGATGACGCTTGGTCGGCCTGGAAAGCCCAGGTGCAGGCGCTTGGCCTGACCATGGACGCCAGCGAAAGCCGCGATGGTGATGCGCTCCAGATCGGCGATATGCGCCTGTCGGTGGCCTTTCCCGAAGACGCCGGCAATGCCTATCTGACGATGAGCGGCCCGCGGTTTGTGCCAGCAGATGGCGGCACGGTCGAGGTCCACTTCCCGGCGAAAACGCAAATCACCATGGGCGGCGACATCAAGGGCGAAGGCAGCATGTCTATGGTCCTCGAGATGACCGGTGACGATGCGCCGGGGATCATGTCGGGCGATCCGAACAATGTGAAAACCGTCTGGGGCTTCGCGAATTACGAGGCGACCTTGGGGGCGCTGACCATCAATGGCGAACCGGCGAAGGATGTGTCGGGCAAGATGCTCATGGGTCCAACGGCGATGACCACGCTCACCAATATCGGCGAGGCGATGGTGACGGTCACCAACACCACCAAAATGGAGAGCTATAAGCTCGACTATACCGCCACCATCGTGGAAGGCGCAGCCGACCTGAAAATTGAAGCGGGCGGCGCGGCTAAAGGGATTGATGGCACCTCGACCTTCATGCTCCCGAAAGCGGGGCTTGATGTGCTTGGCCTTGATAAACAGCTTGAGGCCGGGTTGAAACTCGTTCTGACCAGCAAGATCGCCGAGAACGCCTCGTATCAGCGGACGTTCATTGATGGTCGCCAGGTTGGCACTCAGGACACGACCGCCGCCGACTATGACATCACCGTCAATCTGGATAAATCCGGGTTGGATTATGGTGGCACCGCTGGCGCGTTCAAAGCCGATCTGTTGATGCCCGAAATGCCGCTGCCGATCTCGATCTCGGGTGAAGGCGCGGGAGGCCGCATCTTGCTGCCTCTTATGAAATCCGAAGAGGCACAGCCCGCCGCGATCAAGATGGCGCTGAACGGCGTGTCGATCAGCGATCAGCTCTGGGGCATGTTTGATCCGGCCGCGACTTTGCCGCGTGATCCGATGACCATTGCCTTTGATGTGTCGGGCGACACCAAGCTGTTGTTCAACTTCCTCGATATCCGCGCCATCATGGGCGGGGCACAGCCTGCGGGCCTGCCTGTCACGGCCGAACGTGTGAAGTTGAACAGCTTGATGATCAAAGGTGTCGGCGCCGAGCTGACCGGGACCGGCGATTTCACCTTTGACTACAGCGACTGGACCACCTTTGGCGGCATGCCAGCCCCCGAAGGTCAGGCGGCGTTCATGCTCAAAGGGGCGAACGGGCTGATGGACAAGCTGGTGGCGATGGGGCTCATCACCGAGCAAGACACCATGGGCGCGCGCATGATGATGGGCATGTTCGCCAAGCCGGGTGAAGGCGAAGACGTGCTGACCACCGAAATCGACGTCAAGAAAACCGGCGAAGTATCGGCCAACGGCCAGCGCCTGCGTTAAGCGATACGCCGCTTCGGAGGTCACTCCGGGGCGGCGTTTGAATTGAGCGTGAAGCCGGGCTGGCGCCTGCCCGTGGGGTGGCGCTTCCAACCTTGGTGGCGGGCAGTTTATCCAGCCAGGTCACTCCACGCCTCAAGCGCGCGCTGACCTCTCGAAAGCGCCAGCCCGCCGGGACGGGCAGGCGCTAGCCCGGCGGCCTGCGGCCTTGAATCCGGGCCAGAGGTTAGACTGTCCCGGCTTGCCTTCCTGCACGCAACGCGGACGAGCACCCTTGAACCTCACCCCTCGGCGGTCTACCTCCTTGGCAGTCATTGCAAAGGACACGCCCCATGCCCCAATCGCCCGAAACCCTGTCCCAGGCGCTGCTTGATGCCGCCAAAAAGGCCGGGGCCGAGGCCGCCGACGTGATGGTCGTCGATGGCCGGTCGATCTCGATTGATATGCGCGACGGGCGGCTTGAACATGCCGAGCGGGCCGAAGGGGTCGATCTTGGGCTGCGCGTTCTTCTGGGTCAGCGACAGGCGATGGTGTCCACGTCGGACGACCGGCCCGATGCGATCCGCACCATGGCCGAACGCGCTGTCGCCATGGCACGCGAAGCCCCCGAAGACCCCTATATCGGTCTCGCCACGCCCGGCCAGCTGGCCCAAAACTGGGACATCGCCGCGCTTGACCTGTCCGAAGCGGGCACAGAGCCCGACCCCGAAACCCTGCAACACAGCGCGCTTGAGGCCGAAGCCGCAGCCAAGGCCGTCGCAGGCGTGACACAGGTGCAATCCGCCAGCGCCAGCTATAGCGCGCAGCGCCTGCATATTGCCGCCTCCAACGGGTTTTCCGGCGGCTATGGGCGCAGCTCGCATTCGCTCTATGCGGTGGCCATTGCCGGCACCGGCACAGGGATGGAGCGTGACCATGACGGCGACAGCCGCATCTACGCCGCCGATATGCGCAGCGCCCAAGAGATCGGCCAATCCGCAGGCGAACGCGCCGTTGCCGCGCTGGATGCGCGCAAACCTCCGACCGGCGCGTATCCGGTGCTGTTTGACGAGCGGATTTCCAGCTCGCTGATCGGGCATCTTCTGGCGGCGGTGAATGGCGCCTCTGTCGCGCGCGGCTCCAGCTTCCTGCGCGAGCGTCTGGGCGAACAGGTGCTGCCCAAGGGGCTGTCGCTGATCGAAGACCCGCTGCGCCCGCGTGTGGCCTCGTCACGACCTTTTGACGCCGAAGGGCTGCCAACGCAGCGCCGTGCGATTGTCGAGGATGGCATGCTCATGGGCTGGACGCTTGACCTTGCCACCGGGCGCAAGCTCGGCATGGAGAGCACCGCCAGCGCCAGCCGCTCGCCGGGTGGAACACCCTCGCCCAGCGCGTCCAGCGTGGCGCTAACGCCGGGGATCACAGCCGCGACGACCTGCTCAAGGACATGGGCACGGGCCTGCTTGTCACCTCGCTGATCGGTTCGACGATCAACCCCAACACGGGTGATTATTCGCGCGGGGCTTCGGGCTTTTGGGTCGAAAACGGCGAGATCACCTATGCGGTGAACGAATGCACGATTGCGGGCAACCTCAACCCGATGTTGCGCGGGCTTGTGCCGGCCAATGATGCGCGCGGCTGGCTGTCGCGCGTGGTGCCGTCGCTCTTGGTCGAAGGGCTCACCCTTGCCGGAGCATAACGACCTCGCCCTCTTGCGCGATGTGGCCCTGAGCGCTGGTGAAATCGCCAGCGGCTACTTTGGCGGCGTCTATACAACCCAGCACAAACCCGATGATGCCGGTCCGGTGACCGAGGCGGACTTGGCCGTGAACCGCATGCTCGAAGACCGGTTGCGCGCGGCGCGGCCCGACTATGGCTGGCTGTCGGAAGAGACCGAAGACGGCGCGGCGCGGCTTGGCGCCGAGCGGGTGTTCATCGTCGATCCCATCGACGGCACGCGCAATTTTATCGAAGGCGGGCAGACTTGGGCGCATTCGCTGGCCGTGGCCGAACGCGGGCGCGTGGTGGCGGCGGTGGTCTACCTGCCGATGCTAAAGCGGCTGTTCGCGGCATCTGCGGGGCAGGGGGCCACGCTGAACGATGCGCCGCTCAAGGCCTCGACGCGACGCGATCTGCGCGGCGCAACGGTGCTCTCGGCCCGGCCCTTGATGGAGCCGCGCTTCTGGAAAGGCGGGGCCGCGCCGGAGTTCGAACGGGTCTACCGCCCCTCGCTGGCCTATCGCCTCGCGCTGGTGGCGCAGGGGCGCTATGACGCGATGCTGACCCTGCGGGACAGTTGGGAATGGGACATCGCCGCCGGGGCTTTGCTGTTGGAAGAAGCTGGCGCAACCGTCTCGGACCGCAGCGGCGCGCCACTGGTGTTCAACAACGCGCGCCCCTTGCTGCCCGGCGTGGTGGCGGCGGGGTCCGGCGTGTATGGCGCGTTGCAGGGGGCGTTGGCCTAGGGCTGCGCGAGAGCCGTGCGGTCGCCGAGCCGCGGGGTGGCGAACCGACGGTCCGTCAGGGCACTTTATGGTGGCCAATTCCGAACTAGATCGCTGTCGCGCGCATCACTAACCAATCGCCGCCCCGGGGGCGGGTCATGCCGAAGGCATGCTTCCAGCATGACGATCGCACGGCGGCCTGCGGCCTTGATTCCGTGCGGTCTCAACGCGCCATCACACCTTCTCGGCGATCTTCTTCTTCCACTCGGCCGGGCCGGTCTTGTGGATCGAATTGCCGCTGGTATCTACCGCAACCGTCACCGGCATATCCTGCACCTGAAGCTCGTAAATCGCTTCCATACCAAGGTCGGCAAACGCCACCGGCTTGGCCGCTTTGATCGCTTTCGACACAAGGTAAGCCGCCCCGCCCACCGCGATCAGATACGCCGCCTTATGCTTGGCAATCGCTTCCAATCCGGCCGCGCCGCGCTCGGCTTTGCCGACCATCACTTTCAGACCGGTATCACCCAAAATCCGGTCGGTGAACTTGTCCATCCGGGTCGATGTCGTCGGTCCCGCCGGGCCAATCGCCTCGTCGCCCACGGCATCCACCGGACCCACGTAGTAAATCGCCTTGCCGCGCAGATCGACGGGCAACGTCTCGCCCTTGTCGAGCATGTCGATCATCCGCTTATGCGCCGCGTCGCGCCCGGTATAGAGCGTGCCCGATAGTAGCAAGGTCTCACCGGGGGTCAGCGAACCCACCACCTCATCCGTCAGGTTATCAAGGTCGAGCTTGCGCGATTGCACGCCCGCCGCATCCAGCAGGATCTCGGGGTAGTCATCCATGTTCGGCGGCGTGAATTCTGCCGGGCCGGACCCATCAAGCGTGAAATGCACATGCCGCGTCGCCGCGCAATTCGGGATCAACCCAATCGGCAAGGACGCCGCATGGGTCGGCCATGTGTTCACCTTCACGTCCAGAACGGTGGTCACACCGCCCAAGCCCTGCGCCCCGATGCCCAGCGCATTGACCCGCTCGTAAATCTCGACGCGCAGCTCTTCGATATGGTCCTTGGGACCACGGCGCAAAATCTCGGCCATGTTGATCGGCTCGCTCAGGCTCTGCTTGGCCAGCGCCATCACCTTGTCGGCATTGCCGCCAACGCCGATGCCCAAAATCCCCGGCGGACACCAGCCCGCACCAAGGGTTTCGACCGTCTCAACCACCCAATCAGCCACATTGCCCGACGGGTTCAGCGTGGTGAACTTCGACTTGTTTTCCGAGCCGCCCCCTTTGGCCGCGACTTCGACCTCGACCGTGTCACCGGCGACCATTTCAACCGTCAGCATACAGGGCGTGTTGTCGCCCGAATTCTTGCGCGCCCCGAACGGGTCGACCACAACGCTCGCGCGCAGCGGGTTGGTGTCGCGCTGATAACCTTGGCGCGTGCCCTCGTCGGCGATCTCTTGCAGCGAGCGTTTCAGCTTGAGCGGCGCTTCCACGCCCACCTTGATGTGAATGTTCGCGGCGCCCGTATCCTGACAAATCGGGCGGCGGCCCATGGCGCACATCCGCGAATTCACCAAAATCTGCGCCATTGCGTCCTTGGCGCCCTTGTTCTCCTCACGCTCCCACGCCGCGCTCATCGCCTGAACGAAATCGGCAGGGTGGTAATAGGAAATATACTGAAGCCCCTCGGCAATGCTCTCAATCAGGTGCTCTTCGGTGATGGCGGCCATTTGGCAGGTCCTTTCGCGGGAAACGGTGGCTGATTGCTTTTTAACAGCCTTTGAAGCGGCGGTAAGCCAAAAAATTGTGTGCAATTGCATGCTGAATTGCCGCAGCCTGAACGTCACGTCACCTCGCAAAGCGATTCAAGCGCCGCCGGGAATGTGATCTGATGCCGCAAACAGCATGAATTAACCCCAAGGTGGCCCGATGATCCCGCTTAGCACCCTACTCGCCGATATGGTCGAAACTGATGGCGGCTTCGCCAGCGACGTGCCCGACAACTGGACCCAAGGGCGCACCACATTCGGCGGGCTGACGGCGGCGCTGAGCGTTGCGGCGGCGCAGCGGGCGTTTCCCGATCTGCCACCGCTGCGCACCATGCAGGTCGCCTATATGCGCCCGGCAAGCGGCGCGCTTGATCTGCGTCCGACCCTGCTGCGGCGCGGGCGCTCGGCCGCCTTTGTCGAGGTTGACTGCCGCTCCCAAGGGGAAAGCGCCGTGCGCGTGACGCTGGTTTTCGGAGAGGCGCGCGACAGCGCTCTCGCCCATGATTTCAGCCACGAAGACGTCCCCGCCCCTGAGGATTGCCCGCGCTTCATGCCCGAAAGCGCGCAGATCAACTTCATGTCGAATTTCGACATGCGCCTCGCCACCGGCGCGCATCTGCTCTCTGGCGCCGAAACGCCCGCCTTTTCCGTCTGGATGCGCCTGCGCGATCCCGGCGCGCTGTCGCCGATCATCACCATGGCCTGCCTCGGTGACGGGCTTCCTCCCGCCGCAATGGCCAGCTTTGACCGTTTCGGCCCGGTCAGCACGATCACTTGGTCGCTCGACATTGCCCATATCCCCGACACGCTGGATTGGGTGCGCCTGTCGTCGTTCAGCGAACAGGCCGAGCACGGCTATTCCCTACAAAACATGGCGCTACACGATCTGAAGGGTCACCGGCTTGGCGCGGCGCGTCAGAACGTGGCGATTTTCGTCTGAGGCTTTCCGCAAAAAGGGGCATAAGCCCCGCGCGCGGCAGTGCAGCGCGAAAGCCCAAGCCGCCGCGCTGCACGTTCCGGGCCTAACCGCCGGGCATCGCCATTTGAAGCGTCATCGCGCCGGACGGCTCGTGCAGATACTCACCCGTTTTGGCAAAGCCCATCCGCTCATAAAACGGCAGGCCCACAGCGTTTTCGGCAAAAACCTCCACCGTCAGCGGCCCCTTTTGCGCCACCACATGATCGACCAAAGCGCGGCCATGGCCCCGCCCGTGATGTGCAGGCAAAAGAAATAGCCCGCCAATCTCAGTGCCGATCATGGCGATAAAGCCGATGGGCGTGCCGTCTAATTCCAAAACCGAGGTCTCGGCATTGGGCAGGTAGCTATGGCGCATGTCATAGGCCACCTGCGCCACGAACGCCTCGGGCAGGAACGGATGCGCCAGCGCATTCGCCTCCCACCAGATGTCGATCAAGCCATCCGTGTCGTCGTTTGTGTAGTCTCGTATCATTGGTCTTTTTCCAGTGTTCATTGGTTAACGGTTGTCGAGTTGTGGCCGCACCGCGACAATCCCCTCGCGCGTGATGCGATAGGGTTTGCCGGATTGCGAGCGGATCAACCGGCGCCGGTGCAACCGTTTGAAAACCTCACCCGAACAATCACTCAGAACGTGACCGTCACGGGTAAAGCAGATGATTTCGCGGATTTTGCCGTTGCTGGCGCGCTCAAAATGGATCGCTCCACCCTGCGCCAAAACGTGCAGAACCCGCTGTTCTGTCTTTGAAATGTTCACTTTGAAGTTCCGGTTTTTATGCGAACACAAATAAAGACCCCGGCTCAGCGTCACGCGTGAGCAGGTCTTGGTGGTGTTCGGCCCCAAGAGAGAGGGCCTAGCGGTTTCCCGCAATCTCCAGCATAAAATCTCCGTCACCCGGATGGTTGTTAAAAGTCCGGGGCAGGGGTGTCATAGCGCATTTGATGCGCCGCCGTGAATGGCCTGCGGCGGGATAGCGGCCCGGTGTGGCCCTCCCGCCGCAACGCTAGGGTCGCGCCCGCCCTGGGGGGCGGGGTCGGGCGCGACCCGGATCGCAAGCGATCCGGTGGCTATCATTTAGATGCCGAGCGCGCGCTGTCCGAGCGCTTAATCCTCGCCCAGATTTTCGGGCAGGATCAGGTTCAGCACGATCGCCAGCCCCGCCGAAGGCAACAGCCCCGAGGTCAGCAAAACCTGCGCCGTGCGCGGCAGGTGTTGCAGCGCCTCAGGCACCAGTTGCAGACCAAGGCCAAGCGACAGCGAGGTGGCGAAAATCACCATGTTGCGGCGGTTCCAGTTCACCTCGGACAGCATGTTGATGCCTGACGCGGCGACCATGCCGAACATCACGATCACACCACCGCCCAGCACATGTTCGGGCATGGTGCGGATCAATGCGCCCACCACCGGCATGCAGCCGGCCACGATCAGGAACAGTGCGCCAATGCTCACCACATGGCGGCTCATCACGCCGGTCATCGCAATCAGCCCGACATTCTGGCTGAACGAGGTATTGGGCAAGCCGCCAAACACCCCGGCAATGGCCGTGCCGACCCCGTCAGCAAAGGTCGCGCCGCTGACTTCCTCGTCGGTTGCCTCGCGCCCGGCGCCGCCCTTGGTGATGCCGTTGGTATCACCCACCGTTTCAATCACCGACACCACGGCCATGAAACACATGCCGATCACAATCGCCCAATCAATGCTCCAGCCGTATTTGAACGGCATCGGCACCTGAAACAGCGGCGCATTGCCGACATTGGCAAAGCTGACCTGCCCCATGGCCAAGGCCACGACATAGCCCGCAACAATCCCAAGAAACACCGAAGCGATCGAGATAAAACCACGAGCGAAGAATTTCAAAAGCAGCGTGACCAACACCACAATAAGCGCCGGCAGCCAGTATTGCATCGTCCCGAACGCGCTGGCAAAACCCGCCGCCCGATCAGGCAAGTCAACCGGCACCCGCGCCGCCCCCGCGGCGGATTGCAGATGCACGGCGTTGTATTTCAAAACGCCCCCGGCGGAATATTGAATGCCCACCTTGACCAGCGCCAAGCCGATCATCAGCACGATCAACCCGGTCACCAAAGGCGGCAAAGCAAAGCGGATGCGCCCGACAAAAAACCCAAGGACAAAGTGAAACAGCCCGCCCAGAACCACGCCGGTCATCAACCCGCCCAACCCGGCGGTGCCAAGCCCCGCAACCGCCGGTATCATGATCGGCACAAAGGCAAACGATGTCCCCTGCACAATCGGCAACCGCGCCCCCACCGGGCCAATCCCGATGGTCTGGATCAGCGTGGCAATCCCCGCAAACAGGATCGACATCTGGATCAAATAGCTCATATCAGGAAAGCCGAGCGCCCCTTGGTCCGAGCCAAAGCCGATCCCCGCCGCCCCGGCGACGATGATGGCGGGCGTCACGTTTGACACAAACATCGCCAGCACATGTTGAATGCCCAATGGCACCGCCTGCGCCAGAGGTGGCAGGTAATCAGGGTCGCGCAGCTGCTCTGCGCTGCCAATGTTGGGTGCGGTCATCACTGTCTCCTTGTTGGGATCGCGCCCGCTCTTGTCGGCGGGTCGCGCTGGTCAAGATAAAACTACATAAGGCGGATCAAGCCGGTATTCCTCAAGGTTCGGCGTGCTCCCGATGCGGTCCACCACAGCAAACAGGCCCGGCGTATGCAAAGGCGTCAACACGCCGTGCCATGTGCCGCGATGGAAATTCACCCCCTGCGCCCCGCTTGCCCGAAAAGCGAGCGGTTTGCCCGGTTTTCCGCCTGCATCCGGCGCCACGATGACAAGCCATTCGTGCCCGTGCATCGGCAAAAACGCCTGGCTCCCCTCCGGGTGGCGCTCCAACAGATCAAGCGTATAGGGCAGCGCCCGCGGCTCGGCGTTGAATATCGAAATCCCGGCCCGGCCATCCGCGCCGAAATCCAACGCGGCGCGGTCATGCCAGCGCCCGCAAAATCCGGCGTTGATAATCTTGTCCGGCGCGCCCGCAACCTCAAGCACATCGCCAAACGGGGCGAAGGCAGCAGACGTCAGCGGCGCGATCCCGATCTCAGCCATTCAACGCCACCCCGCCCGGTGACACCGGGGTCTCGGCCCCAAAAGCGGATGCCGGTTCACATCCTTATAGAGCAGATAGCGGAACGGCGCGTCGCCCGTGGCGATACAGGCCTGCGGGCAAAAGGCGCGCAGCCACATGAAGTCGCCGGGGCCGACCTCGACCCAATCCTTGTTCAAAAGATACCGCGCCGTGCCCTGCAACACGTAAAGCCCGTGTTCCATCACATGAGTTTCGGCAAAAGGAATGCGCCCGCCGGGTTGGAACGTGACGATATTCATGTGGAAATCATAGCGGATATCGAGCGGGTCGAAAAACCGCTGCGTCGCCCATTTGCCATCGCAATCGGGCATCGCCGAATGGCGCACCTCGCTTTCATGCACCACCAGCGCCTCGGGCGGTTGCTGACCGGGCAGGGGGGCATAGCGTTTGCGCACCCATTGGAAATGCAGCACCTCGTCACCGGTATTCCACAGCGTCCAGACCGCGCTGCGCGGGATATACACCATATGCCCGGCGCGCAGCTCGATGATGGCCCGCCCAAGGGTCAGCCGCGCGGTGCCGCGGGTGATGAACAGCGCCGCTTGCGCCTCGACATCGGGTTCGGGGGCGTGGCTGCCGCCGCCGGGGGCGACCTCCACCGCGTATTGCGCGAATGTTTCGGCAAACCCCGACAGGGGCCGCGCCAAAATCCACGCCCGCGTCTTTTCCCACCCCGGCAGGAACGAGGTTACGATGTCGCGCATCGTCACCGCAGGGATCACCGCATAGGCCTCGGTGAAGATGGCCGTGCCTTCGGGGTTCTGGCTCTGATCCGGCAGGCCGCCGGGCGGCACCGCATAGCTCACATCACTCACAGCATATCCTCCAGCCGCAAGCGCGCGATGCGCTCGACCTGTTTGCAGGCCTCGGCAAACTCCGCCTCGGTGTCATTGTCGATCCGCCGCTTAAACGCGGCCTTGATGCCGGGTTTGTCATGGTCGCGCACCGCGATGATAAAGGGAAAGCCGTGCTTGGCGACATAGGCATCATTCAGCGCGGTGAACTGTGTGCGTTCCTGATCGGTCAGCATGTCCAGCCCCGCACCGGCCTGTTCCGCCGTGCTCTCCTCGGTCAACCGCCCGGCCTGCGCCAGCTTCCCGGCCAGATCGGGATGCGCCGTCAACACGCCTAGCCGCTCCTCGCGGCTGGCGCTGCGAAACATCCGCGCAAGGGCGCTATGCACCCCTGCCGCGCTGTCATGCGCGGGGCCAAGCTCAAGCGCCCAAGCCCGCTCTGCGATCCACGGCGAATGCTCGAACACGCCGCCAAACATCTCGACAAATCGCGCCTTCTCCATCGCGCTTGGCCGTTCGCGGCGCTGATGCGGGTGGGTCTTGGCCCAATGCTCGGCAATCTCAATCCGGCGCGGGCACCACACATCGTCAAAGCTCTGGATATAGTCGACAAAGCGTTTCAGCGCGGCAATCTTGCCCGGTCGCCCGATCAGGCGACAATGCAAACCGATGCTCATCATCGCCGGTTGCCCCGCTTTGCCCTCGTGGTAGAGCGCGTCGAACGCATCGCGCAGATAGCTGCCGAAATCTTCGCCCGTGACCCACCCCGGCGCGGTGGCAAAGCGCATGTCGTTGGCCTCAAGCGTATAGGGGATGATCAGCTGATCGCGCGCGCCCACCTCGATCCAATGGGGCAGATCGTCGTCATATGTGTCCGAGATATAGTCAAACCCGCCCTCTTCAGCCACCAGTCGCACGGTGTTCTCGCTGCATCGCCCGGTATACCAACCGCGCGGGCGCGCGCCGGTGACTTCCTCGTGCAGGCGGATCGCCTCGCGGATGCTGGCGCGTTCCTCGGCCTCGGGCATGTCCTTGTGCTCGACCCACTTCAACCCGTGGCTGGCGATCTCCCAACCGGCGCTCTGCATCGCCTCGACCTGTTCGGGGCTGCGCGCCAGCGCGCTGGCCACACCATAGATGGTCAGCGGGATGCCGGCCTCGGTAAACAGCCGATGCACGCGCCAGAACCCGGCCCGCGCCCCATAGTCGTAGATCGATTCCATGTTCCAATGGCGCTGTCCCGGCCATTGCGCCGCGCCCGCAATATCCGACAGGAACGCCTCGGAGGCCGCATCACCGTGCAGCACGCTATTCTCGCCGCCTTCTTCGTAATTCAGCACGAATTGCACGGCCACCCGCGCGTTGCCCGGCCATTGCGGGTTGGGGCGGTTCTGGCCATGGCCGGTCATGTTGCGAGGGTAACGGTTCATCTATGTCGTCCTGCTTTGTCGTCTAGTGGTTGGCTTCGTCCTGTGTGTCGCTCTGTCATACGCGCGCGCGCGACAAAGGATTATCAGATTTTTCCCGAAACTCCTTTGTATTGTTCGTAAAAGCCACCAAATACAACCCAAGCACCGCACGCTGCGTTAACTTAATCAAAGGTTAATCCATACCCGCGCGAATGTCATACGCATGTCAGCCGGAGGTCAGCCGGAAGTCACCCTGATGATTTTCGCCGTATCGGCATGTTCACAATACTTGCTGATTTCTTACCAGAGGAGTAATCAACCCCGATTATGGCAAAGAAACCTGACAATCCCAACTACAAGGTCGTGGCCGAGAACCGCCGCGCGCGCTTTGATTACGCAATCGAGGAAGACCTCGAATGCGGCATCATGCTCGAAGGCTCCGAGGTCAAATCCATGCGCCTTGGCAATGCCAATATCGCCGAAAGCTATGCCCATGTGGACGAAGGCGAACTGTGGCTGGTCAACAGCTATATCGCCCCCTACGAACAGGCCAAGACCTTCGGCCACGAAGAACGGCGCAAGCGCAAGTTGCTGGTTTCAAAGAAAGAACTTAGCCGCTTGTGGCAGGCCACGGCGCGCAAGGGGATGACCCTTGTGCCGATGGTGCTCTATTTCAATCACCGCGGTAAGGCCAAGATCAAGATCGGTATCGCCAAGGGCAAGAAGCTGCACGACAAGCGCGCCACCGATGCCAAGCGTGACTGGGGCCGCCAGAAACAGCGCCTCCTGCGCCACGGGGAATAGCGCCGCAAATCTCCCATGAAGGGCGGCATCACCGATCTGTTAACCTTGCTCCGCGACTGGGGCGTATGGGTCAGCCCTTGGTAACACTTTTGGTTTAGACCCGTTGGAGAAACGCAATGGAATTTTTGATTAGCCTGATTTCGGGCGCAATCGGCGGTAACGCCGCTGGTGGTTTGCTCAAGAACCTTAACCAAAGTGTGCTCGTGAACTCGATCGCGGGCATTGTTGGTGGCGGTATTGGTGGCCAAATCCTGTCGATGCTGGGCGCCGGTGGGGCCGAAGCCGCAGCAGGCGCGACCGAAATGGCCGGTGGCATGGATATCGGCGCGATCGTCGGGCAGGTGGCCTCGGGCGGTGTTGGCGGTGGCGTGGTTTTGGCCATTGTCGGCGTGGTCAAGAACATGATGGCGAAGTAAATCTGCCTTTCTTACCAATGCCGGGGCGCGACAAACCGCGCTCCGGCCTTGCGAAATTGGCGCCTCCGCGCTAGGGAGAACAGAGTTTTTCCAGGGGGCGCACATGGCTGCTGATGATCCGAAAACCCTTGTTTCCACCGATTGGTTGGCGGCACATCTGAAAGACCCCGACCTTAGGGTTCTGGACGCGACATATTATTTGCCCGGCGACCCGCGCGATGCGCGCGCCGAATACGACGCAGCCCATATTCCCGGCGCGCGATTCTTCGACATTGACGAGATCTCGGATGCCCGGTCTGAGCTGCCGCATATGGCGCCGCCGGTCGAAAAATTCATGTCCCGCATGCGGGCGATGGGCGTGGGCGATGGCCATCAGGTCGTCGTCTATGACACCCACGGCTTGATGAGCGCGGCGCGTGTCTGGTGGCTTTTCCGCCTGATGGGGCAGGATAATATCGCCGTTCTGGACGGTGGATTTCCCAAGTGGCTGGCCGAAAATCGCACAACCGAAGACCTGCCACCAGTGATCCGCGACCGCCATATGACCGTGCGCCGTCAGAACCATTTGGTCAAAGACGTCACACAGGTATCCTCAGCCTCGAAACTGGGAAATTACCAGATCGTCGATGCCCGCTCTGCCGGGCGTTTTGCTGGCACCGAAGATGAAATCTGGCCCGGTCTGCGCCAAGGCCGTATTCCCGGCTCAAAGAATGTGCCTTTCGTCAATTTGTTGAACGAAGACAAGACGATGAAAGACCCGGCCGAGCTGCGCTCGATATTCGAAGCGGCGGGAATGGACCTTTCCAAACCGGCGATCGCCTCTTGCGGTTCAGGCGTGACCGCCTGTGTTCTGGCGCTGGCGATGGAGCGTTTTGGCAAAAGCGACTGGGCGGTCTATGACGGCTCTTGGTCTGAATGGGGGCTTTTCCAACCCTGCCCGTCGCCACCGGAGATTAAGCGATGTTTGACAAGCTGACCGCGCAACCCGTCGACAAGATTATGCAGCTGATGCATATGTTTCGCGACGATCCGCGCGACGGCAAAATCGACCTTGGCGTCGGCGTCTATAAAAACGCCGATGGCGTCACCCCGGTGATGCATGCGGTCAAGGCCGCCGAGAAACAGCTTTGGGACACGCAAGAGAGCAAATCCTATGTCGGCCTGCTTGGCGATCCGGCCTATCACGACGCGATGATCGACCTTGTGCTGGCCGACGCCGTGGCGCGTGATCAGGTCGCCGCCGCCGCCACACCGGGGGGCACCGGCGCCTGTCGTCAGGCGTTCGAACTGATCAAAATGGCCAACCCCGATGCGCGGGTGTTCGTCAGCGACCCAACATGGCCCAACCACCTCAGTATCCTTGATTATCTTGAGATCGAAACAGTCGCCTATCGCTATTTCGATAGCGAAACGCGGGCGATTGATTTCGCGGGGATGATCGAAGACCTGCAAGGGCTTCGGGCGGGCGACGTGGTGCTGTTGCATGGCTGTTGTCATAATCCGACCGGCGCGAACCTAAACCTGACCGAATGGCAGGAGGTGATCGAGGTGCTGAACGCCAAGGGCGCTTTGCCGATGATCGACCTTGCTTATCAGGGCTTTGGGGATGGTCTTGATGAGGACGCGGCGGCGACCCGGCTGGTGGCCTCTTCTTGCCCCGAGGTGTTGATCGCGGCGAGCTGTTCCAAGAACTTCGGTGTCTATCGAGAGCGCACGGGCCTGTTGATGGCAGTGTGCGCAGACCGCTCAAAGGTGGCCGTGGCGCAGGAAAACCTGAGCTTTCTCAACCGCCAGAACTATTCCTTTCCACCTGATCACGGCGCGCGGGTGGTGACCATGATCCTGACCGACCCGGCCTTGCGCACGATGTGGGAGGCGGAGTTGGAAGCAACCCGCCTTGGCATGTTGCGCCTGCGCGAACAGTTGGCGGGAGAGCTTCAAAAGCTCTCTGGCTCTGACCGTTTCTGCTTCCTTGCGCAGCACCGCGGTATGTTTTCGCGGCTTGGCACCACGCCCGAACTGGTCGAGCGGCTGCGCGTTGAGCATGGGATTTACATGATCGGCGACAGTCGCATGAACATCGCCGGGCTGAACGAGAAAACGATTCCCGTTCTGGCCAAGGCGATTATCGAAATCGGTATTTAGATTGGCGAAGGTGCGTGCAATCACGCACCCTGCCTATACCTAGTTCAGCAAACCTGCGTGGCGCATGGCCGCGTCGATCTTGTTGCGCGTGTCGTCCGAAACACAGGTGAGCGGCAAGCGCACATCTTCGGCGCAAAGCCCCAGTTTGGACATCCCGTATTTCGCCCCGGCCAATCCCGGCTCGGCGAAAATTGCGAGATGCAGGGGCATCAGCCGGTCGAGATACTCCAGAGCCTTGGTGTAATCGCCGGCCAGCGTGGCCTCCTGAAACTCGGCACAGAGCCGGGGTGCGACGTTGGCCGTGACAGAAATACACCCAATCCCACCATGCGCGTTAAAGCCAAGTGCTGTGGCGTCCTCGCCCGACAGCTGGATGAAATCCGGGCCACAGGTGATCCGCTGTTGCGGCACGCGAGACAGATCGCCTGTCGCGTCCTTGACGCCCGCAATACGGGGCAGTTTTGCCAGTTCACCCATGGTTTCCGGCGTCATATCCACGATCGAACGACCGGGGATATTGTAAATGATGATCGGCAGGTTGCAGCAATCATGCACGGCCGTGAAATGCGCAATCAACCCGCGTTGCGTGGGCTTGTTGTAATAGGGCGTCACCACGAGGATGGCATCGGCTCCCGACGTCTCGGCCGCTTGGGCAAGGCGGATAGATTCCAGCGTGTTGTTGCTGCCTGCGCCAGCGATAACCGGCACACGGCCTGCGGCGGCTTTGATCACGGTGTTGACCACAGCGTCATGCTCGGTGTGGCTCAGCGTTGGGCTTTCACCGGTGGTGCCGACGGGTACGAACCCGGTGCTGCCTTCGCCAATGTGCCACTCGACCAGCTTCTCCAGCGTCTCCAGATCAAGTTCGCCGTTCTTGAACGGCGTGACCAGGGCAGGAATGGACCCTTTGAACATGGCAACGCTCCTCTTGTTGTCGTGGGCACTGGGGTGGCCCTTGGATAGGTTTCAGCGCCGGACCCTAGCGGGCAAATCGCATCCTGCCAAGTTTGTGAATTGAAGGCAGGTGCATGGGCGCTATGCTGGGGGTGTCTATCCGGCGTTGCCGAGGGAAATGCAAGAGATGTTGCGAATCGCAGCCTTGATTTTATGCGTGTTGAGCGGCCCACTGGCCGCGCAATCCCTGCGCGAGCAGGCGCCGCGCCCATTGGCGAGCGCAATCCATGCGATGAACCGCGGCGATTGGGAACGAGCGGCGTTGCTGGCACGGCGCGACGGACCCGCGGCAGAGACATTGATTGAATGGTATCGGCTTCGGGCCGGGCGCGGGTCGGGCGATGAAATCGTCGCGTTCCTTGATGCCTACGGGCATTGGCCGGGGCTCAAGCTGTTGCGCAAACGCAGCGAAAAGCCGTTGAGCAGCTTGCCAAGGGACAAGATGATCGCTCTCTTCCGCGAGACGCCGCCACAGACCGGCCAAGGCGCGCTACTCTTTGCCGAGGCGCTTTTGCAGGCGGGGGAACAGGGCGAAGCCGAGGCCGAGATCGTCTTGGCGTGGCGCAGCTTTGATCTGACGGCGCAGGATCATGCGTTTTTCATTGAACGGCACGGCAAGCTGTTAAAGCCGCATCACGAGGCCCGTTTGGACATGGCGCTCTGGCGCGGGCTGTCGAGCGATGTGCAGTTGATGCTGCCGCTGGTGAGCGAGGGCCATCAGGCTCTTGCCAAGGCGCGCTTGGGTCTGAGCAACGGGGCCAAGAATGTGGACGCGCTCGTCGATGCGGTGCCGGACGCGCTCAAAGATGATCCGGGCCTCGCCTATGAGCGGTTTCTGTGGCGGTTGGGCAAGGGACGCACCGGCGAAGCGATCCAGTTGCTCTATGAACGCTCCGAGGCCGGTACGCTGGGTGAACCGGCGCGCTGGGCCGGGTGGCGGCGCAATCTTGCCCGGCGAATGATGCGCGAAGGCAATGCCAAGCTGGCCTATAGGATCGCCACCAATCACGGGCTGGTCGAAGGCTCGTCCTTTTCTGATCTGGAATGGTTGTCGGGCTATCTTGCTCTGCGCAAGCTGAATGATCCGGCGCTGGCGCTGGCGCATTTCGAGCTGTTTCGCGAGGCGGTCTGGACACCGATTTCACTGGGTCGTGCGGGATACTGGCTGGGCGAGGCGCAGGCGGCGCTTGGCCAGATGGACAAGGCCAAGGCGGCTTGGGCCGAAGGGGCCAAACAGCAGACCAGCTTTTATGGTTTGTTGGCTGCCGAGCGGGCCGGGATTGCGCCGGATGTTGCCTTGAAAGGGGCCGAGTATTTTCCGGCGTGGCAGGAGGCCGACTTTGCCAAGAGCGATCTGGCGCAGGTGATTGCGCTGGCCGTGGCGATGAACCGGCTGACGCTGGCCGAGCAATTCATGCTGCACATGGCCGAGGGGCTGGATCGCAAGGGCTTGGGCCAACTGGGCAACATGGTCGAAGACCTTGGAGCACCGCATCTGGGCGTGATGCTGGGCAAGTTCGCGGCGAGCAAAAGCATCGTTTTGCCGGGGCCCTATTATGCGCTGCATCCGTTGCACAAGATGGATCTGCCGGTCAGCAAGGAGATGGCGCTGGCCATTGCCCGGCGCGAGAGCGAGTTCGACCCGGTGGTGGTGTCAGGCGCCGGGGCGCAGGGGCTGATGCAGTTGATGCCAGCAACGGCGCGGCAGGTGGCGCGCGAGTTGAAAGTGGATCACGATCCGGCGGCGGTTCTGAACGACTGGCGTTATAATGCCAAGTTGGGCAGCGCATATCTCGCGACTCTTGCGGCGCAGTTTGATGGCAATGTCATCATGGTTGCCGCCGGTTACAACGCCGGGCCGGGCCGCCCGGTGCGTTGGATGAAACGCTATGGCAACCCGCTGGCTGGCGACATCGATATGATCGACTGGATCGAACATATCCCGTTCAATGAAACCCGGAACTATGTGATGCGCGTGGCCGAGTCGATGCCGGTCTACCGGGCGCGTTTGGGCAAGCCGCCATTGCCGCAACCGTTCAGCAAAGAGCTTCTCGGTTCAAGCGTTCTGCCGCTCGCGCCAGAGGGTGAATAGCCCGGCCGCGACGATGATCCCCGCGCCGATCAACACGTTGAGCGGGATGTCTTCGGAAAAGACGGTGACGCCGATGGCCGCGCCGAACACCAGTTGCAAATAGGCAAAAGGCTGAACTGCGCTGGCTTCGGCCACTTCGTAAACCCGGATCAAGAGCCAGTGGCCGAACGCCCCGGTGACACAAAGTACGCTCATCCAGCCCCAATCGGAGGTGGTCATCGGCTCCCATGACCAAAGGCCCAAAGGCGTGAGCACAACCGCCCCCACAACGCCGGTCCAAAAGAACGAGGTCGCCGCAGAATCGCGCCGCGCCACATAGCGGGTCAGCAGACCGTAAAGCGCAAACATCAACGCCGAGGCGAGCGGCACAAGAGCATAGGGGGAAAACACCCCGAAACCCGGCTGCAAAATGATCAGCACGCCGATAAATCCGACCCCGATCGCCGCCCACCGCCGCCAGCCCACATGCTCGCCCAAAATCGGACCGGAAAGGGCCGCGACAAGCAAAGGATAGCAAATGAACACCGCGTGGCTTTCCACCAATCCGAGCAGGGTGAAGGCCAGCACCATCACGCAAATTTCAAGCGCCAGAAGCGCGCCACGAAAAATCTGGACGACGGGCTGAGCCGTGGCAGCGGCAGCCATAACGCCACCCGCCTTGCGACCGGCCACGGCCACAACAAACGCCGCAAAGAACCAATAGCGGATCATCACCACCATCATCACGTTGTATTCCCCGGCCAGATGCCGCGAGATACCGTCCTGCATGGCGAAAACGAATGTGGTGGCAACCATCAGGAGGATGCCGAGGCGGGTGTTTTGCTGGCTCATCTCAAGGGCTGCCTTCGAATGTCGCGATTGTCATGTGTCGTTTGCGGCCGAACCCGGCGCGTCTTTGAACATCAAAGCCCGCATCGGTCAGCCCCCGACGCACGAAGCCGGCGGCGGTATAGGTGGCGGCGGTGCCGCTCGGTGCCGTATGCTCGGCAACCATCGCCATTAGGGCTGGTTCCCAAAGCTCGGGGTTTTTGGCCGGAGAGAACCCGTCAAGGAACCATGCATCGGCTTTGCCGGGCCAGTTCGGCAGCGTTTCACGGGCGTCGCCAGTGATGAGGTTGAAGCAGAGGTCGGGGAGGTCGAATGCCGTTGATCCGGCTTGCCAATACGGCGCGAGCTCTGCGCTGATCTCGGAAAGCATGGGAAACGCTGCTTGGGCCGCGATCATGTCATCGCCAGCCATCGGAAAAGCCTCAAAACTGGTGAAATGCAGGCGGCCCGTCTGGCCGTTTTTGCGCCACAGGTGCAGCGCGGCCAGAAGATTAAGACCGGTGCCAAAGCCGAGTTCGCCGATGTGAAACCCGTCGCAGAATCGCGCGGGAAGGTCATTGCCATCGAGAAAGACATAGGTGGTTTCCGCAAGGCCGTTATCAAGGCTGAAATACGGATCATCAAAGCGGGTCGAGACCGGCACCAAACCGTCACGCCATTCGATGTCTGCCTGCTGGCTCATGTCCGTGTGATCCCGTAAGAGCGTTGATGTGGGCGGGCAAGTCTCTCCGCCAACCACGCGACAATGCAGAGGGGCGCGGGCTTTGGCAATGGTTGATGTAACGATCCGCGGGGCCGGAATTATCGGGCTTTCAATCGCTTGGGAGTGCTTGCGACGAGGCGCGAGTGTGCGGGTGGTTGACCCGTATGGCGTGGGCGCAGGCGCCTCGGGCGGTGTGGTCGGCGCATTGGCACCGCATGTGCCCGAAAACTGGAACGACAAGAAAGCGTTTCAGCTTGAAAGCTTGCTGTCAGCGGCGCGGTTCTGGGCCGATGTCGAGGGCGAGGGGGGCTTTCAGCGGGCTACGCTCGCATGGGGAGGGTGCAGCCATTGATGGATGAGCGCGCCTGTGATCTTGCCCGCGCAAGGGAGGTCACAGCGAAAAAGCTGTGGGGCAATCTTGCGCGCTGGCAGGTGGTGGATGGCGAGAAATTCGGCGATTGGGCACCGCTTAGCCCCACCGGGTGGTTTGTCCATGACACGTTAAGCGCGAGGATGCACCCACGCGCGGCTGCCGAAGCGTTGGCCGCCGCGATTGTTGCCAAAGGCGGTGAGATCGTCCGCGAAGCCGATGACGCCGGGCGTGTGATCTGGGCCGCAGGCGTTTGGGATTTGACCCGGATCAGCGACGCACTTGGCCGGATGGTCGGTAATGGCGTCAAGGGGCAGGGCGCGGTGCTTGACTATGACGCGCGCGCCTTGCCGCAGGTCTTTGCCAATGGCGTGCACATAGTGCCGCACGACGACGGGACGGTGGCTGTCGGGTCGACATCCGAGCGCGACTATGATGCGCCGGACACCACCGATGAGCAACTTGATGAGGTGTTGCATAAGGCGTTTGCCGCGATGCCCATTTTAAGAAATGCCAAGGTCAAAGAGCGCTGGGCCGGGGTGCGCCCGCGTGCCAAGAGCCGTGCGCCAATCTTGGGCGCACACCCCTTGTTCGACGGCCAATTCATCGCCAATGGCGGTTTCAAGATCGGATTTGGCATGGCCCCCGGTATCGCACGGGTCATGGCCGATCTGGTGTTGGAGGGGCGCGACGAAATCCCCGAAGGGTTCCGCCCCGACGCGTCGCTCTGACGTTGTCTAAATGTCGGCTTCGGCCTGCATACATTGTCGCCCGTCCGGGCCCCGCACCCAAAGCGATTTGCCCTTGCGGCAAAGCGTGCCAGTCTCGAAATGAAACAAGGGTGAGGTCGCGCGGAAGGAAAAGCCTTTGAGCGGTCCCAACTCTTCCTCGGACAGTAGCATTAGGCTCTGGGCCAGCAGCGGGCCATGCACAATCAACCCGCCATACCCTTCGACATTGCGGGTGTAATCGAGGTCATAATGAATGCGGTGGCCATTGAACGTCAGCGCGGAATAGCGAAACAGGGTGGTGCTGTCGAAGCTGACTTCGCGGCGGGTTTCCTCGTCCGTGGGGGCGGTTGGCGGCACGGGAGTTGCTTGGTCAGGGGCCGGGTGCCTCGCGATAGACAAGATCGCGCCATTCGGTGCGGCACAGGCGGCCATCTTGATGAAATTCGTGGCGCAGAGTGACGAAAGCCAATGGCCCGCTTTGGCCCTGTTTGTGCGTTGCCGCCTCGACAAAGCTGCGTTTTTCGGCCGGGCGACCGGCCAAAAGCGGGGCTTGAAACGCAAGCCGCCCGCCCGCCCACATGCGTCGGGGCAAGCCCATATCGGGGATCAACCCAAGGCCGGTGCGTGGATGGCCGTCGCGGCCAAGCTCGCTTGAGGGGCGGGTTTCCCAGAAATAAAGCTGTTCAAAAAATGGCGGCAACGGGGAGCCATTGGTGATGCTGGCCTCAGCCCCCAAAGTGACTTGCAATGCGCTGGCGCGGGCCGGGTCGAGGCTGTCATTTTGACTATGGGATTGGGGGCTGTCATTCTGCATGGCGTGGACCTTAGAAAGAAGAGAGCGTTGGCGCAATGAGGCAAGCTAAGTTGCAGGTTGAAAGCCTCGATCATCTTGTTCTCACGGTCGCAGACCTGAAAGCGAGCTTGAAGTTTTATACCGATGTTTTGGGGATGCGCTCCGAGCGGTTTTACCCGGCAGATGGCAGCGAGCGCTGGGCGCTCAGCTTTGCGGCACAGAAAATCAATCTTCACCAAGCCGGAGCCGAGTTTGAACCCAAGGCCGCTTTGGCCACGGCGGGGTCGGCTGATCTGTGCTTTCTGAGCGCAGGGCCATTGGAAGAGTGGATGGCGCATTTCGCGGCAGCCAATGTCGAGGTGGAGCTTGGCCCGGTCAATCGCAGCGGCGCACAAGGGCCGATACGATCACTGTATCTCCGCGACCCGGATGGCAATTTGATCGAGATTTCGAACAGGGTCTAGCTGATCTGCAATTCGTCGTCTTGCGGTGTCACCTCGTACCGCTCGACCCAGCGGGCAATGACCGCGCGAATGGCGTTCGAATCGCGGGCGCTGATCGCCAATCGCAGGTCTTTCAGCGCATTGGCGACCTCAAGCTCAGAGAGGAAGTTCTCTTGGGCACGCATGATTTTCTGATGTGGCGTTGTCAGCATGTCAGGCGAAATCAGCAACTCTTCGTGCAGTTTTTCACCCGGCCGCAGACCGATTTCGACGATCTCTATATCGCCATCGGGTTTCTCTTCGTCCATGACGGTCAGGCCTGCGCCTTCGATCATTTGGCGGGCGAGCTTATGGATCGGCACCGGATCACCCATGTCGAGCACGAACAGATCGCCACCACGGGCAAAAGAGCCAGCCAGCAACACAAGGCGCGCAGCTTCGGAAATGGTCATGAAATAGCGGGTGACCTCGCCATGGGTGAGTGTCACGGGACCGCCACGCGCGATTTGTTCTTCAAACAGCGGAATGACCGAGCCGGAAGAGCCGAGAACGTTTCCGAAGCGCACCATGGAAAACAGGGTCTTGTCCGAGCGGGTCGAGAAATCCTGCACAATAAGTTCGGCAAGGCGCTTGGACGCGCCCATAACATTGGTCGGACGCACGGCCTTGTCTGAGGACACCAGAATAAACCGGTCAACATCGGCCGCGCGGGCCGCATCGGCGACAGTTTTGGTGCCGAAAACATTGTTCTCGATCCCGGCGATAACATTCGTTTCGACCAGCGACAGATGCTTGTAGGCAGCAGCGTGCAAAACAACATCAATGTCATGGTCCGCCAAGACCTGATCCACCAGCTCGCGATTGCAGACCGAGCCCAGCACCGGTTCGATATGGGTGTTCGCCGCCAGCTCGGAGAGCTCCTTGGCAATATTGTAGAGCGCCAATTCGGAATGATCGAGCAGCACGATGCGCTCGGGGTGACAGGAAATCAGCTGCCGGCACAATTCCGACCCGATCGAGCCACCGGCCCCGGTAATCAGCAGACGGCGGCCTGAATAGGTATCAGAGACCGAAGGCAGTTCATTTTCAAGGCGTGAGCGGCCAAGCAGATCGCTGAGCGAGACTGGCGCGACGCGGGTGCCTAGCTCTCCTTCGCTGACCAGTGTCGCGAAGGAGGGGAGCGAATGCACCTCGCAGCCCAATTGGCGCAGCTTGTGTGCAATACGCGCCTGAATTGTTTGCGAAGACGAAGGCATGGCAAGAACAACACGGTCAATGGCTTCGCGCTCGACAAGCTCTTTGACCTTGGTCGGGGAATACACCGGAAGGCCGGATACGACGAGCGATTGCAACGTCGGATTGTCGTCAATGAAGGCAACCAGTTGAACCGCGTCATCGGTGCGCAGCGCCGCTGCAAGCTGTTGGCCGGTCTGACCCGCCCCATAGACAAGCACGCGCATCCGGTCAGAGCCGCTGCGATAGATGTATAGCAAAAACTGCCGCATCGACATGCGCCCCGCAACGCCCATGATCAGGATCGTCATCGTGAAAATCAGGAACGTCTCGATTGTCGCGGGTTTGCCAAAAGCAACGTTAAGCAGCAATCCAGACAGACCAAGGATAACGGCGAACACGCTGGTGCGTAAAATACCCTGAAACTCATAGGCATTAAGCTTGATCCGGGTGAGGCCGAGCATGTGAGAGGCAATTGCCGCGATCACCACAATTATCGCACAGAGCGGTGCCAATGCGATTGCCAACGACCAGGACAAAGTAACAGACGCGTTCAGCATGACCGCAAGGAACAACGCCAAAGGAACCATGAGCGCGTCGATCGCTTGAAAAATGTAGCGCTTTTGCGTTCTGGTCAGGGTCGTGACCATCTCATAAAAAAACATACCGCCTCCGCGCAATCCCAATTAACCGACACTCTAAATGTTTACGAGTTCACGACCAATGTTGGTCGCAACCACTAACCATGGATTGTAAAAATTTCTTGTTACCAAAACGTTGACCGAGCTTACGACTTTGCATGGGTTTTAAGCAAGCTTTACGATGCTGCAACCGCAAAACGGCAGAAAACTACTAGATGTTGGCATGGAGCCGGGGCAGACGACAAAAACACTGCGTTGATCGGCGGTATCTTGCGCGTCGGCATACTGCGACCCGCCTAACTTTAATCACCTGAGAGAATCACGGGGCGCATCAAATGTCGGGTGTTGGGACAAACCGACTATTTCCCTTTCCAGACAGGATCGCGCTTCTCTGAAAATGCGCGCGCACCTTCTAGTTGATCTTCTGAAGCATAGAGCCGGTCTACCGTTGGCAATTGGCGCTTGGTTATGCGGTTCATCGTGTCTTGGAACGTCGCGTCTTCGGCGCTGCGCACGATCTCTTTGATTGCGGCATAGACGAGCGGAGGGCCAGAGGCGAGCAGGTGGGCCAAATCCCATGCCTGCTTCATCAGGTCAGCACCGGGATGAATGTGATTGACTAGCCCCCAGGATTCGGCTTCTTCGGCATCAAACCAACGTCCGGTCAAAAGCAGTTCCATTGCAATGTGATAAGGAATGCGTTTGGGAAGCTTGACCGATGCGGCATCAGCCACGGTGCCAGAGCGGATTTCGGGCAGGGCGAAGGTGGCGTGATCTGCGGCAAGTATTATGTCCGCCGAAAGAGCCCATTCAAGTCCGCCACCACAGCAAATGCCGTTCACCGCAGCAATCACAGGTTTGTTGAGATCGCGCAGCTCTTGAAGGCCACCGAACCCGCCAACACCGTAGTCACCGTCAACCGCATCGCCATCGGCGGCGCCTTTCAAATCCCAGCCGGGGCAAAAGAACTTTTCGCCCGCGCCGGTGATAATGGCCACGCGAAGATCGGGGTCATCGCGGAAATCAGCAAACACCTCGCCCATGATGCGGCTGGTGGCGAGGTCGATCGCGTTCGCCTTGGGACGGTCGAGCGTGACTTCGAGGATCGCGCCTTCGCGGCGGGTTTTGATAGGGTTGCTCATCAGGGGGCCTTTCGGATCAGCGCATCGGCGGCGATGGCGGTTTCTTTGGTGCAGATCAGCGGGTTGATTTCGACTTCTTCAACTGTCGCGGCATTGCTGATGACATAGGATTGTATCGCCATGACCGCGTCAAGAACGGCGTCGATGTTCACCGGGGGTTTGCCGCGAAAACCGGACAAAAGCGGCCATATGCGCAGCTTAGCTAGCGCCTCGTAAACGGCTTCGCGCGGTGAGGGCACCAACAGAGACGTGCTATCGGCCATGAGCTCGGTCAGGACGCCGCCGGCGGCAAGCGTGAGGGTGAAACCATGTGCCGGGTCGCGGGTGATGCCGACCAACAGTTCGGCGATGCCGTGTTCGACCATTTCTTCTATGAGGAAGCTGTTGCCCGGCACGGTCTCGGCCGCGTTTTCAATTGTGTCAGGTGTAAGATTAAGCACCACTGCGCCGGCTTCGGATTTATGGGCAAGTCCCATTCCTTTGAGGACAAGCGGCGACGACAGCTTTTCCGCCGCTTGTGCGACAGTCTCGCGGCTTGGGGCGAGGGTGTGGCGCGGGATGGGAAGGCCATGTGCGGCGAGCGCGGTCTTGGCATCGGCCTCGGAAAGGAGTGTTGCTTGGCGTTCGGGGCCGGGCAGAAGCACGGGCTCTTCACATATTACATATTGTTTGGAAGCGGCTTCGGCGGCCTGAAGCGTTTCTGTTAGGCCGTGCATCGGGATGACGCCGCCATTTAGCAGTTCCTGCGCGGTGTCTTCGGGCAGCAATTCGCCCAGTGTGGCCGCAACGGCCACCGGGGTTCCGGTTTGCGCGCGTACCCCAATCGCCGCATCGGTCACACAGCGCCAGTCGGAGGCATCGGTATGAGGGTAATCGACCACAAGCGCAGTCAGCGCGATCGAAGGGTCGGTGATTGCGGCAAAGGTCCGCGTCATGGCCTGTGTGTCGCGCCAGATATAGGTGTGATAGTCGAGCGGATTGGCGAGGGAGACCTTGGGGCCAAGCGCGGCACGCAGATCGCGGCGTTGCCGGTCGTTAAGCGGCGGAAAGCTAACGTCAAAGCCCGACGCGATATCTGCCATGAGGCTCGCTTCACCACCTGAGCAGCTAACTGAGGCGAGCCTGTTAGAGGGCAATTTGCCCGTGACATGCAGGAGTTTCAGAGTTTCGAGGAAGCTGGGCAAGTCAGGCAGGCGCGGTATGCCCAGCCGGTTCAGAAACGCCTGTGCTCCGGCGTCACCGCCCGCAAGGGACGCGGTATGAGAGACCGTGGCCGCGCGTGCCTGATCTGAACGGCCTACTTTGAGGGCGATAAGTGGGACGCCTCTGCTATGTGCCTTGTGCGCAAGAGCCTCCCAAGCGCGCAGATCGGAGAAACCTTCGATATGCAGGCCGATGGCCGTCACACGAGGGTCGTCAAGCAACCCAATGGCGATTTGGGCCTGCGTGGTTTGGGCCATGTTCCCGCAAGACACGGTATAAGCCAACGGCAGGGCGCGGCGCTGCATGGTGAGGTTTAGAGCGATGTTCGAGCTTTGGGTGAGGATGGCCACGCCCTGCTCGACCCGTTTACAGCCGTGTTGGTCAGGCCAGAGCAGAGCGCCATCAAGTGCATTGATGAAGCCATAGCAATTGGGGCCGAGAATGGGCATGTCGCCAGCGGCCCGAACGAGTTGCTCTTGCAGGCTCGCACCGCTTTCGTCTTCTGCCGAGGCTTCGGAAAAGCCGGAGGCAAAGCAGACGGCGCCGCCTGCGCCAAAACTGGCAAGCCGGGTCACGGCGTCGATTGTTGCGGTGCGATTGACGCCAATGAACACCGCATCGGGCGGGCCTGGTAAGTCTTGGATATCTGCGTAGGCAGACATGCCTGCGATCTTGTCGGCCTTGGGGTGAACCGGCCAAATCGGGCCCGAGAACCCCATTTTTTGCGATTGCAGAACAACCGCGTGGCACCATGCGCCACCGCCGATCACGGCGATAGAGCGCGGCCTAAGAAAGCGTGTCAGTCCACGAGAGGTCTCTGACATGGTGCGCGTCACGCCCCGTGCGGGCGAAGAAGTTCGCGGCTTATGATGTGGCGTTGAATTTCCGACGTGCCCTCCCAGATACGTTCGACCCGCGCATCGCGCCAGATGCGTTCGAGGGGCAATTCATCCATCAGCCCCATACCGCCATGAATCTGGATGGCTTCATCGGCGATCATGGCCAAAACTTCGGTTGCTTTCAGTTTCGCCATCGACATGTCGGCCTCGGTCACGGTGCCTTGATCGAATTTCCAAGCGGCCTCCCACGTCAGAAGATTGGCGGCTTTCAGCTCCATCGCCATGTCGGCCAGTTTGAAGCTGACGCCTTGGAACTTGCCAATCTGTTGGCCGAATTGGCGGCGTTCAGCGGCATAGGAAATGGCGTGTTCCAAAGCGCGCTCAGCGCGCCCGAGGCTGGTTGCGGCCACTTGCAAGCGGGTCGCGCCGAGCCAGTCATTGGCGACCTGAAACCCTTGGTGGACTTCTCCCAGAACCGCAGAGGCGGGCAAGCGGCAATCGTCGAATTCAAGCACCGAATTGGTATATCCACGGTGACTGACGTTGCGATAGCCGTCGCGGACCCTGAATCCGGGCGTGCCTTTGTCGACAAAGAAAGCTGTGATCAGCTTCTTTGGGCCGCGCGGTGTGTCCTCTTCGCCGGTGGCCATAAAAACGATGGAAAACCCGGCAATATCGGCGTGCGATATAAAATGCTTGGTGCCATTGAGGATGAAATCGTCACCATCTTTTCTGGCTGTGGCTTTCATCCCGCGCAAATCCGAGCCGGCGCCGGGTTCGGTCATGGCAAGGCAATCCCAGGTTTCGCCTCGAATACAGGGCGCGAGGTATTTCTCGCGTTGTTCCGGCGTGCCCGCAAGCAGGATGTTGGAGGGCCTTGCAACACAGGTCCAGTGTAACGCGTAATTGGCGCGTCCGAGTTCTTTTTCATAGAGTAGCCATGAAAGGGTATCGAGCCCCGCGCCCCCCACATCTTCGGGCATGTTGGCGGCGTAAAGGCCAGCGTCCATGGCCTTGGCCTGCACCGTGCGGATGACATCCATCGAAAGATGGCCGCTCTGCTCGACCTCGGCCTCGTGCGGGTAGAGTTCCTTTTCGACGAAACTGCGGGTGGTGTCGACGATCATTTGCTGTTCGTCGGTCAGTGCGAAGTGCATTGCGAGTCCTTTGTCGGTGTGAGAATGGGCATGGATTGCTCAGGACGCGTAGGTTGAGCCTTCTTCATCAAGGATCGCTTTTAATTCGCTGAGGTGCCGGGCGTCTTGCTCTGGGTATGCTTCGAGCTCACGCGCTGTTTTTTCGGCGATTTCATCGGGCAAAATGCGCAGCTCGCGGCCGGTTTGCAACGCGCGGATATAGGTTTCTGCGGCGCGCTCGAAATAATAGAGGCGATTGAAGGTTTCCGCGACCGTGGCGCCAATGATCATGATGCCATGATTGCCCATCACCATGACCTTCTTTGAGGGGTCGGAAAAGAGCGCGGCGCAGCGTTCGCCTTCTTCTTCGAATGCGAGGCCGCCGTAGTGTTCATCAATCACGACGCGGTTGTAGAAGGTTGCGCAATTCTGGTCGATTGGCGGCAAGGTGCTGTCCGCCAGCGAGGCGAGCACGGTGGCATGAATGGAATGCACGTGCATGGCGCAGCGGGCATGAGGACAGTGGCGATGCAAAGCGCCGTGTAATCCCCAAGCCGTTGGATCGGGGGCGTTCGGACCAGTAAGGGTTTCCGGGTTGTTGGCATCAATTTCGAGCAAATCCGACGCGCGGATGCGGGCAAAATGCATTTGGTTGGGGTTCATCAGGAACCGTGTGCCGTCGTCATTGATCGCAAGGCTAAAGTGATTGGCGACGCCCTCATGCATGTTGAGCCGCTCTGTCCAGCGGAAGGCAGCGGCGAGATCAACACGCTCTTGCCAGTGATCCATATTCGGGCGCAGGGAGGTGACGGTCATGAGCTTTGGTCCTTTGTCGTATGCGGTCAACCGACCATGGGAGTTTGCGCCCTGTCTTGTTCGTTTGCGACGTCTGGGGCGGCGTGATTCAAATGGGTGCTACCGCGCGCTTTTATTCAGTGTGCGGCTGGCGCGATGCCTGGTGGCGGAGGGTGGTTTCGTTTGTCAGGGACAGAATTGGTTATTTTTTCCAGGAAAGAAACAGGGGAAAGTCATAACGGCCGAGAAGGCACCCACGCATACCCGTCAGGATCAAGGATATAGGCTTCGCGAAGGCCGTGGGGTTTGTCTGTTGCGGGTTGCAAGAGTGTACCACCGGCGCTTTCGGCGCGGGCGGCGGCGATATCCGGGTCTGTATCATATAGCCGGATTTCGACCCCTGCGCCGCGGGGAGGGTTTTCAGGGAGCAGGTTCAGCAGCGGGTTTTTGGTGTAAGTGGTGTCTTGGTGAAGCTGAAACACTGCGCTGCCATAAGTCATGATGGCAAAGTCATCGGACAGACGATGAGCCTGCATATCGAAGACCTGTTCGAGGAAACGAGCCGTGGCGCGCAGGTCGTGGCAGAGAATATTGATGCCAAGACCGCGCAGGCTCGCGCCGAAATCGGCGGCGTCGACGGTTTCATAATCCATGGTGCGGTCTTCCCTTGGGTGGTTTGGGATAGCTTGAAAGCCGCACAGAGCCGTGTCAACGTGGCTCAGATTTGAGTCAGGTTGGCGCGGTGGCGCCCGAAAGGACGCGCGAAATGGACATGGAGCATGGAGACTTTCTGGGGCCGGATTTGATGCCGGCGGCGCGGTTTGACGACCCGAAAGCGGCTGTGGAAAGGCTTTGTGAGCTTTATGACGCCGCCGTGCAGTTCCTATGCCGCGAATTTTCAAAGGCGATGGAAGGTGAGGCGCCGAGCAGACGTGCGCGCGCCTGTTATCCGCAAATACGGATCGCGACCACCAGCTTTGCCAAGATCGACAGTCGGCTGAGTTTTGGCCATGTGCCGGAACCGGGTGTTCATGTTGCAACCATTACGCGACCGCGGCTTTTTGCGAATTATCTGCGCCAACAAATCGGACTTTTGATCGAGAACCATGGCGTGCCGGTGGAAATCGGGCTGTCGGACACGCCGATTCCTGTGCATTTTGCGGTGTCGGGTGATCCGACGATCGCAGTGCCACAGCAGGGTGCCTCTGCCTTTACCCTGAGAGATCACTTCGACGTGCCAGAGTTGAGCACAACGAACGATGATATCGTGAACGGCACGTTTCAGCCGGGGCCGGGCGGAGAGATGCCGCTTGCGCCCTTTACAGCACAACGCGTGGATTACTCGCTGGCGCGTTTGTCGCATTATACAGCAACGGACCCAGAGCATTTTCAGAACCATGTGCTCTTTACCAACTATCAGTTCTATGTGAACGAGTTCGAGACCTATGCGCGTCAGGTTCTGGGGGATCCAAAAAGCGGCTACACCAGTTTTGTCGCAACGGGAAACGCCGAGATCACCGAGGCAGATGCGTCGTTGATCATGCCACACAAATTGCCGCAAATGCCGACCTATCATTTGAAGCGCCCGGACGGGTCAGGGATCACACTTGTCAATATCGGGGTTGGGCCGTCGAACGCCAAAACGGCGACGGATCACATTGCGGTGCTGCGCCCGCATGCCTGGGTTATGGTTGGACATTGTGCGGGGCTGAGAAACTCGCAATCTCTGGGTGATTTCGTGTTGGCACATGCGTATCTGCGTGAAGACAAGGTGTTGGACGATGATCTGCCGGTTTGGGTGCCGGTGCCCGCGTTGGCGGAGATACAGATCGCTTTGGAAAACGCTGTGGCTGTAGAGACGCAATTAGAGGGATATGACCTGAAGCGGATTATGCGGACGGGGACAGTCGCCAGTCTTGATAACCGCAATTGGGAACTGCGTGAGAATGAGGGGCCTGTGCAACGCTTAAGCCAAAGCAGGGCGATTGCGCTGGATATGGAGAGCGCAACGATTGCGGCAAACGGGTTCCGTTTTCGGGTGCCTTATGGCACTTTGCTGTGCGTGTCTGACAAGCCATTGCATGGCGAATTGAAACTACCGGGCATGGCCTCGGATTTCTATAAAACACAAGTTGAGCGGCATTTGATGATAGGGATTCGCGCTATGGAGTCGCTGCGTGATATGCCGCTTGAACGGCTACATTCGCGGAAATTACGTAGCTTCAACGAAACAGCGTTCCTCTGACACTGCAAAAACAGCCACAAAATGCTTGTTTTCGCTTGCAAAGACCCACTATTCGTTGTGTTCATCTGCTATATCCCGTTATATGACGGCAATGAGGCCCTAGTGTTCGGGCAAGTGAAGGAGACCTAAAATGGCAAAACCAATGACCAAAACCCAGCTTGTGGCCGCACTGGCAGAAGAAATGGGCAGCGATAAGAAATCAGCCGCAGGCGCACTGGACGCTGTTGTGGCAATCATCACCCGCGAAGTTTCCGGCGGTGGTGCAGTGACCCTGCCGGGTGTTGGCAAAATTTATTGCCGCGAACGCCCTGAGCGTATGGTTCGCAACCCTGCTACGGGTGAGCAGATCAAGAAAGAAGCGGATAAAGTGGTCAAGATGACCATTGCCAAGGCTCTGAAAGACAGCGTTAACGGCTGATCTTGCATCTTGCACGAGTTTCGGAAAGGGTCGCCCAGAGGGCGGCCCTTTTCATTTTTCGGGCCGGGGTGAGGAGCGCATGAAGTTACGGGTAATATTGATGGGGGTGGTGTTTGCCTTCATGTGGTCGTCGGCCTTTACATCCGCCCGCGTGATCGTGGCCTATGCGCCGCCGGTCGCTTCGCTCTCGCTCAGGTTTTTTATTTCGGGCCTGATTGGGGTCGCAATTGCACTGGCGCTGCGGCAGAGCTTTCGGCTTACACCGGGACAATGGCGCGCGACGATCGTTTTCGGGATTTGCCAAAACGCGCTTTACCTCGGGCTTAACTTTGTCGCGATGCAATGGATCGAGGCCGGGTTGGCGTCGATCATCGCGTCGACGATGCCTTTGATTGTAGCGCTGCTTGGGTGGATTGTGTTTCGCGACAAATTGCATCCGGTCGCGATGCTCGGGCTGATTGCAGGGTTTGTTGGCGTTGCGATCATCATGGGCGGACGGCTGGAAGGTGGATTGGATGTAACCGGATTGGTTCTGTGTCTTGTTGGCGCGACCGCTTTGGCGGTGGCAACCTTATCGGTGCGCGGGGCGTCTTCGGGTGGCAATGTGATGATGATCGTCGGGTTGCAAATGTTCGTTGGCGCGGCATGTCTTGCCGTTGTGTCCGCTTTCACCGAAACGATCAGCGTGACGTGGTCTTGGCAGCTGGTGGTGGCGTTCGTTTATACCACACTGGTGCCGGGGCTGATGGCGACGTGGGTTTGGTTTACGCTGGTCAACGACATCGGGGCGGTGAAGGCGGCAACATTTCACTTTCTCAATCCGTTTTTCGGCGTGGCGGTTGCTGCGGTGTTTTTGGGAGAGGAGCTGGGCGCGTTGGACGTGATCGGGGTGGCGATTGTTGCGGCTGGTATCCTTGCTGTGCAGCTTTCCAAGCAAGCACAGATCAAGCCTTAGAGCAGGTAGAGCAGCAACAGATTGAGCGTGATGAACGCCGCAGATGTCGCAGTGATCAGGGCGATTGATGCCATGCCTTCGTGGTTCAGCTCTTGGGCGAAGAGAGCATAGATCGAGAACATCGGGATCGCGGCGGAGATGATCACGGCAATGCGTAGCTCATGGCTGAGCGGAGCAAGACCGACGAGAGAGACAAGCACCATCGCAACGGCCACCATCGCAGGGTGTAAGACGAGTTTGCCCAGAACGATCTGTCCTGCCACAGACCTGTTGCCACGAAACGGCAGACCCACAAGCGAGCCGCCGATAACGAAGAGCGCAAGCGCCGAGGCAGAGGCCGCCAGCATCGAAAGGAAGCGCGTCACAGGGTCGGGAAGAGCAAACCCGGAGAGTGAAACGATCAGCCCTGCAATGAGGCCGATCACCATTGGACGGCGAAAAAAGCCGGCAAGGATGCGGGCGATCTTGCGCAGTGTATGCCCGTCTTGGCCAGCTTTTGTGGCTTCCATCATGGCAAGGCAGATCGGGATGAGAACAAAGTTCTCCACCAACATATTGAGAGCGAGCACTTGCCCTGCCAGAGCAGGGAAGGTCAGGAGTAACACCGGGTAGCCGATGAAGCCCGAATTCGGGCAGGTGGTGCCCATTATGGCCACCGCGCGCCGCGAAGGGCTGTAGCCCATTGCGGTGAACCAGACCCAGGCCAATGCGATGGTCATTAGGCCGCCGACAAGAAACACCGCCATATAGGTGAGATTGAACACTTCGCTGACATTGCGGCTTGCCACTGCGTTAAACAAAAGCGCGGGCAGAGCGATGTTCATCACATAGCCGCCGAAAACCGGCATGTGGTCAGGTTTAAAAACCCCTTTGCGCACAGAAAAATAACCCAAAGCCACGGCGGCATAGATCGGGAAGGTGATTGACAGGATGGCGAGCATATCAGCCGATTTTGCCGCGATTTTCGCCCACTTGCCCGCGATGCAACAATATATGATCGAGGATCACGCAAGCCATCATCGCTTCGCCCACGGGCACGGCGCGGATGCCAACGCAAGGATCATGCCGGCCCTTGGTGATCACCTCGGTCGCCGAGCCATCAAGGCGGATCGACTGGCGCGGGGTGAGGATTGAAGACGTCGGCTTCACGGCGAAGCGCACAACGATGTCCTGACCGGACGAAATACCGCCAAGGATGCCACCGGCGTGGTTTGACGAGAAAACGGGCTGACCGTCATTTCCCATGAAAATTTCATCAGCGTTTTGCGTGCCCTTGAGGCCAGCGGCGGCCATGCCTTCGCCGATCTCAACGCCTTTGACCGCGTTGATCGACATCATCGCTGCGGCGAGATCGGTGTCGAGTTTGGCGTAAACCGGTGCGCCAAGCCCGGCAGGGGCGCCGCGAGCGACAACCTCAACCGCGCCGCCGACCGAGTCCTTGGCTTTGCGGATATCAGTGAGGTAGTCCTCCCACTTTTGGGCAATGTCGGCCCCTTGGGGAATCCAAAAGGGGTTGGTGTCGATCGCGTCCCAGTCAAAGGCGTCGCGGTCGATCTCCATATCACCCATGCGGGTCATATAGCCTTTGATTTCAAGGCCCGGCACCAACGCTTTGATCACTTCACGTGCCACGCCACCGGCGGCGACACGGGCAGCGGTCTCGCGAGCCGAACTGCGTCCGCCACCGCGATAATCCCGCAGACCGTATTTCAGGTGATAGGTGATGTCGGCATGGCCGGGGCGAAAGGTTTGGGCGATCTCGCCGTAATCTTTGCTGCGCTGGTCCGTGTTTTCAATCATCAACTGGATCGGAGTGCCGGTGGTCATGCCCTCGAACACGCCAGAAAGGATTTTGACCGCATCTGCCTCCTGTCGCTGAGTGGTGTTCTTGTTCTGACCGGGGCGTCGTTTGTCGAGCCAATGTTGCAACATGTCTTCGGACAGCGGCACGCCGGGCGGGCAACCATCGACTGTGGCGCCGAGCGCAGGGCCGTGGCTTTCACCCCATGTGGTGACGCGGAAGAGGTGTCCGAATGTATTCATGCTCATGTGGCGGGCTCCTTTGGGAGTGGGAATAACGGGATGAGCCAGCCGTGCCAAGGGATTAGACAGAACGAGCAGTGGGCCGCGTTCATCCGCATCCTGTTGCACCAAGGGTGCATGAATTCGCGGTTTGTGGCGCCGGGCCATGGTGCATAACCTTGAAGGTGGCTTGCAGGAGCGCTAAGAGCCAAGGCGACGGATTTGCAGGAGTCGCTCATGTCGATCGACAAGGATACGGCCGCCAAGGTGGCCAAACTGGCACGGATCAAGGTTGAGGAAGACGCTCTTCCCGCTCTGGCCGGAGAGTTCAACGCTGTTCTGGGCTTCATAGAACAGTTGAATGAAGTGGATGTAGACGGGGTCGAGCCGATGGTTTCGGTCACGCCGATGCGCCTTAAACGGCGCGAAGATGTGGTGACGGACGGCGATCAGCAGAACAAGGTTCTGAGCAATGCGCCCGACGCGCGCGAGGGCTTTTTCGCAGTTCCGAAGGTGGTTGAGTAATGGGCGATCTGAACAAACTGACCATCGCCGAGGCGCGTGACAAACTGCGCGCGGGAGACGTCACCAGTGTTGAGCTAACGCAAGATTGTCTGGCCGCAGTTGAGGGGGCCGGGGCGCTCAATGCCTTTGTGCATCACACGCCGGAGATCGCGTTGGAGCAGGCCAAAGCGGCCGATGCGCGGATTGCTGCGGGCGATGCGCCCGCGATGTGTGGTATCCCGCTCGGGATCAAGGACCTGTTTTGCACCAAGGGTGTTCCCAGTCAGGCGGCAAGTCGCATCCTTGAAGGATTCAAGCCGGAATACGAAAGCACCATTACGCAAAACCTGTTTGATGCGGGTTCGGTTATGCTGGGCAAGCTCAACATGGATGAATTCGCCATGGGCTCGTCCAACGAAACCTCGGTTTATGGCAATGCGGTTAACCCGTGGCGGCGCGGCAACGATGATACGGCGCTGACGCCGGGTGGCTCCTCGGGTGGTTCGGCCAGCGCGGTTGCAGCTGACTTGTGTCTTGCTGCGACAGGCACCGATACAGGCGGATCTATCCGCCAGCCCGCGGCATTCACGGGGATCACCGGGATCAAGCCGACTTACGGTCGCTGTTCGCGCTGGGGCGTGGTGGCGTTCGCGTCAAGCCTTGATCAGGCGGGACCGATGACCAAGAACGTGCGCGATGCCGCAATCATGCTGGAGACTATGTGCGGGCATGACGCCAAGGACAGCACCAGCGTGGATCTGGCTGTGCCGAATTTCGAAGCGATGCTGACCGGCGATATCAAGGGCAAGAAAATCGGATTGCCCAAAGAATATCGCATGGACGGAATGCCAGCCGAGATTGAAGCATTGTGGGCCAAGGGCGCCGACATGTTGCGCAGTGCTGGGGCAGAAATCGTTGATATCTCGTTGCCGCACACGAAATATGCGCTGCCCGCTTATTACGTGATTGCGCCGGCAGAGGCGTCTTCCAACCTCGCCCGTTATGACGGTGTGCGTTATGGCCACCGTGCCAAGCTGGCCCAGGGTGACGGCATCACCGAGATGTATGAAAAGACCCGCGCCGAAGGGTTCGGCCACGAAGTTCAGCGCCGGGTGATGGTGGGGACATATGTGCTCTCTGCTGGCTTCTATGACGCCTATTACAACCGGGCTCGTAAAGTGCGCACGCTGATCAAGAAAGACTTCGAGGATGTCTTTGCCCAAGGTATCGACGCAATCCTGACTCCGGCCACGCCAAGTGCCGCCTTTGGTCTTGGCGAGATGAGCGATGCTGATCCGGTGGCCATGTATCTGAACGACGTGTTCACAGTGACAGTGAACCTTGCCGGGTTGCCGGGGATCGCGGTCCCTGCGGGGCTGGACGCAAAGGGTCTGCCTTTGGGGCTGCAACTGATCGGGCGACCATGGGAAGAGGGCGATTTGCTGAATTGCGCCGAAGCGTTGGAGCGAGCGGCAGGATTTGTGGAAAAACCCGGAAAATGGTGGTAGAAGCCATTAAAACAACGAGGCAGGACGTCAGAGTGATGCGGTATTTCTTGGGTTTGGCGGCGATTGCCGTGCTTGCAGGCTGTCAAACGAGCGTGCCCGATAGCGGCGCTGGGGTCGGGTTTGGAGACTACGACACTTATCAGCAACAAAGGGCAGCTCGGGAAGCGCAGTTAGGCGGGCAAACCCCCGTTGTGCCGCCGGCTCCGAACATAACGGGAGCGCCCCTGTCGGCAACAGGCTCGGCAGGCACGCCACCCCCGGCTCAAGGAACAGAGCTTGCGCGCGACACGCAGGCAGTGCTTGCCGCAACGCGCGCCAATTCAGGGCAAAAACCGCTGGATGCCAGCCCTTCCAATCCGCCGCCCCCCACGGTGAGCAACCCGGCCGGTATTTCGAACGAGAACGACTTTAACGCCGTTGGCGCTCAGCGTTCGATCAAGGCTGACGCCGCTTTGCGCGCCCAACAACAGGCGCAGTATCAACAGATTCAACCCACCGCCGTGCCAACGCGCACCGGCTCGACCGGGCCAAGCATCGTGGAATATGCGCTGAACACCACGCACCCGCGTGGCACGAACAAATACCGTCGTACTGGCATGAATCTTCAGGCAAAATATGAGCGCAACTGCGCTAAATATCCTTCGCCTGACCTGGCCCAGAGCGAGTTTTTGGCCAAGGGTGGACCGCAGAAAGACCGGCTTGGGCTTGACCCGGATGGTGACGGCTATGCGTGCACTTGGGATCCCAGCCCGTTTCGCGCAGCCAAGAACGGGTGATCTGGCTTGGGCGCGACCTCGCCTGAGATAATCCAGCGCCCGACCACGGCCTTTGGCAGCCGTGAAGGGGCGCCACCCTGTCTGATCGTGTTGCACTATACCGCGATGGAGAGCGCTGGGGCCGCATTGGAGCGGTTGTGCGATCCTGAGATCGAGGTGTCGGCGCACTACCTGATTTCGGAAACTGGTGAAACCGTGCAGATGGTGGATGAGTCCGAGCGTGCGTGGCACGCGGGGGCAGGGCGCTGGGGCGCGTGCGATGACGTGAACACCCATTCCATCGGGATCGAGCTGGCCAATCGCGGGGATCATCCCTTTGGCGAGCCGCAAATGGCTGCGCTGGAGGGGTTGCTGGCCGCGATCATGGCACGGCATGGCATCCCTGCTGAGCACGTGATCGGGCATTCCGACATAGCGCCGGGCCGCAAGATTGATCCGGGGCCAAGGTTCGATTGGGCGCGGCTGGCGCGGCGCGGGCTGAGCATTTGGCCGCTGGGCGATGCGAAACCGAGTGATTTTGCGCGGGACGCGGCGGCGTTTGGGTATCCCGTGGCAGATGTGGGAGAGGGGTTGGTGCTGGAGGCGTTCCGGCTGCGGTTCCGGCCCTGGGCCGACGGGCCTGTGAGCGACGCGGATCGCGCGGCGATGGCGGAGCTGGCTGCGCGCTGGCCGGTGCAGGCCGTGCGCGGCGAACCACGGGTGAAGCGGCGGTAGGTCGATTGCGTGGCTATTCGTGCGGGCGTGGAAGGTCCCCAGCGTTGATAGGCCTGCGAAATTGCGCGCTGAGACGAGAGCGAGACTTTGGGCAGTGCCAAGGATTGAAACCGTTTGAAACGGTGTTCGCGGCTGCGTTTCGGGTCAAACACAATATAGCGGATCATAACCCATTTTAGGCTGTCCCGGCCCCCATCCAAACCGCCGATCCGGTGCGACTGAAAGAGGGTGCGCCGCACATAGCGAACAAGGCTGCGGGGCATTGAGACATCAAGCTGGATAACCCCGGTTGCACGGCCAAGGCGTTGTGGAAAATAACGGCTGTAATTGCCTTCGATCACCCACTCTTGCTGTTCGATCGCCGCGTCGTGGAGCTTGCGAAACTCTTCTTCTGGGCGGGTCTGCCAATCGGTTTGAGGGAGATGGCAGAGTTGGTCGAGGTGTACAGCAGGGATCGAAAGCTTCCGGGAGAGCGCCGCCGCAAGGGTGGATTTGCCGCTGTTGGAGGGGCCGAGAACGCAGATGCGCGGACCGAGGGCCTTGAGAGGCAGAAGGCAGGTCATGACAAAAATCCCGGTTGAGGACCTGCGGGATAGCGCGGGGCAATGCGCAGGGCAAGCGTATGTCCCCGTTGACGGGGCAACATTTCAGGACTAGGTGCGCAGTTGCGCGGAGGGCTGGATGGCCGCTTGCGGGCGGGGTGACCTGCTTCGTGGGAGGAAAGTCCGGACTCCACAAGGTAACGGTGCCGGGTAACGCCCGGGCGGAGCAATCCGACGGAAAGCGCCACAGAGAAGAGACCCCCTTCGCATGCGAAGGGAAGGGTGAAACGGTGGGGTAAGAGCCCACCGCGGGACGGGTAACCGGACCGGCATGGCAAGCCCCACCGGGAGCAATGCCGAATAGGGATCGCGCATGGGCCGCCTTGGCCCCGACGATCCGGGTAGGCAGCTGGAGGCGCGCTGGCAACAGCGCGTTCAGAGGAATGGTCATCCAGAGGGAGAAATCCCTTGGACAGAATCCGGCTTATAGGCTCTCCGCGCATATTCCTGCTGGTTTGCGGCGAATCCCGGTTGACTCGGGCGTGACCATCGTTAAAAGGCAAACTTCATGAGAATTTCGCGGACGCATTTGCGTCTGCCGCAGGAGAAGACCTATGGCGAAGCCGACCACAATCAAAATCCGCCTGAACTCGTCCGCGGGCACGGGCCACTTCTATGTGACCAAGAAAAACGCACGCACCATGACCGAGAAGATGGTCGTACGCAAATACGACCCCGTGGCGCGCAAGCATGTCGAGTACAAGGAAGGCAAGATCAAGTAAGATCGCCTGACCAGACAAAGACAAAGCCGCGCCCGGTCCGGGACGCGGCTTTTTCTTTTTCAGAAAGCGGGGACGGGATCAGGGCGCGGATAGATTTTCGCGAAATACCTTGAGGAGACCCTGACGATGCTCGCCCTGCCACCGCTGCCCGATGTGCCAGACCTGACGATTCGCCCCGCTCGTGCGCGTGACAGGATGGCCGTCGGCCGCCTGCTTGAGCGGTCGTATTCCGAGCTTTTGACCGAGGACTATCCCACGCCAATATTGGCCGCAGCGTTGCCCTTGATGACGCGGGCCAACCCCGAACTGCTGATGCTGCCAACCTACTTCGTCGCGCTTTGCGGTGGTGAGGTTGTGGCGGTGGGCGGCTGGAGTGCGACGCTACTGCGGAGCGGGCAGGGGGCCGCGGATGTCGGGCACGTTCGGCATGTGGCCTGCGATCCTGATTGGCTGCGCCGGGGCGTAACACGAGCGGTTATGGAGCAGAGCTTTGACAGTGCCCGCGTGGCGGGGATCAGGTTGTTATCTTGTCTCAGCACGCGCACGGCAGCGCCGTTTTACCGCTCGCTAGGGTTCGAGGTCGTAGGCGAGGTGGAACTGCGCATGGGGCCGGGGGTGTTCTTTCCAGTGGTGGAAATGCGCAAGCTCTTGTGACAGGCGACGCGGCGCGCACCGTATGACACGAAAAAGGGCCGGTCTCTCGCGAGGCCGGCCCGATTGCATAGAAGGTTTCGCTGTGCGTATCAGTCGTCGCCCATGAAGAGATACATGATCGAGCGGAACATCGCGATAAACGAGATGTAGAGTTGCAGTGCACCGATGATCGCCGCTTTCTCAAGGAAAAGCTGTGCCTCTTGCCCGCCATGATGACGCGCTTCGAGATACATGTTCTTGATCCCTTGGGTCGACGTCGCGGTCAAAATGGCAAAGACGCCGAGGATCGCGAGATTATACCACCAGACGCCACCGGCGCTGAGGCCACCCGTGAAGAAGCTAAAGATCGCGATGCCGACAAGGCCCCAAGCCATCATGGTCGCGACCTGACCAAGCGGGCCAAGGTTGCGTTTGGTCACGTAGCCCGTGAGCGTGAGCCCAAGGAAGGCGATTGCTGTGTAAAGCAGGCCAGTGATAATTGACGTCATCGAGAACATCATGAAGATCACAGAAAGCGATACGCCTGTCAGAGCGGCATAAGCCCAGAACAACCCGTTCAGGGCAGTCACGCTAAGCTTCTCGAACGCAAAGCTCGAGATCAGAACGAAGGCCAGCGGTCCGAAGATAACGGCATAAACGATCGGCGGCACCAGCAGCACTTGTTGCGCAGCCGGGCTCTGGGCCACGAAATAGGCAAGGCCGAAGGTCACGAGAAGTGCCGCCGACATCAGGCCATAGACCTTGTTCATATAAGCCCGCAGCCCTTCGTCGATTACCGACTCGCGCGATAGTGCGCCTGTGCGGGTGGTGTCAAATTCTGCCATCGAATCCTCCGATTTTGCAAATCTATACCCCTGTCGCATGATCGCGACGGTGGTTTGCATAAAATATCGGGTATAGATGTTGGTTTTTCAAGGAGAACCGGCGGAATTCGTGCGGAAACGGTGTGTTTGTCGTTTCCGGATCAATCCCGCCAGCTTTCCGGCACATCCCAGAAGGGGCGACGAGCCTCGGTATTGGCATCCGAGCGCGTCAAACCGATATCATCCAGTGCTCTGGCGTCTAATTTTGACAGATTTGCGCGTTGCTTACGGAGTGAGCGCCACGCCGTGAGGTGGGCAGCAAGAAGGAACGGGCGGGAAAGCCGGCGGCTGTCGCGCGAGAAGATTTCGATAGAAGACATGACCTTTTCCTTTCGTGATATTTGGTGCCGTTAGCATTCGATGTGTTGATGTCTATCCTCTGGCCTTGCATCTTGAAGGTGAATGTTTATGCTTTTGATTATCACGAATGGTGATGAATTGGATGGCGGAGCCCTGACGGATGCGAAATCTTGATCTGACGACCTTGAGGTCATTTGTAGCGGTGGCAGACCATGGTGGTGTGACGCGCGCTGCTGGAATGTTGAATCTGACGCAATCAGCGGTCTCGATGCAGCTTAAACGGCTGGAAGAACTGCTGGATGTCGGGTTGCTTGACCGTTCCAACCGCAAGATCGCTCTCACGGCCTCGGGCGAGCAGCTTTTGACCTACGCCCGCCGGATGGTGAGCCTTAATGACGAGGTCGTGGGTCGGCTCACCGACGATCTGTTCGAGGGGGAGGTCGTGCTGGGTGTGCCGCACGATGTTGTTTATCCCGTGATCCCGCGCGTTCTGAAAACCTTCAACACCGCATTCCCGCGCGTAAAAGTGCAGCTGATCTCATCGAGCACTGTAAATCTTCACGAAAAGCTAAGCCGTGGGGAAGTCGACCTGATCCTTGCTACCGAAGAAAGCGTCCACTCCGGCGGAGAGACGCTTACTGATATGCCTTTGCGGTGGGTCGGCGCAGTTGACGGTCAGGAATGGCGCAAGCGGCCATTGCGGTTGGCATTTTGCAGGTTCTGCATTTTTCGCCCGATTGTTATTCGCAAGTTGGACGAGGCGGGGATCTCGTGGGAGCTAGCAGTGGAATCCGACGAAGACCGCGCGGTAGAAGCATTGATTAGCGCTGATCTGGCGGTCGGTGCGCTTATGGAAGACAGCATCCCGCCGCATTTGGAAGCGATCTCCTCTGCTGGGGCGTTGCCCAATCTGGGACATCAGCAAATCAATATGTATGGCAACACCGGTCGTGACGAGGTGATGGGTCGCTTGGCAGAATTGCTGCGGCAAGGATATTGCAGCGCGCCTGCAGCGCTGATCAGGTCGGCGTAATTACGACTTTCCCGGTCGAGGTACGGCTGCGCAAAAGCTCCAAACCCTCTTCGACGCGCTCAAGCGGGAGCGTGTGGCTGATATGGGGTGCAATCCGGCCCTCGGACAGCCAGCCAAAGAGGGTGGCGAGGCTGTCGGTGATAACTTTGGGGCGGAATTTCATATAGCCACCCCAATAGAACCCCAGCACATCGACGTTTTTAACAAGCAGATGGTTGGCAGGAATTTGCGGCACATCTCCCGAAGCGAACCCGATGGTGAGAATGCGCGCTTCTGGCTTGCAGGCGCGCAGAGCCGCGGTGAATTGCTCTCCTCCGACAGGATCATAAACCACATCGGCACCACCAAGGGCTTTGACGGCTTCGCGTATGTCCTCGGTTTTGGCGTCGATCAGATGATCCGCGCCAGAGCGCTTGGCCACGGCGAGTTTGTCGGCACCGCGTGCGCAGGCAATAACCCGTGCCCCCATCAGTTTGCCGATCTCAACAGCGGTGAGGCCAACGCCACCGGCGGCTCCCAGCACAAGCAGGGTTTCCCCCGGTTGCATACGCGCCTTGTGATCGAGCGCAACATGACTTGTCCCATAAGCGATTTGCAGCGCGGCCGCCTCGGGCAGGAGGTCCCCGCCGCGAGAGGCATCACACGTTCAGCGGGAAAACAGCCAAATTCAGCAAGGCCTCCTTGACCGCCGAAAACGGCCACCGGAGTTCCAAGGGGCGGCCCATTCACCCCGTCTCCGAGCGCATCAACAACGCCGGAAAGTTCCATCCCCATTGTGAATGGGGCGGGCGGCATGTCCTGATACTTGCCTTTGAGCATCAGCAGGTCAGCAAAGTTCAGCCCGCAGGCAGCGATTCGCACACGAATTTCGCCTGCTTTAGGTTCGGGAATGGCGATCTCGGTAAGTTCCGCACCAGTTCCGTCGGCAGAAATTTGGTAAGCACGCATCTGAAAATCCATATGTGTGGAGACGCTCTCTTACCCGCGAGCGTTTTTGTAAGTCAACGCGCCGCTGCTAAGGAGAGCGATTTCCTTAGGTTTTACCGAGGGTTGCATTCTTTTAAATTGTCGAATGTTGCTGTAATGCACGCAAAAGGTGCGGATATTACCCTTTTTTGCCTTCTAAGAGGTGGATTTGTAAACCAAGCTGTTGCAAGTATTTTCAGACAGCAACGAGTAGCGTTCATCGGATTGATGGGGTTTTCCGTAAGTGGACGTATGATTTTTGGCACGAGTAACAAGGAAACTTTCATGGCACATCCTGTAGACGTTCATGTGGGCAAACGCATCCGTCATAGACGTTGGCTTGTCGGTATGACGCAACAACAACTGGCGGAGAAAGTTGGGATCAAGTTCCAACAGATTCAGAAATATGAAACCGGTGCAAACCGGGTGAGTGCATCACGGCTCTGGGACATTTCCGAAGCACTGGATGTTGCTGTAAGTTTCTTCTTTGAAGGGCTGGACGCCGAGACGGAGAACGCCGGAGGCGAGGCTGTTCCCTCGGATCTGATGGGCGACAAGGAAGCACTGGATCTTGTTCGGTCCTACTATGCTATTCCCGAAAATCAGCGCCGCCGGTTGTTTGAGCTGGCACGGGTTCTTTCCGACGTGGCTTGAGCCGAACGCAGGGGCGGGTTACCTGTTGCGCGCGACATGGCGCAACAGGAGTACGGCACGTGACCCGAGTTGACTGCGAAAACATTAAAGAGACCGCCCATGCGATGGCTGATGCCGCACGCAGGGCGGTCTTGCCATTTTTTAGGTCGGCAGGTCTTGAGGCTGCGGACAAAGGCGACAAGATTTTTGATGGCGGTTTTGACCCGGTGACGGAGGCAGATCGCAACGCCGAAACGGTGATGCGCGATATTCTGGCGACGTCCCGACCGGATGACGCAATCATAGGCGAAGAACACGGTATTACCGAAGGCACGAGCGGGTTGACCTGGGTTCTGGACCCAATCGACGGAACCCGCGGCTTTATCACCGGCACGCCAACTTGGGGCGTTTTGATAGCCGTTTCTGATGAAAACGGCCCGATTTTTGGCATGATTGACCAGCCCTATATCGGTGAGCGGTTCTGGGGCGGGTTTGGAGAAGCGCGAATGACGGGCCCTCAGGGCGAACATGCGCTTGGTGTGCGCGGGAGTCGCCCCTTGGCTGAGGCGATGTTGTTCACCACATTTCCCGAAGTTGGCACCATAGAGGAGCGCCAAGCATTCGAGGCCGTCGCGCGCGAAGTCAAATTGGTGCGCTACGGGATGGATTGCTATGCCTACGCGCTCTTGGCTGCGGGTCAGGTTGACTTGGTGATCGAAGCGGGTCTGTCCAATTATGACATTCAAGGGCCAATAGGTGTGATCGCAGCGGCGGGAGGCATCGTCACTGATTGGCAAGGCGGACCCGCGCATAATGGCGGACGCGTCGTCGCCGCCGCAGGCAAAGAACAGCACGCCGCCGCTCTGGAGATTTTAAAGGGAATTGAGTGAACGCCGCTGCGGTGTGCTCTCCGGCAGCTTAACGTCGTGATGAAAAAGGCTCACTCTGCGGTAGGGCACGCTCCACACGCTATAGGGGTTGAAAGATAAATATAACTCCGCAATAATTGTTCTACGGTTCGGGTCTCTGCTCCTTTTCCCCTGAACCGACTATGGGTTTATGAGGGGAGCGCAATCCCCTTAGCGGGAGGCGTAAATGCCCGAAACCCTTGTTCGCAATGCTGATTTCATTTTGACGATGGACGAAACGCGAAGAGAGCTTCGCTCGGGTGATATCCTGATCCGCGATGGTGTCGTGGTCTCGGTTGGACAGGGGCTGCGAACGTCGGGAGAGGTTATTGACGCCCAAGGCTGTGTCGTGACGCCCGGGCTGGTCAACACGCATCATCATCTGTTTCAAAGCATGACCCGCGCCGTACCCGGCGCGCAGGATGCGCTTTTGTTCGGGTGGTTGAAAACGCTCTATCCGATATGGGGCCATATGGGCCCGGAGGAGATGTTTGTTTCGGCTCAAGTGGGGTTGGCCGAGTTGGCGTTGTCGGGCTGCACTCTGACGTCGGATCACCTTTATATTTACCCCAATGGTACGCGGCTGGATGACACGATCGCAGCAGCGGCAGAGGTCGGCCTTAGGTTTCATCCCACACGCGGCGCAATGAGTGTTGGCGAAAGCAATGGCGGCCTGCCGCCAGATAGCCTTGTCGAGAAGGAAGCCGCAATTCTCGACGATTGCATCAGGGTGATCGACAGGTTCCACGATGACAGCGACGGCGCAATGGTGCGGGTGGGCGTGGCGCCGTGTTCGCCATTTTCGGTCAGCCGTGAGTTGATGCGCGATACGGCCATTCTGGCGCGCGACAAAGGTGTCATGCTTCATACGCATTTGGCGGAAAACGACGAGGATATCGCCTTTAGCGAAGAGAAATTCGGCTGTCGCCCGGGGCAATACGCCGAAGACCTAGGGTGGACCGGAGATGACGTATGGCACGCTCATTGTGTAAAGCTGGACGCGCGCGAGATTGATTTGTTTGCACGGTCAGGAACCGGAATTGCGCATTGCCCATGCTCGAACTGTCGCCTTGGAAGCGGGATTGCCCCGGTCCGACGATTCCGGGATGCCGGGGTGAAAGTGGGGTTGGGCGTGGATGGGTCTGCCAGCAACGACACAGGCAATCTGGTTGGTGAAGCGCGGATGGCCATGTTGCTGCAGCGGGTAGCCAGTGGCGCCGACGCGATGAGCGCGCGCGAGGCTCTTGAGATTGCCACGCGGGGCGGAGCAGAGGTTTTGGGACGCACCGATTGTGGCCAGATCGCGCCGGGCAAGCGGGCTGATATTGCGATTTGGGACGCGACGGGGCTCGATAGCGCGGGAAGCTGGGATCCGGCTGCTCTTTTGCTGGCGGGGCCGACACGGGTGCGCGATTTGCTGGTCGAAGGCCGCCGCGTGGTGCAGGATGGGCGCATGGCAACGATTGATCAGCGGTCAGTGGTGGCGCGACAGAACGCATTGGCACGAGCATTGGCAGAGAAAATTTGAGACGCTTTTTGAGGAACTGAAAGGATTGAGCATGCGGCTTCTCGCAGCAACTTTGGCAGCGGCAATTGCAATATGTGCCAGCGTGCTATCGGCTGAGCCGGTCCGCGAGGTGGTGCAGCTCACCAATGCTTTTCGCGCTCAAAACGGGTTGGGTGCGCTTGCCATCTCTCCGGTATTGGAAGCGGTGGCCGAGGGTCACGGCCGGGACATGGCAAAGAAAGGCTTCTTCTCGCATAAGGGGTCAAACGGGTCGAGCGTGGGCAAGCGGGCCAAGCGTAAGGGCTATCGTTTTTGTCTTATCGCCGAGAACATTGCCAAGGGGCAGAGAACACCCCAAGAGGTCATGCAAAGCTGGATCACGTCAAAAGGCCACCGCAGCAATATGTTGCAGCGCAAGGCCCGCGAGATTGGCGTAATCCGGGAGGCGGGCAATATTTGGGTGATGGTCATCGGATCGCCGCGCGGAGGCTGTTGAATCAGGCTTAGACCATTGTTTTCCCACTGCCTCCTCACGTATGGTCGCGGCAATGAAAACAGGGGGCACTGGCATGAGCGATCAGGACCAGCTTTTAGAGCAAACAGACACCCCTGAGGATGACAGCTATGAGCTGAATCAACGCGATGTCGCGTCGATTCTGTATGCTGTCGACGTAAGCGATCGTGACAAGCTGGTCGAGCTTATGGAGCCGCTCCACGCGGCGGACATCGCTGACCTTCTTGAGCAGATCAACGCCTTTGACCGGCGCCGCCTGATCGAGATTTATGGCGTAGAATTTGACGGTGACATCCTCTCGGAACTCGACGAATCCATCCGCGAGGAAGTGATCGCGGTTTTGAATCCCGATGTTCTTGCCGATGCTGTGCGCGAGCTGGAAAGCGATGATGTCGTCGATCTGCTGGAAGACCTTGATGAGCCACAGCAAGAAGCCATTCTGGGTGCGCTGGATGATGCTGACAGGGTCGTCGTTGAACAGGCGATGTCCTATCCCGAGGAATCGGCCGGGCGGTTGATGCAGCGCGAAGTGGTGATGGCGCCGGAACATTGGAACGTGGGACAAACCATTGATTTCCTGCGCGGATCAGAGAGCCTGCCGGATCAATTCTACCACGTCATTATGGTTGATCCACGGATGCGCCCGACCGGTTATGTCACGTTAGGCAAAATAATGGGTCACCCGCGCGAGGCGCAGTTGGCCGACATCACCGAGGACACGTTTCGCACGATTCCGGTGGATCAGGACGAAGGCGACGTGGCCTATGCGTTCAACCAATATCACCTGATTTCGGCCCCGGTTGTCGACGAAAATGAACGTCTTGTCGGTGTGATCACCATTGATGACGCCATGGCGGTTCTGGACGAAGAGCACGAGGAAGACATCCTGCGACTTGCCGGTGTGGGGGAAGGCTCGCTGACTGACAAGGTGCTGAACACAACCCGTCAGCGCCTGCCATGGTTGGCTGTGAACCTCGTGACGGCTGTGCTTGCCTCGTTGGTTATTGCGCTGTTTGAAGACGTGATCGCCGGGTTCGTGGCCTTGGCTGTGCTGATGCCGATTGTCGCCTCGATGGGGGGCAATGCGGGGACGCAGAGCCTGACCGTGGCGGTGCGTGCAATTGCAACCAAGGATTTGACCGGCTCGAACGTCTGGCGCGTGATCCGGCGCGAAGTGCTGGTGGGGTTGATCAACGGGATGATCTTTGCCGTGGCGATGGGGGTTGTCGGGATCGTCTGGTTCGGCTCGCCGATGTTGGGCGTGGTGATTGGCGTCGCAATGGTGATCAACATGGTCGTCGCCGGGTTGGCGGGCACCGTGATTCCGGTGCTACTTGAGAAACTGGGCGTTGACCCGGCACTGGCATCTGGTGCGTTTGTCACAACGGTCACGGATGTTGTCGGGTTCTTTGCGTTTCTCGGACTGGCAGCGGTGGTTTTATTATGAGCGATTTGGCAGAGCGGAAGACAGCCGCACGCAAGGCGGCTTTCGCGCGGCGCAAGCTGGCGCATGACGGTCATGGGCCGGGACGGGCTGGGTTTTTGAGTGAGGTTCTGGCCGGGTATCGCGGCGTTCCCTTGTCGGGGTTTTTGCCGATCCGAACCGAGATCAGCCCGCTTGCCGCAATGGAGGAGGCAGCCGCCCATGGACCGGTGGGGGTGCCGGTCATTATGGCCAAAGCACAGCCGTTGCAGTTCTCTCGCTGGTCGCCGGGATGCGCGTTGCGGGAAGGGCCGTTTGGGGCGCAAGTGCCTGTAGTAGATGATTTTTTCGAGCCGGAAATCCTCATCGTGCCGTTGGTTGCATTTGATCGTGCCGGCAATCGGCTTGGCTATGGCGGTGGGTTTTACGACCGGACGTTGGAGAAGCTGCGCAATAAGCGGCCCACGCTTGCGATCGGCTTTGCCTATGCCGCTCAGGAGGCCGAGGAGCTGCCTTTGGAGCCAACGGATCAGCCGCTAGATATGGTTGTTACAGAGCGCGAGATTATCACGGTGTAAAACGCGCGACAGCCTTACTTTCTTGGTAAAAACACTCAAATTTCACCGTGCGCCAACTCCCCTTTGGTCGATGAAATTTGCCGATGGCCGGAGAGGTTTTAACCGTCGAGGAGCGCTGGGTGCGCTGTGAGGCGGAGCGGTTTAGATCGGCTCTTGCCCCGGCGCGCGAGTGGGCCTAAGCCCTAGTGTATGAAGATACTTTTTTTAGGCGATGTGATGGGCCGGGCGGGGCGCAAGGGGGTTTCTGAGGGCCTCAAGCGGCTGCGCGAGGCGTGGCGGGTGGATTTTGTCGTGGTTAACGGTGAGAACGCCTCTAACGGGATGGGGCTTACCGGGGAGCACGCGAAGCTGTTGCTGGACGCCGGGGCGGATTGCGTGACGCTGGGCGATCATGCTTTCGACCAGAAAGATATGCTGCAATTCATCGAGAATGAGCCGCGCGTTATCCGGCCGCTCAACTTTGCCAAAGGCGCGCCGGGGCGCGGGGCGAAGGTGTTTGAAGACCGGCGCGGGCGCAAGATTTTGGTGACGCAGGTGTTGGGGCAGGTGTTTATGAAACGCGCCTATCACGACCCGTTTTCCGAGATCGAACAGGCGCTGAAACCTTACCCTTTGGGCGGGGCGGTGCAGGCGGTCTTGGTGGACATGCATTGCGAGGCGACCTCGGAAAAGATGGCTATGGGGCATTGGTGTGATGGCCGCGCGAGCCTTGTTGTGGGCACGCATACCCATGTGCCGACCAGCGATGCACAGATCCTTCCGGGGGGGACGGGATACCAGACCGATGCGGGGATGTGCGGCGATTATGACAGCGTGATCGGCATGGAAAAAGCCGAGCCGATGCGCCGCTTTGTCACCGGGATGACCAAGTCGCGGTTCACCCCTGCGAGCGGTGAGGCGACCCTGTCGGGGGTTTATGTCGAGACCGATGACAAGACCGGCAAAACGACCCGGATCGAGATGGTGCGGCAGGGTGGTCGGTTGAGCCAATGCGGGCCAGACGCCTGAATTGAGAGGCCCGATATTTGAGACCTGAGCGCGGCGTCTGGTTAACAGGGCGCTAGCGCGGCGTGCGGTGGCATTTACCTTTGCGAGAAAGCCGCCGATTCGGGGGGGTGACATCCGGCTGACTCCCGGCTGACATCCGGCTGCCGGGGGAGCGGGTTGCGGCGTTAACAAAGGTTAATCAACCCTTACCGATTTGCCGACAATTTTAAGAAATTGGTGCGCCGTGAGGCGGCGCAGAGAGCCGGCCCAGCCCAGAAGTCAGGCCAGCACGCAGGCCAGCATTTTGGCCAGCAGTCAGGGCGTCGCGAAGAACGCTGTGACCTCTTTGATGATCATCTGATGGTGGGCGGCCCGCTTGGCGCCGCCGTTCACGCAGACGATCTCATCGCCGGGGATCTCTTTGGCGAGCAAGTCGAAGCCTTCCGGTTTGCACTGCCCGAGAAAGTCGAAATGCGACAGCGTTTCTGGTTCGATGTATTTGCTGGATTGCGCGGGAAGCAGCGCCGCCAGCGTGCGCGATTCAATGTCCAATGTGAGACCCGAATTCATGATCGGCGCACCGAACAGCAGCACGGGGCGATCAATGGCGCGCAAGCTCGCCTCGGAAAAGCTCTGAGTGACGCCGAGATCGAACACGGCGAAGGCTTTGATCCGGGGGTCGGAAAGGTCGCTCTCCATTTCGGCGCGGTCGGCGGGGGTTTGAGCAATCTTCCAATCGCGCAGGATCTTGCAGGTGAGTTCGTCAGGAACCTCGGTGCAAAAGCGCGTCAGCTTGGCCGTGTCATAGCGCCCGCCCGCCAAAGCGGCGGCGGTGAAGCCGCCGAGCGAATGCCCGGCCATGAATATCCTGTCGGGATCGACAAGAGCGGCAAGCCGGGGGAGGTTGTGGCATGGTCAATCACGCGCGAGATGTCTTTAGGGCGCTGCCACAGCTCTCGGCGTTGATCGGGATCGCGCGACCATGTTGATGTTCCCGGATGGCTGATCGCGGCGACGACATAGCCCCGTTTGGCCAAAGCACCCGCGAGCCACGCCTGATTCATGGCATTGCCGAACATGCCATGAGACAGCACGACCAGCGGGAAGGGGCCGGAGGCGGGTGGGGCGTCTTTTGCGACTTGGGTGCTGACCCAGACTTTGCTTGTGTAATCGTCGCTCAGCGGGCCGGGGGCGTTTGTTGGATACCACAAGAGCCCGTCGAGATCGCGGGTTCCGCTCTGGTCCTGAATGTGCAGCTCGCTGAGGGCGGGTTGGTAGCTGTGTTCTGATGCGCTAGCGGCATAGCCGGTCAGGATGGCCAGCAGAGTTGGTAAGATACGTTTCATTGGAGGCTCCGATGTTGTTGGGTGATGGCGATGAAGGTGAGTGGCGCATCACATTGAAGCAACCGGGGCCGGGCCTTATACCTGTCCTCGATCACGATGCAGGACAGGACAGGACGAAAAGAGGACAATGGACGACCCGAATATGGTCAGTTTCCCGCTGCCGTTGATGACGGCGACCCTGTTGCTGGGGGTTGCTGTGCTGGTTTGGGGGCTTGAATTGGGGGCGCGTCGGGCGAATGTCATGTTTGTCGGGTTGCTTGGGTTATGTGCCATTGAAGCGGTTCTGGTTGGGGTGAGGTTTGGCTATGGCGAGGAGCGGTTGGTGCCGTTGCAGCGCGTGTTGCCGATGTACCTTGGGCCGATGATTTATCTGAGCTTTGTCTCGCTGACGGTTGGGGCGGCGCGGTTTTGGCGGCTTGCTGTGTTTCACCTTGTTGTGCCGGTTGTGATCCTTGGGGCGTTTTGGCTGTGGGTGGATGATCTGCGGCAGCTCGATTGGCTGATCAGCGCCAGTTATCTGGTGTATATCGCGGCGCTGTTCATGCTGTGGCGGCGGGGCCCTGATGGTTTGAGCTATGCCCATGTCGAGGCGACGCGGGGCCTGTCCAACGGGATATTGCGGGGCGTTGGGATCCTTGGGTTTGTGTTGTTGCTGGACACGGCGATTGCGCTGGATTTCATGATGAACCGGGGCGCGAATGCGGCGACGTTGATCACCTATGGCTCGGTGCCGCTTATCGTTATTATGCTTGCGGCGCTGATCACGATCCCGCGGATGGTGCAGGCCCCGCAGGTCGCGCCCGCCAAGGCGCCCGCGTCGCGCGGTGGCGAGGCCGAGATCGAAGCCAGGCTTTGTGATCTGATGCGGCAGGAGCAGCTGTTTCTGGACCCCGACATCACCGTGCAACGGCTTGCGCGGCGGATGCATCTGCCTGTGCGTGTGCTGTCTGCGGCGGTCAACCGCGAGACGGGGAAGAACGTCTCGCAATATGTGAATGATTTCCGTCTGGAACATGCCGCCGCGATGTTGGTGCAGGGGCAAGACAGCGTTGCCAAGATTGCGGCGCAGTCGGGGTTTTTGACGCGGTCGAATTTTTACCGGGAGTTTCAGCGGGTCTATGGCGTGTCGCCGGTTGAATACAGGACGGCTGCGCAGGGCTGAGATGGGCAGGTGGCTGGCATGTTGCGGTGATTTGCGCCACGCTCGGCAGGTGGCAAGTGAAAGGGCAGAATAATGAGCGACGCGCGACGGATTATCCCCAAGGCGCTTAGGGGTGTTTACAACAACTGGCATTTCGCCCCGGCGGTTGAGGCCGAGGGGCTGATTTTCTGCTCTGGCATCATTGGCACCAGCACGGATGGCAACAAACCCCAAGCCAGCGGGTCGGTCGGCGGTTCGGCCAGTGGGTTGGAGGGGGCCGAAGCGGTGACAGCGGATGGCGAGAACGGGTTGGCCGCCTTGGTGGCTGTGCGCGATCCGGTGGCACAATTCGAGACCGCGTTCGAGGCGCTTGAGGCGATATTGATCGAAGCGGGTGCCGGCTTGGCCGATGTTGTCGAGATCACCAGCTATCATGTCGATATGGCGCGTCACATGGAGGCGTTCATGGCGGTCAAGGATCGCTATCTTTTGGAGCCATACCCGGCGTGGAGCGCGATTGGCGTGGCCGAGTTGATTGTGCCCGGCGGATTGGTGGAATTGCGGGCAGTGGCGAAGGTGCCGAGCGCCTAAGTCGGGGCGCGCGGCGATGCCCTATTCCCACCGCTTGCCGGATAGGTCAGAATGGGCGCATCCGGTAACAAGGTGAGCAGAGCCATGGGTCTTTTCGAAATGTCGCAGACTGCGCAGGCGGTTATCACGCTGGGCGTGGTGGTGGCGATGTTCGTGCTGTTCCTTCGCGAGATTTATCCCACCGAAGTTGTGGCGATGACGGGCATGGGGGTTTTGCTGGCGCTGGGGGTGTTGCCCTATGATGCGGCGCTGGATGTGTTGTCGAACCCGGCGCCGTGGACGATTGCGGCGATGTTCATTGTGATGGGAGCATTGGTGCGGACCGGGGCGCTGGATGCGTTCACGCGGATGGCGGATGCGCAGGCGCGCACCAACCCGCGGCTGGCGATTGCTCTGTTGTTGGGGTTTGTCATTCTGGCCAGCGCGGTGGTGAGCAATACGCCGGTGGTGGTGGTGATGATCCCGGTGTTTGTGCAACTGGCGCGGACTTTGGGGTTGAAGGCCTCCAAGCTGTTGATCCCGCTGAGTTATGCGGCCATTCTGGGCGGCACGCTGACCTTGATCGGGACCTCGACGAACCTGTTGGTGGACGGTGTGGCGCGGGCGCAGGGGATGGCGGCGTTTTCGATTTTCGAGGTGACGCCTCTTGGGATCATTCTGGTGATTTGGGGGATGATCTATTTGCGGTTCATCGGGCCGATGTTGCTGCCGGATCGCGACAGTATGGCGATGCTGCTATCCGACCGTTCAAAGATGAAGTTTTTCAGCGAGGTGGTGATCCCGCCGGAGAGCGAGTTGATCGGGCAGGAAGTGACCGGGGTGCAGCTGTTCAAACGGGCCGGTGTGCGGCTGGTGGATGTGCTGCGCGGGGATGCTTCGTTGCGGCGGAACATGGCCGGGGTCGTTCTGGAGGTGGGTGACCGGGTGGTTTTGCGCACCGAGATGGCCGAGCTGTTGAGCCTGCAACAGGACAAGAACCTGCGCCCTGTCGATCAGGTGAGCGCGGTGGAGACGACAACGGTTGAGGTTCTGATCACGCCGGGGTGCAAGATGGTCGGGCGCAGCCTTGGCAATCTGCGGCTGCGGCGGCGCTATGGGGTGTATCCGCTGGCGGTCCATCGCAAGAACCAGAACATCGGGCGGCAGCTTGATGATCTGGTGGTGCGGGTGGGCGACACGCTTTTGCTCGAAGGGGCACCGGCGGATATTCAACGTCTGTCGGTGGATATGGACATGGTCGATGTCTCGCACCCGTCCGAGCGGGCATTTCGCCGCCAGCACGCGCCGGTGGCGATTATCGCGCTTGTCGCTTTGGTGGCTTTGGCCGGGTTTGGTGTGGCGCCGATTTTCCTGTTGGCGGTGTTGGCGGTGGTGACCGTTCTGATCACCCGCTGCATCGACGCGGACGAGGCGTTTTCCTTTATCGACGGGCGCTTGCTTGCGCTGATCTTTTCGATGCTGGGGATCGGGGCGGCGTTGGAGGCATCGGGCGCGGTCAAACTGATCGTTGGGGCGATTGCGCCTTATCTTATGCTGTTGCCTGCGGCGTTGATCGTTTGGGCGGTGTATCTGTTGACCAGCCTGCTGACCGAGATGGTCAGCAACAACGCGGTGGCCGTGGTGGTGACGCCGATTGCCATCGGCTTGGCCGAGGCGATGGGCGTGGATGCGCGGCCATTGGTTGTGGCGGTCATGGTCGCGGCGAGCGCGAGTTTTGCCACGCCGATCGGCTATCAGACCAACATGTTGGTCTATGGGCCGGGGGGCTATAAGTTTGCCGATTTCCTGCGCGTTGGTGTGCCCTTGAACCTGTCGATCGGATTGCTTGCGAGCGCGATTATTCCGTTTCTGTGGCCGCTGTAGAGGGCGTGTCGGAGAGTGCCGGTGTGTCCTCGGGTGGGGTGTCCGGCTCTGACGGGTTCGCATCGCGACGGTCGGTGAGCGCCTTTCGCAGGCGTTTGGCCATCGCGTTGCGGGAGACCTGTGCCGTGCTGGGGGAGAATTGCAGGTCCCAGTTGATTGGGTTCACCGCGCGTGCCACGCCGGTAAGGCCGGGCGCCGAGATCACGCCGTCAAATTGCAGTTTTGCGAATAATTCACCCGCAATATCAGGGGAAATGCCAAAGGCACGGGCCAGCCGTTCCGGCGAGCAGGCATCATGGACACGGGCATAGCGCGCCGCCCACGGGTAATGCATGAGAGCCTTGCCCGACAGGGCAGCGGGGGGGGCTGTTGCCGCCGCGCCGGGCAAAGCAGGAGCGAGGGGCGTGGCCCCAAGCGCCATCAGCCGGATATTGAAATCGCGTCTGTTCATGCAATTGATATAGGGTTAAATATTGCAATTGCGAGGCATTCGCAAAAACTAAATCCCAAGTGGCTGAAAAATAGGCGAAAGTTTCTGTGCGCCTGATTTGCGGGCAGAGGGGCGGTAAATAAGTTTGACTGAATGGTCAAAGTCGGGGAACCTTTGGGGGCAATCAAACATGCTCTGGCGTCTGAGGAGACGCGGGAGGCAACAGGGGGACGACCTATGACGACGTTTTCTATGACACGGCGGGCGATGCTGGCCCTGACTGCGGCGGCGGGGGTGGCAGGGGCCACCGGCGTGGCGGCGGCCGAGAAGGTGAAAGTGGCGGCGATTTACACGCTGCCGGTGGAACAGCAGTGGATTAGCCGGATTCACAAGGCGCTGAATGCCGCCGCGGCGCGGGGCGAGATCGACTATGTTTTCTCGGAGAACGTGGCCAACACCGATTATGAGCGGGTGATGCGCGAATATGCCGAAGCCGGGCACCAGTTGATCGTGGGCGAGGTGTTTGGCCTTGAACGCGCGGCGCGTAAAGTGGCCAAGGATTACCCCGAAACCGGGTTCCTTATGGGGTCGAGCTTTGGCCCGGTTGCGCCGAATTTCAGCGTGTTCGACAACTGGATTCACGAGCCGTCCTATTTGAGCGGGATGATCGCCGGGTCGCTGACGAAATCCAACAAGATCGGCATGGTCGGTGGCTATGCCATTCCCGAGGTGAACCGCTTGATGAACGCCTTTATGGACGGGGCGCGGGCGGTGAACCCGGAGGTCAAGTTCTTGGTTAACTTCATTGACAGCTGGTACGATCCGCCCAAGGCCAAGGAGAGCGCCTTTGCCATGATGGATGCCGGTGCGGACATCATGTATGCCGAGCGCTTTGGCGTGTCGGATGCCGCCGTGGAGCGCGGCGTGAAGGCGATTGGCAACGTGGTCGACACATCGGCGGATTACCCCGATACGATCCTTGCCTCGGCGATTTGGCATATGGAGCCGACGATTGGTCGCGCGATTGGCGCCGTGGCCGGGGGCACGTTTGAGGCCGCCGATTACGGGCAATACAGCTTTATGGGCTATGGCGGTGGATCGCTTGTGGCCGATGACAAGCTGGTGCCGGCGGATGTGATGAAAGCCGTGAAAGAGAAAGAAACCGAGATTCGCGATGGGCTGTTCCGGGTCAATGTGAATGACGCGGCGCCGGTTTCGGACGGTTGATCGGTTGACGTGACGGACATGTCAGGGCGCGGTGCCTGTTCGCCGCGCCCTGACGCGCGTGCTTCATTGGGGGAAATTGCATGACGAAAGCTCCGGTTCTTGCCTTGCGCGGGATGACCAAGCGGTTCGGCTCGGTCGTGGCGGCGGATGCGATTGATCTTGATCTCGGCAAGGGCGAGGTTTTGGCGCTTTTGGGTGAAAATGGCGCGGGCAAGACCACATTGATGAACATGCTGTTCGGGCAATATGTGCCCGATGAGGGTGCGGTCCATGTCTGGGACGAGGGCGGCGAGAAAGTGCTGCCCGCCGGTCAGCCGCAGGCGGCGATTGATGCGCGGATTGGCATGGTCCATCAGCACTTCACGCTGGCCGAGAACTTGAGCGTTTTGGATTCGGTCGTTTTGGGGACTGAGAGCCTTTGGCGGCTGTTTCGCGAGCGGGATGCGGCGAGAGAGAAGCTGGCTGCGTTGATGGAGCGGTCGGGGCTGCATGTGCCGCTGGATGCGAAGATCGGGGATTTGTCGGTGGGCGAGCGTCAGCGGGTCGAGATCCTGAAGGCGTTGTATCGCGACGTGCGTATTCTGGTGCTGGACGAGCCGACCGCCGTGTTGACGCCGCAAGAGGCGGACACGTTGTTTGAGGCTGTGCGCGGCATGGTAGATGATGGGCTGTCGGTGATTTTCATTTCCCACAAGTTGCGGGAAGTTTTGGCGTTTTCCGACCGGATCGCCGTGTTGCGCCATGGCAAAAAGACTGGCGAGATGGTGACAGCCGAGGCCGATGCCAATGCGATCATCCGCATGATGGTTGGCGAAGATCACGCCATGCCGGAGCGCGAGGCCGGGGTGCCGGGCGATGTGGTGTTGCGGCTGAACAAGGTGAGCGTGGCGCCGGGCAGGGAGATGCGGGCACTGCGCGATGTCTCGCTTGAGCTGTGCGGCGGTGAGATTATCGGCATCGCGGGCGTGTCGGGCAACGGGCAGAGCGCGTTTGCGCAGCTTTTGTCGGGGCTGATCACGCCAGAGGCCGGAGAGATCGAGATCGCCGGTGAGGTCCACAAGAAGATGACCCCGAAGGATGCGTTGCGCGCCGGGATCGGGCGCATCCCGGAGGACCGCCATCATGACGGCGTTGTTGGCGCGTTGAGCGTGGCGGAGAACCTTGTGATGGAACGGCTGGACGCGCCGGATGTGGCGCGCGCGGGGTTCTTGCGCAAGGGTGAGATTGCCGCCCATGCCGAAGACCTATGCGCCCAATACGATGTGCGCGGGCCGGGGATTGAGGCCGAGGCGAAGCTGTTGTCGGGCGGGAATATCCAGAAGCTGATCCTTGCGCGGGTGTTGGAGAACAGCCCCGGAATAATTCTGGCGAACCAGCCGACGCGGGGCTTGGATTTTCGCGCCGCTGCCGAAGTGTCACGCCGCTTGCTTGAGGCAAGGGACCGGGGCGCGGGGGTGATCCTGATCTCGGAAGATCTGGATGAGGTGTTGTCGCTCGCGGACCGGATCTGTGTGATGCATGACGGGCATCTGCAAGAAACGCCAAGCCGCGACCGGGCCGAGATTGGATATTTGATGGCCGGACAAAGCGCAGGACAAACCGCGGGGTCGGCGGCATGATGGAGATCGTTCCAAGAGAGAACACCTCGCGCGTGGTGCAGGCGTTGGTGCCGGTGATTGCGGCGGTGGTCGCGCTGATCCTTGCGGCGATCCCTTTGATGGCGGCGGGGGCGCCGGTGTTTCCGGCCTATGCGCAGATGTTCAAGGGCGTTTTCGGCTCGATGTTCACCTTTACCGAGATGCTGACGCGGGCGACGCCGCTGATCTTTACCGGATTGGCGGCGGCGGTGGCCTTTCGTGCCAAGCTTTGGAATATCGGCGGCGAGGGGCAGTTATACCTCGGGGCGCTGGCGGCTGTTTGGATTGGCACGGGGATGGTGGACGGGCCGGCGGCGTTGATGATCCCGCTGGTGGTGCTGGCGGGAGCGATTGCGGGCGGGTTGGGGATGCTGTTTCCGGCCATTTTGAAAACGCGGTTTGGCGCGGATGAGGTTGTGACTTCGCTTCTGCTCAACTTCATCATCCTGATTTTCGTGCAAATGATGCTGGAGGGGCCGTTCAAAGACCCGATGGGCCTTGGCTGGCCCCAATCCGAGCCGATCATCGACGCGGCGGTGTTGCCGCAACTGATGGCGCGGATGCGGATACATGCGGGGTTGATCCTTGCGCTGGTGGCGGCGGTAATCGCCTGGGTGGTGATGACAAAAACCGTCTGGGGGTTGAAGCTGCGTGCGGTGGGGGAAAACCGGGCGGCGGCGCGGCACGCGGGGCTGGGCGTGAACAAGGTTTTCCTCGCCGTGGCGATGGTGTCGGGCGGATTGGCCGGGCTGGCCGGGGTGAGCGAAGTGGCCGGGTTGAAAGGCTATCTGACCGCCGATCTGTCGCCGGGGTTCGGATACACGGGCATCATCGTGGCGATGCTGGCGCGGCTTAATCCCGCCGGTGTGGTGCTGGCCGCGCTCTATGTGGCGAGCGTGTTTGTCGGTGCAGACAGCATGAGCCGGGCGATGGGCGTGTCGAGCTTCCTCGCCGATCTGACGGTGTCGATGTCGTTGATTTGCGTGCTGCTGGGGAGCTTCTTTGCCTCTTATAAGGTGCGGTTTGCACGGCGGGCGGCGGCATGATGGATATTCTCAACATCTTCTTATCCGAGAGCTTTTGGGCGGCGAGTTTGCGCATTGCGTCGCCGTTGATATTCGGCGTCTTGGGTGCGCTGTTGTGTGAGCGGGCCGGGGTTTTGAACCTTGGGATCGAGGGGATTTTCGTGGTCGGTGCGATGACCGGCTGGATGGCTGTGTGGCTGGGCGCGGGGCTTTGGACCGGCGTGTTGATCGCGGCGCTGGCCGGGGCATTGTTCGGGCTGTTCCATGCAATCTTGACGGTGCCGTTGGGCCTGTCGCAGCATGTATCGGGCCTTGGGATCACGTTGTTTGCGACCTCGGTCGCGAGTTACACCTATCGCACCGCCTTGCCACAGGTCAGTTCGCCGCCGCGGATTGAGCCGTTCCGGGCGCTGGATATTCCGGTGCTGAGCGATTTGCCGTTCTTCGGGCCGGTGTTGTTTCAACAGACGGCGATGACGTGGTTGGCGCTGTTGATGGTTGTGATCGTCTGGTGGGTGATGAACCGCACCGCGTTGGGCGTGGCGATCAAGGCGGTGGGCGACAGCCCCGATGCGGTGAACGCGCAAGGCCTGTCGGTGATGAAGCTGCGCATGGGCGCAGTGGTGGCGGGGTCGGCTTTGATGGCTCTGGGCGGGGCGTTTTTGACGATGAGCGCCTTTGATGCGTTCTTTTTCGGCATGGTGAACGGGCGCGGCTGGATTTGCATCGCCTTGGTGATTTTTGCGAGCTGGCAGCCGGGCAAAGCGTTGTTGGGCGCGTTGCTGTTCGGGATGTTCGATGCGTTGCAGGTCAGGTTGCAGACCGAGGCGGGGGCGTTCATTCCGGGGCAGGTGTTCTTGATGATCCCCTATATTCTGTCGATTATCGCGCTGGTCATTGTGGCGCGGAGGGCGGATTATCCACGAGCGTTGTTGGTGCCGTGGCGCAAGGGGCAGCGGTAGGGCAAAGGGTAGCGCCTTGCCCGACCTCGGGAGGGCAGCTAGACGCAGGTACAGCCGGTGCCGCCAAGAGGGTGCAGTGGCGTGTCGCGCGACAAATGTGGGAAGAATGCCCTCCCTGGGGGGAGGTCGGGCATGGCGCTGGCGCGCCGGTTGAGAGGAAACGACACTATGGTGGATTTGCTGGTTAAGAACGCCGCTCTGACGGATGGCAGCGTGGTTGATATTGCCTGTGACGGGGGCGTGATTGCCGCCGTCGAGACGGGGATCAAAGCAGAGGCGGGCCGGGTGATCGACGCCGCGGGATGCCTTGTTGCGCCGCCGTTCGTGGACCCGCATTTCCATATGGATGCAACGCTCAGCCTTGGGCGGCCCCGGATGAATGTGTCGGGCACTTTGCTGGAAGGAATCGCGCTTTGGGGGGAGTTGAAGCCGCTGCAAACGGTGGATGAGATTGTCGAGCGGGCGTTGAATTATTGCGATTTGGCCGTGGCGCAGGGGATTGGTGCCATTCGCAGCCATGTGGACACATGCGATGATGAGTTGAAGGGCGTTGAGGCGCTTTTGCAGGTGCGTGAACAGGTGAAGGATTACCTTGATCTGCAACTGGTCGCCTTTCCGCAGGATGGCGTGTTGCGCGACCCGACGGCGATGCAAAACACGCTGCGCGCGCTGGATATGGGCGTGGATGTGGTGGGCGGCATTCCGCATTTTGAGCGGACCATGGCGGATGGGGCGGAGTCGGTGCGGGCCTTGTGTGAAATCGCGGCGGAGCGCGGTTTGATGGTGGATATGCATTGCGATGAAAGCGATGATCCGATGAGCCGCCATGTCGAAGCGCTCGCCTATGAAACGCAGCGGCTTGGCTTGCAGGGGCGGGTGGCGGGGAGCCATCTGACCTCGATGCATTCGATGGACAATTATTATGTCTCGAAGCTGATCCCGCTGATGGTTGAGGCCGGGCTGCATGCTATTCCGAACCCGGCGATCAACATCATGTTGCAGGGGCGGCATGACAGCTATCCCAAGCGGCGCGGCATGACGCGCGTGCGCGAATTGCGTGATGCGGGGATCACGGTGGGCTTTGGGCAGGATTGTATGATGGACCCGTGGTATTCGCTGTCGCGTGCGGACATGTTGGATGTGGCGTGGGTCGGGCTGCATGTCGGGCAAATGTCGAGCATGGCGGACATGCGCTGGTGCTTTGACGCGGTGACGGTGAATTCGGCGGCGATCATGGGGCTTGAGGGCTATGGCGTGGCCAAGGGGTGCCGGGCGAATTTCAACATTCTGCATGCCGGTGACACGATCGAGGCGATCCGCCTGCGCGCGGCGCGGCGCTATGTTGTGCGCAGCGGCAAGGTGATTGCCGAGACGCCGGCGCCGGTGGCGGCGATTGATCTGGCGGGGCGGCCGGAGCGGGCCGATCCGAAATTGACCCCGCGACAGATACGCCAGAGTTAGCGGTTTCTTCATATATCGCTTGCTATGCTGGTCAGGTCGTTTAACGGTCTTGCCAGAGGCAACATAAAAGCAGGCATATGACAGAAACACATGGTTCCGGCCCGTCGCATCACGCGGTGGAGGCCCCGACAGGGCGCGATTGGGTGAAGACGCTGGCGCATTACCGCGAGCCCAGCCAGTTGCGGTCTGCCTTTGAACTGGGGGTGAGCGTGGTGCCGTTCCTGTTGCTTTGGGCTCTGGCTTGGCTGGCGCTTGATGTGAGTTATTGGCTGAGCTTTGCGCTATCGGTTGTGAATGCGGCCTTCCTGTTGCGGCTGTTTACGATTCAGCATGATTGCGGCCATGGCTCTTTCTTTAAGCAACGCTTGTTGAGCGATTGGGTTGGTCGGGTGATCGGGGTGCTGACGCTGACGCCGTATGACGTGTGGCGGCGGACGCATTCAATTCACCATTCATCGGCCGGAAACCTTGGCAAGCGCGGGATCGGTGATATTCGCACGGTGACCGTTGAGGAATATGCAGCGATGACCCGGCGGCAAAGGCTGTTGTATCGGCTTTATCGCAATCCGATCACGCTGTTTGTATTCGGGCCGGTTTACCTTTTCTTTGTGCAGAACCGGGTGCCTGTTGGCCTGATGGGCGGCGCGAAATACTGGTTGAGCGCGATGGCGACCAATCTGGCGCTTGTTATTGCGCTGACTGCGATTTGGTATTTCGGGGGCTGGGGCGCGCTGCTGTTGATCTTCTTGCCGTCAACATTGTTGGCGGCGGCAGCGGGGATGTGGCTGTTTTATGTTCAGCACCAGTTTGAAGACACCCATTGGAACGAAGAGGATGACTGGCAATTGCACGACGCGGCGCTTGATGGCAGTTCGCATTATGTGTTGCCCCAACCGCTGCAATGGTTCAGCGCCAATATCGGCATTCACCATGTGCACCACCTTTATAGCCGCATTCCGTTTTACCGGCTGACCGAGGTTCTGCGCGATCACAAGGCGTTGGCCGAGGCGAACCGGATGACGATTCGTCAGAGCATTTCCTGTGCGCGGTTGCATTTGTGGGACGAAAAGAGCCGCAAGCTGTTGTCCTTTGCACAGGCGCGCGCGCTGTACGAATAAGGCCGGGTTTGGGTCCGGCCTTTGGCGCGTGGTGGCGTGAGCATCCAACGGTGATTGGGGTGAGCCTCTGCCCGCTGCGGGGGGCGGCGCGTTTGGACGTGGTGTCTTTCTTGCCAATGCGGTGATGGGGTGCTCTGTTTCCGTCACGCGACGCGAGGAAGGACGCAGCCATGCCGAAATTGAGATCAGCACGAGTCACCGAAGGGAAAACCGCCGCCGCGGCGCGCTCGCTTTGGCTGGCCGGGGGGGTGAAATCCGAAGATTTCGGCAAGCCGGTGATCGCTGTGGCCAATTCCTTTACCGAGTTTGTGCCCGGGCATGTGCATCTGGCCGAAGTTGGGCGGCTGGTCTGTGATGAGATCTGGAAGGCGGGGGGCATCCCGCGTGAATTCAGCACAATCGCCGTCGATGACGGCATCGCCATGGGCCATGATGGGATGCTCTATAGCCTGCCCAGCCGCGAGATTATTGCCGACAGCATCGAATATATGGTCGAGGCGCATTGCGCCGATGCGATCATTTGCCTGAGCAATTGCGACAAGATCACGCCGGGAATGCTGATGGCGGGTCTGCGTCTGAATATTCCGGTGATCTTTGTCTCGGGCGGGCCGATGGAGGCGGGGCGGCTGCCCGGTCAAAAGGAGATCACGCGGGTTGATCCGATCCAAGCCTATGTCGCGGCGTTTGACCCCGAACAAGACGGGGCGGCGCAGGCGATCGAGGATCATGCCTGTCCGACCTGCGGATCGTGTTCGGGGATGTTCACCGCCAATTCGATGAATTGTCTGGCGGAGGCAATCGGGCTGGCGCTTCCTGGGAATGGCTCGTTGTTGGCGACACATGCGGACCGCAAGGGGCTGTTCCAGCGGGCGGCGCAGCGGATCGTGGGGATGGCGAAGGCCTATTACGAGGGCGAGGACGACAGTGTTTTACCACGCACTATTGCCACGCGGGCGGCGTTTGAAAACGCGATGAAGGTCGATATCGCGATGGGCGGGTCGACCAACACGATCCTGCATATGCTGGCCATGGCGAAAGAGGCCGAAGTGGATTTCACCATGGCCGATATTGACCGGCTGAGCCGCAAGGTGCCGCATCTGTGCAAAGTGTCGCCAGCGACGCCGGATTACTACATGGAGGACGTGCATCGCGCCGGTGGCATCATGGCGATCATGGGCGAATTACAGCGCGGTGGCTTGCTGGATACCGGCACGCAGGTGGTGGCCGGCGGCGCGATGGAGGCGCAGTTGGCCAAGTGGGACATCCGCCAGAGCGGCGACGCCGAGGTCAGCCATTTTTACCGCGCGGCCCCCGGAGGGCGGCGCACGATCAAGGCCTATGGGCAGGAGATGCGCTGGCAGGAGATGGACCTTGATCGTGAAAGCGGCTGTATCCGGTCGTTGGAACATGCCTATTCGCAAGAGGGCGGGCTGGCCGTGTTGCGCGGCAATATCGCGACGGATGGCTGTGTTGTGAAAACCGGCGCAGTGCCGAGCCAGATGCACCGCTGGGAGGGCACGGCGCGGGTGTTTGACGATCAGGAGGCGGCGCTGAACGCGATTGACGCGGGCGAGATCGGGCCGGGAACGGCGGTCGTGATCCGCTATGAGGGGCCAAAGGGCGGGCCGGGGATGCAGGAGATGCTGAAACCGACCATGAGCCTGAAGGCGCAGAAGGTGGATGACAGCTGTGCGTTGATAACCGACGGGCGGTTTTCGGGGGCGACGTCGGGTTTGTCGATTGGCCATGTCTCGCCCGAAGCGGCGGCGGGCGGGGCGATTGGCCTTGTGCGCGATGGCGACAAGGTGGCGGTGGATATTCCGGGGCGCAGGATCGAATTGCTGATTGATGAGGCGGAATTGGCGGCACGGCGGGCCGAGATGGACGCCGGGCCAAACCCATGGAGGCCGGGGCCGCGCCCGCGCAAGGTGACATCGGCGCTGCGGCTTTATGCGGCCTTTGCCGAGAGCGCGGACAAGGGCGGGTATCGCAACGTGCCGTGAGCCGTGCGGCGCGCTGCGCTAACCGGTTTCGGCGTCGTTTTCGCCGGGGGCGACGGGGCGTGCAGCATCCGGGCAATGGGCGCCGATGGCGGCGAAGATTTCGGCCTTGCGCAGGGGTTTGGTGAGGTAGTGATCCAACCCGGCGGCAAGGATGCCGTCCTTGTCATCATCCATCGCATGAGCGGTCAGCGCGACGATGGGCACATGCCTGCCGGTTGTCTCTTCATGCGCGCGGATTTCGCCGGTGGCTTCTTTGCCGTCCATTTTGGGCATGGAAATATCCATGAAGATAAGGTCGGGATCATAGGAGTGATAGAGCGCGACCGCCTCGACCCCGTTGGCGGCGAATTGCAGGTCTATATCGAGGGTCTTGACCATTTTGCGGAACACCAGCTGATTGGTTTTGTTATCCTCGGCGGCGAGGATACGCATGGCGCGTTTGGCCGAAACGGCCGCAGGGCCGGGGTGCTGAGCGGCGGTGGGATTGCCAAAGGCGGCGGCGAGATCGTCAAGCCGCGCAAAGAGATCGGCGCGCGGCGTCGGCTTGGGCAAGAACGCCTGAACAGGGGTGTTTTCGAGGTCTTCTTCGGTCAGGGCGTGGGTTGAGGACAGCAGGATGATTGGCACCTGATTGCCCCGCGCGCGCAGGTCGCAGGCGAGCTTTAGCCCGTGCATTTCGGGGAGATTATGGCTCGCTATGATCAAATCGAACCCCTCGTCGATACGCGCAAGCACATCCGTGCCGCTGCTGACTTCGGTGGGCGAGAGGCCAAGCGCGTTGAGCTGTTTGCTGAGGATGGCGCGGTGGGGGTCCTGGCTATCGACGACGAGAACCCGCGACAGGCCGGGCGGCATTTGCGGCACGGCAGGGGCCACGGGCGTTTCGGAGTGAAGGGTAACTTTGAAACCGAAGCTTGAGCCGGCGCCTTCTTCGCTATCGACCCAGATATCGCCGCCCATGAGGTGAATAAGCTTTTGCGAAATGGCGAGGCCAAGCCCGGTGCCCTCAAACGCGCGATTGCGTTCGTCGTCGACCTGATTGAATTCGCCAAAGATGTGGCCGACTTTGTCTTTGGCAATTCCGATGCCTGTGTCTTCGACGGTGACGTGAAGCTGGGTTTCGGTGCTGTTTTCGCATTGAAAGCCGACGACGCGCACAAGCACATGGCCGGCGGGGGTGAATTTTACCGCGTTGCCGATCAGATTGGTCAGGGCCTGCCGGACGCGCCCCGGATCGCCGATAAAGACGGTGGGCAGGAACAGGTCGAAATCGACCAGAAGGTCGATGCCCTTCTGGCTGGCGGTGGGTTGCAGCAGGGTGAAAATTTCATGGATGGCGCGTTCAAGGTCGAAGGGTTCGGCGCGCAGTTCGAGCTTGTTCGCCTCGATCTTGGAATAGTCGAGAATGTCGTTGATGATAACGAGCAGCGCCTCGCTCGAGTTCTTGATCGTGTCGATATAAAGCTCTTGTTCCTCGTTCAGCGTGGTGTCTTTGAGCAGATCGGCCATGCCGACGACGCCATTCATCGGGGTGCGGATTTCGTGGCTCATATTGGCGAGGAAAGAGGATTTGGCGCGGCTGGCGGCCTCGGCATCGGCGCGGGCTTGTTCGAGCTCAGCCTCGTAGCGGACAGTGTCAGAGATATTGTGGGCAATTGAGACCACGTCGCCGCCATGGCCGCGTTGATCCATGATCTTGATGTATTCGCCGTTCCACAGGCGCAGAACGATCGGGTCGGGGGATTGCTGGTGCCAGCGGCGGAGCATCATGTTGCGCCACGCGGCGGGCGCCATATCACCGATATCGACGATCCCTTCTTCGGTGAGCAATTGGAGCATACGGGTGTAAGTGATGCCATGCGCCACCTCTTCCAATGCATCGAACACGGCGACATAGGCGGTATTGGCCGCGATCAACCGGCTGTCAGCGTCGAAAAAGGCAAAACCGTCTTGGACGGCTTGAATGGAGAGCCACAGGCGGCGTTCGGCGATTTCGACCTTTTGATGCGCCACCTCGACCTTTTGGTGGGCGACGGAGAGGTCAGATTTTACCTTTTCATTCTCGTCCCGGACGGTTTGCACCTGTGCGCGGGTTTCAATGATTTCATCCGAAAGCTTGCGGGCATGAAGCCCGAGCTTGCGATTGGCGGTAAAAAGCTCGGCCTGCTTTTGTTCAAGCAGCCGTTCCGCCGCCAGTCGCAGGCGGCGTTCTTGTGCAAGTTTTGTGGCGAGGTTCATGCATGTCCTCCGCCGAGCCCCAGTTTCATGGGGGGGAGCATCGGAGATTGTGGTGAATATTTTCTTAAGGCCAGCGGCTGTGCAGGGTCCAAAAAGTCAGGTTTTCCGCCAGCGGCGAGATGTTGCCATATCCGCGGGGCCGTGCAACCATCGCGCCATTCAGACAGGAGGATTTCATGCGCCGTTTTCTCGCCGCCTTCGCATTGGTTTTTGGACTGACCCTGCCCGCCGCCGCACAGGAGTATGTGCCAGAGCGACGATTGGTCGTGACCAAGGATGTTGATTTCTTCGGTGCCGATCTTCAGGCGCTGTTCGATACGGATTTGAAATCTTGTCAGAACGCTTGTTTGAACGATCCGCAGTGCCGCGCATTTACCTTTAATGAACGCTCGAACTCTTGTTTTCCCAAGTCGGGCGTCAGCGAGAAGAAACCCTATGACGGGGCGCGCTCAGCAGAGGTTTTGACCCTTGATCCTTCGGTGTCGCGGGTGGTGGATGCACGTGGTGAGGAGCTGGACCGGTTCCTGTCCAAGCGGGATTTGAGAAATGCGCTGGCGCAGGCGCGGGGCATCGGGCCGCTGCATCCGGGCGGCAATTGGGATTTGCAGACCTTGCTTGATTCGGCCGCCGAGCGGCGGGGGAGAATGATTTTCTGAATGCGATGCGGTGGACCGGCGCGGCGGTGGCACAAAGTGATCGCAGCGATTTGTGGGTCGAATACGCGCGCCTGTCGCTTCTTATTCCCACCAAAAAGTCGAGCGATCGGCGCAAATACGCGAGCCGCGCTATGAATGCGACGGTGAACGCCTATCTGCGGGCCTTGAACGAGGCGCAGCGTGCGAATGCGCTTTCTGTTATGGCCGATGCGCTTGACCGGCAGAGCCGTGGGCGCGACACGATTCCGGTTTTGCGGTTGGCCCAGCAATTGGGCGCACGCGATGACTTGAGCGGGCGGTTGGACAAGGCGATTGCGAAATACGGGTTCCGTATTGCCAATCACAAGGTGGAAAATGACAAGGCCGAGCCGCGCATCTGCGCCGAATTCTCGGAACGCTTGGTGAAAACCGGTGTCGATTACGCGCCCTATGTGAAGCTGCCGGATCAGCGCATGTCGGTCGAGGCCGAGGGCAAGCGCATTTGCATCGGCGGGATCGAGCATGGCGGGCGCTATGTCATCACCTTCCGCGAGGGGCTTCCGGCGCAGAGCGGCGAGGAAATGGCCAAGGATGTCGAGTTGCGGTTCTATGTGCGCGACCGTTCGCCTTCGTTGCATTTCGCGGGGCGGGCTTATGTGCTGCCCAAGGCGGCAGACGCGGCGATTCCGGTTCAGACGGTGAATATGAGCGAGGTTGATTTGACCCTGCGGGCGGTATCGGACCGCAATATTCTGCGCGCCATTCAGGAACGCTATTTCGGGCGCAGCATATCGTATTATGCCGAGCGGGATTTCAAAGGTAAAGTTGGCGAAAAGGTCTGGTCCGGCAAGGGCGAGGTCAAGAACGAGCTTAACCGTGACATGACAACCCGCCTGCCGATGCGCGAGATCGTCAAAGACCTTGCCCCCGGTGTTTACGCGCTGACGGCCTCGATGCCGGGTGAGGACAAATACGACGATCCGGGCGCAACGCAGTGGTTTGTGTTGACCGATCTGGGGCTGACCACGATGAGCGGGGCGGATGGCTTGCATGTCTTCGTACGCTCGCTTGGCACGGCCGAGGCGCGAGAGGGCGTCAAGGCGACATTGCTGTCACGGTCGAACCGGGTTCTGGGCACGGCGATGACGGATGCCAATGGCTATGCCAAGTTCGAGGGCGGATTGACGCGCGGATCGGACGGGGCAGAGCCCGCGTTGATCATGGTTGAGCAGGGTGACAGTGACATGGCGTTCCTGTCGCTTGCTGATCCGGCGTTTGACCTGTCGGATCGCGGTGTGGTGGGGCGTGCACCGGCGGGGCCGATTGATGCGTTCCTGACAACCGATCGGGGCGCCTATCGCGCCGGAGAGGTGATTCACGCGACCGTTCTGGCACGAGATGGCGTGGCGCGGGGCATTGACGATCTGCCGCTGACGGCGATCCTGACGCGGCCCGATGGGGTGGAATATGCGCGCCATTTCTCGGGTCAGGGTGTGGCCGGGGGGCATGTGTTTACCATGCCGGTGGGGCCAGCGGTGCCACGCGGGACGTGGCGGTTGGACATCAAGGCGGATGTGGATGCGCCGAGCCTTGCCAGCACTACGCTGTTGGTCGAGGATTTCCTGCCCGAGCGGATCGACTTTGATCTGACCATGCCCGAGAGCGCGATTTACCCCGGTCAGACGGCGGCGCTGACGGTGGATGTGGATTACCTGTTTGGCGCGCCGGGAAGCGATTTGCCGGTAGAGGGCGACACGGTCCTGCGGGCGAAGCGCGGGGTTGAGGCATGGCCCGGTTACCTGTTTGGTGCCTATGACCAGCGGGCGACGCCGCGGCGCGGCTATTTCAGCGGCGAGCGGACCGGTGCGGATGGCAAGAGCCTTGTGCAAATGAAGCTGCCGGAGGCTCCGGCCAATGACCGGCCCCTATCGCTTGAGATCATCACGCGGGTGTCCGAAGGGTCGGGCCGCCCGGTCGAGCGGCGGATGAGCCGCGACGTGGCCCCTGCAGGCCCGGTGATCGGGATCAAGCCGTTGTTTGACGATGTGGTCGAAGAAGGCACCAATGCCGGGTTCCAGATCATCGCCTTGGGGGCCGATTTGACCCCCACCGAGATGCGGGCGAAGTGGTCGTTGAACCGGGTGTATCGCCGGTATCAGTGGTATCAGGAATACGGCGATTGGAAGTGGGAAGTGATCACCACCCGCAAGAAAGTCTCGGGCGGTGAGGTCATGTTGGGCGCGACCCCGGTTGAGGTGAGCGGCGATGTGGACTGGGGCCGCTATGAGCTTGTTGTAGAGCGGTTGGACGGGACATTCGTGTCAAGCTCGGCTGATTTCTATGCCGGTTGGTATGTGCCTGCCGACACGGCGAGCACGCCGGATATGTTGGAGCTTTCGCTCGATCAACCCGGCTATGTCAGCGGGGACGTGGCGCAGCTTCGGCTTGTTCCGCGCTATGAGGGCAAGGCGCTGATCACTGTGATGAGCAACCGGTTGATCACGATGAAAGCGGTTGAGGTCAAGAAGGGTGAGAACCTGATCCCGCTGGATGTGACGGATGAATGGGGCGCGGGGGCCTATGTGACCGCGTCGGTGATCCGCCCGATGGATGTGGCGGCAGGACAGAACCCGGCGCGTGCGATGGGCCTGAGCTATGCCAAGATCGACCCCGGTGCGAAGCAGTTGAACGTGACGATGGATGCGCCAGAGATGTCGTCGCCGCGTGGCGTTTTGAACGCCGCCGTGCAGGTGGAGGGCATTGCGCCGGGCGAGAGCGCCTATGTCACCGTAGCGGCGGTGGACGTTGGCATTCTGAACCTGACCGGGTTTGAAAGCCCGGATCCCTCGGGGCATTACTTTGGTCAGCGGCGTTTGGGCATGGATATTCGCGATGTCTATGGCCGCTTGATCGACGGGATGAACGGCGCGATGGGCACTGTTCGATCCGGTGGCGACAGCGCCAGCGAGGCGGGAACGCAATCGCCGCCGCCGACCGAGAAGCTGGTCGCGTTCTTTAGCGGACCGGTGCAGGTGGGCCCGGATGGGCGGGCGCAGGTGGCGTTCGACATTCCCGAATTCAACGGCACAGTGAAACTGATGGCCGTGGCGTGGAGCAAGGGCGCGGTTGGGCAGGCCGATGCCGAAGTGTTGGTGCGTGATCCGGTTGTGGTTACAGCGAGCCTGCCGCGATACCTTGCGCCGGGCGATACATCACGCCTGTTGCTTGAGATCGTCCATGCCGATGGGCCGAGCGGGCGCATGGGGCTGGATGTGAGCGCCGAGGGCGTGACGCTGGCGGGGAATGTGCCGTCGGGCTTGACGCTGGGCGACAAGGAGAAGGCGGCGTTCCGCATTCCGGTGACAGCGGGCGAGGTGGGCGATCACACGATCCGCGTGGCGTTGACCACGCCGGATGGCAAGCTGTTGACCAAGGAGTTGGTCATGCCGGTGCGGGTGAATGACCCCGAGGTCGCAATCACGCGGCGGTTCGAGCTGGCGGAGGGCGATACGTTCACGCTGGACGACAATGTCTTTGCCGAGATGAAGCCGGGCACCGGATCGGCGATTGTTTCGGCCGGGCCGCTGGCCAAACTGGATGCACCGGGATTGCTGAGCGCGTTGGACCGCTATCCTTATGGCTGCACCGAGCAGGTGACTTCGGTCGCGATGCCGCTGCTTTATTTCGGGCCGGTGGCCAAGGCGCTGGGCCTTGATGAACGCCGCAAGGTCAATGAGCGGATCAGTCAGGCGATTGAGCGCGTCTTGGCGCGGCAATCGAGCAATGGCGGCTTTGGGCTTTGGTATCCCGAGAGCGGTGATCTGTGGCTGGATGCCTATGTCAGCGATTTCCTGAGCCGGGCGCGGGCCGAGGGGCACGAGGTGCCGCAGTTCGCCTTTAGGCTGGCGATGGATAACCTGCGCAACCGGGTGAATTACGCCCCCGATTTCGACAAGGGCGGCAGCGCGCTTGCCTATGCCTTGTTGGTTCTGGCGCGTGAAGGCGCGGCGGCGATGGCGGACTTGCGGTATTATGCCGACCAGAAGGCGGAGGCGTTCAGCACACCGCTGGCCGTGGCCCAGATTGGCGCTGCGTTGGCCATGTATGGCGATCAGACCCGTGCGGATCAGATGTTTGCCCGTGCGGGCCGGATGATCGGTGCGCAGAAAGGTGACGAGGGCCATGTCTGGCGTGCGGATTACGGCACCCATCGGCGCGATGCGGCGGCGGTTCTGACGTTGGCCGTGGAAGCCGGGAGCAACGCAGTGGACCGCGATGCGCTGGCGGCGCGGCTGGGCGGGGCACAGAGGCACCGCTCGACACAGGAAAGCGTGTGGACGTTGATGGCAGCGCGGGCCTTGGTGCAAGATCCGTCGGTGGCCGGTTTGACCCTGAACGGGGCGCCGGTGACGGGGCCGCTGGTCAAGCTGCTTGAGGCGGATGCCATGGGCGCAGGGATGGCCATTCGCAACGAAAGCGCACGGCAGACCGATGTGACCCTGACCACCTTTGGTGTGCCCGAAGTTGCGCCCGAGGCGGGCGGCTATGGCTATCGCATCGAGCGGGAATATTTCACGATGGAAGGCGAGCCGATAGACGTGCGCGAGTCGCGCGTTGGCGAGCGCTATGTCGTGGTGCTCAAGGTGACTCCGTTCGAGAAGGGCGAGGCGCGGTTGATCGTGAATGATCCGCTACCTGCGGGGTTCGAGATCGACAACCCCAACCTGCTGCGCTCGGGCGATGTGCGCGGGCTCGACTGGATGAAGCCGCAATCGGCCAAACACGCCGAATTCCGCTCTGACCGCTTCATCGCGGCGATCGACTGGCGCAAAAGCGAGGCGTTCCGCTTGGCCTATATCGTGCGGGCGGTGAGCCCGGGCGAATACCACCACCCGGCGGCGCAGGTCGAGGACATGTATCGCCCGCAATACCGCGCCCAGACCGGCACGGGGCGGCTTAGCGTCTTTGAATGAGGATGCGAGCTTGGCCGCTCATAACCCTCGCCGTTTGCCTGTTTTTCGGGGCGGCGGCGCGGGACGGGGTGGACGCGTGGGTTGAAGCGACGGTGCTGCCGCCGTTGCTGTCGGAAACCTCGGTCGAGGTGCGTGGGCGGGATGGTGGCTTGCTTCGGGTCTATACGCTGGCCGATGGGCGCTGGCGGTTGGGCGCGACCGTGGCGCAGGTGGATCGCGCCTATCTGGATATGCTGATCGCCTATGAGGACAAGCGGTTTTATCGCCATGGCGGGGTTGATATGCGGGCCATGACGCGGGCCGTGGTGCAGGCCCTGTGGCACGGCGAGGTGGTGTCGGGGGGATCGACCCTGACCATGCAGGTGGCGCGGCTTTTGGAAGATAGCGGCACCGGGCGGATCAAGGGCAAGCTGCGCCAGATGCGGCTTGCCATGGCTTTGGAACGGCGGCTGACGAAGGATCAGATCCTGTCGCTTTACCTTACCCATGCGCCCTTTGGCGGCAACCTTGAAGGGGTGCGGGCGGCGACACTGTCGTGGTTTGGCAAGGAGCCAAGGCGGCTGACCCCGGCGCAGGCGGCTTTGCTGGTGGCACTGCCGCAATCGCCAGAGGCGCGCCGCCCTGACCGGCACTGGAAAGCGGCAAAATCGGCACGCAACCGGGTGCTGGAGCGGCTGGGAGACAGCGGCGTCGTCAAGGCCGAAGCGCTGATCACAGCAGAGCGCGAGCCGGTGCCACGCGTCCGGCTGTCTTTCCCGAGTTTGGCGCCGCATCTGAGCGATCGGGCGCGGGCGGATGAGCCGTTGAAAACAAGGCATGACTTGACGTTGGACACCGAGTTGCAGGCCGCTCTTGAGGCGCTGGCCAAGGAGAGCCTGCAAGGGTTGCCGGCGCAGGTTTCGGTGGCGATGATGGTGGCGGATTATCGCAGCGGTGAGATCCTCGGCTCGGTCGGATCGGCCAGCTATGGCGCGCGCGACGGGCGACGCGGGTTTGTCGATATGACGCAGGCTGTGCGCTCTCCGGGATCGACGCTGAAGCCGTTGATTTACGCGATGGCATTCGACCGCGGGCTGGCGCATCCCGAGACGATTATCGACGACCGCCCGGTGGCGTTTGGGTCTTACGCGCCGCTCAATTTTGACGGGGCGTTTCGCGGGGAATTGCGGCTGCGCGAGGCGTTGCAATTGTCGCTGAACATCCCGGTTGTGTTGCTGATGGACGAGATCGGACCGGCGCGGTTTATGGCCGGGTTGCGCCGCGCGGGGGCGCGGCCGGAATTGCCGGGAGGCAAGCCGGGTTTGGCCGTGGCGCTGGGCGGTGTGGGCCTTAGAATGCAGGACCTGATCCAGCTGTTTGCCGGGCTGGCGCGGGGTGGTGAAGCGATTGAGTTGCAGTGGCGCAAGGGGCAGGAGGGTGGCGCCGGTCAGCGGATCGTAAGCCGTGCGGCGGCGTGGCAGGTTGGCAATATCCTTGCCGGTTTGACGCCGCCGGGGGCAAGGCCGAGGGGCGGCTGGCGTTCAAGACGGGCACATCTTATGGCCATCGCGATGCATGGGCTGTGGGGTTTGACGGGGCGCATGTGGCCGCTGTGTGGATCGGGCGGGCCGACGGCACGCCGGTGCCGGGGGCGTTTGGCGGTGATCTGGCCGCGCCGATATTAACCGAGGCGTTTCAGCGGGTTAAGCCGGGTTTCGCCGCCCTGCCGCCGCCACCGCCGGAAACGCTGCTTGTGGCGAATGCGCAATTGCCATTGCCGTTGCAGCGGTTTCGCGGGCGCGAGGCGGTGTTCAAAGCCGCCGCCGATGCGCCGGTTTTGGCGTTTCCGCCGGACGGGGCGCGGCTTCCGTTAGAGGACGACATGCCGCTGGTGGTGAAGGTGCGCGACGGGGTGCCGCCGTTCTCGGTTCTGGCCGATGGAGCGCCGGTGGTGACGGGCGCGCAGGCGCGCGAAATTGCCGTGCCGTGGCGGGGCAAAGGGTTCGTGAAACTGAGCGTGATTGACGCCAAGGGGCGCGCGGCGCGGGTCGAGATCCGGGTGGATTGAGGCCCGGAGTCAAGGCCGCAGGCCGCCGGGGCAGCGCCACCCAACGGGCAGCAAGCGCTGACCCGGTTTTTTGCTTTGTTCAGACGGTTTCGATGGCCAGCGCGATGCCCTGACCGCCGCCGATGCACATGGTGATCAGCGCCCGCGAGCCGCCGGTGCGGGCAAGTTCGTAGAGCGCCTTGATCGTGATGATCGCGCCGGTCGCGCCGACCGGGTGGCCGAGCGCGATTGCGCCGCCATTGGGGTTCACGCGGGTTGGATCAAGGCCGAGGCCGGCGTTGACGGCAAGCGCCTGTGAGGCGAAGGCTTCGTTTGATTCAATCACGTCAAAATCGCTTATTTTCAAACCGGTACGGGCCAGCAAATTCTCAACCGCGGGGATCGGGCCGATGCCCATCACCTCGGGCCGGACGCCCGCATGGGCATAGCCAAGCACGCGGGCGCGGGGTTTGAGACCGGCCTTTTCAGCGGCGTCGGCACGGGCGAGAACGAGCGAGGCCGCGCCGTCGTTGATGCCCGAGGCGTTGCCCGCCGTGACGGTGCCGTCTTTCTTGAACACGGTCTTGAGCCCGGCGAGGGCTTCGGGCGTGGTGGCCTTGGGGTGCTCATCAGTGTCGAAGGCGACCATGTCGCGCTTGACCTTGACCTCGACCGGGACGATCTGATCCTTGAAGCGGCCCTCGGCGATAGCATAGGCGGCGCGGGCCTGACTTTCGAGGGCGAAGGCGTCCTGATCCTCGCGGCTGACGCCGTGTTCTGCGGCGACATTCTCTGCCGTGACGCCCATGTGGCCGGTGCCGAAGGGGCAGTTCAGCGCACCGAGCATCGCGTCCAACGTCTTGATATCGCCCATCTTTTGGCCCCAACGCTGGGCTGTGACCATATAGGGTGAGCGGCTCATTGATTCGGCACCGCCGGCGAGGCCGAAATCACAATCGCCAAGCATGAGGGATTGCACGACCGACACGATGGCCTGTGCGCCGGAGCCGCAGAGGCGGTTCACGTTCATCGCCGGGGTGGTATCGGGGATACCGGCATCAATCGCGGCCACGCGCGAGAGATACATGTCGCGCGGTTCGGTGTTGATGACATGGCCGAACACGACATTGCCGATTTGTCCGGCTTCGACGCCCGACCGGCTCATAGCTTCGCGCGCGGTGATCGCGCCGAGTTGCGCCGGGGGGCCAGCGAGAGCGCCGCCGAATGTGCCGATTGCGGTGCGCGCACCATCGAGGATTACGATGTCAGTCATGAAGTCTCCGCCCATATAATGAAATATCAGTTAATCCATCATACGGTCTGCCCGAAGCAGATAAAAGACCCGCGATGCGGCCTTGCCCGACGGGCAAAGACATGCCAGCACTTAGCCCCATGCGATTGCAAGATTATGAACCGCTGAGCGCGGCGGAAAAGAAGCTGGTGGCCGATTGTGCGACCGGCGGGCGTGTGACCATCGGCGACGGGGCGATGCCCGAAGCCGAAAGCGATGCGGTCGTGATACGCGCCGGGTTGATCCGGCTTTTGCTGACCGGGGGCGAACCGGGGTTGGCGTTGCATGACAAGGGGTTGCGGCTTCGTGGGGCGTGGATTTCAGGCACGCTTGATTTGCAAGGCGCTGATATTTCAGCCGATATTTCGCTGACGGCGTGCCGCTTGGGCGATCCGGTTGAAATGGTGAATGCGCGGTTGCGGGGGCTGTTTTTCTCGGGCTGTGCGCTGGCCGGTGTGTCGGGGGACAATGCGCGGCTGGACGGGGCGCTTTTCCTGCGGGCGGGCACGGTTGTGAGCGGCGAGATCAGCCTTGCCGGGGCGCGGATCGCGGGGGATTTGCAGCTGTGCGATGTGGAGATCACAAGCCCCGGTCAGGACGCGGTTTTCGCGCCGTCGATCGAGGTTGAAGGCTCTGTTTTCCTTGGCAATTACCCCTATGGCAACGGCGAGACGAGCCTTGTCTGTGACGGGGCGGTGTTCATGGCGTCGGCCAATGTGGGGCATGACGTGTTCGTCACCCACACGGCGGTCAGCCCCAAGAGCGAGTTGGAGGGCGGCGCCGTTTTCCAAGGCTCGGAAGAGCATGGGGTGGACAACGCCTTGTCGCTGGCAAGGGCGCGGATCGGCGGGATTTTATACCTTGCAAACAACCAGATATCACGCGGCACCGTATCTTTGGCCGGGGCCAGCGCGGCGCGTTATCGCGACGAGCCGGAGGGGCCGGGCGCGGGGTATGATTTGCGGCTGGACGGGTTCACCTATGACGATTTTTCGCGCCATGCAGATGCCAGCGTCAAGGCGCGGTTGAAGTGGTTGGAGCGCAGGCCGAAGGACACGCCGTTCACGGCGCAGCCCTATGAGCAGTTGGCGCGGGTTTTGAGCCATCTGGGCCATCGCAGCGATGCGCGCGCGGTGTTGATGCGCAAGGAGCGGATTTTGCGGCGGGAGAACCGCAAGAGCATGACCAACCCGGTCACGAAAGCGGTGCTTTGGCTGCATGATTCGGTGATGCGGGTCGCGGTTGGCTATGGCTATCGTCCGGGGCAGATTTTGGTCTTTGCGGTGCTGCTTATTCTGGGTCTGGGGGTCTTTTTTCAAAAAACATGGGCCGCGGGAGATATGACGCCGAATGCGGCGCCGGTGTTGATTTCACAAGACTGGCTCGCTGCGACGCAGAGCTACCCGGACAACCCCGGCGCCTTTTGGGCGTCAAAAGGGCAAGCGGGGCAGGATTGGGAGACTTTTCAAGGGTTTGCCTATGCTGCCGATGTGGTGATCCCGATTGTTAGTCTGGGGCAGGAGAGCGCATGGGCGCCATCGACATCGCGCAGCCCATGGGGGCAGGCGGGCTGGTGGTTGAGGTGGTTTGCCAAGGCCGCGGGTTGGATCATCACGGCGTTGGGCGCGGCGGCGGTGACCGGTGCGGTGCGCAACGATTAACCTTTGCGATGAGGTGGAATTGGCCGGGGGGTGACTCTCGGCTGACATTCGGCTGACTCCCGGCTGCCGTGCAGCGCGGGGTGTTTGTGGGGGTGTGGAGGTGTTGCCACAAGGGGCGGTGGGTTTAGCAAATATCAAAATATTGCGCGGGGGGAGAGCGCCGGGGCGCTGCCCCGGACCCCGGGACATTTTCGGTCAGATGAAGGGGGGCGCCCATTTGCGTTAGGGGCGGTGTGCGTCAGGGCCCGTTTGCGTCAGGGCCCGTATGCGTCAAGGAAGGAGCGGGATGCGGCCAGTGTCGGTAAGGGCCAAGCGCGGGGCGGGGTGATCACGGCGGCGGTGAGCGGGCGGCCCCAGCCAGCGCCGCTATCGAGGTTGATGCGGTTGCCGTAGTGGCGCGGCATTTCCACGGCGGTATGGCCGTGGACGACGAGGTGGTCGAAGGGGTCGGAGTGCGACAGGAAGGGCTCGCGAATCCAGATCAGATCGTCATTGGATTGCGCGGCCAAGGCGACACCGGGGCGGATGCCTGCGTGGACAAAGAGCAGCGGGCCGACCGTATGATGGAACGGCAGGCTGGCGAGGAAGGTGCGGTGTGCTTCGGGGACAGCGGCGCGGGCGGCGGCGAGCAACTCGGGTCCGGTGAGGGACATGTCGACGCCGTAGGAGGCCAATGTCGCGCTGCCGCCGAGGGCTTTGTCAAACCACGGGCGGGCCGAGCGGATCAGCGGCGAGGTGGTTTGCCCGCTTGTGAGGTAGTCGAGAAAGAGCTGGTCATGATTGCCGCGCAGCACCGTCCAGTCGCGCCCTTGGTCGATGCCGGTGAGCAGCGTGTCGATCACGGCGCGGCTGTCGGGGCCGCGATCAACCAGATCGCCGAGGAAGACAACGGGGGCGGCGGTGCCGCCGTCGGCCTCGATCCGGGTGAGGGCGTCGAGCAACATCTCGTGCTGGCCGTGGATATCGCCGATGGCGTAGATCGGTTCGCTCATACCGGTGGAGTAGCGGATTGGCGGGGCCGAGGGAAGCGGGGCCGCGCGAAATAAAAACGCCGCCCCGGTGGCAGGAGCCATTCCGCACCGTAGGGCACGTGGCCTATCTGCCTGCTGACCGAGAGGATGGTAGGCTTTTTTATGCGCCCAGAAACTACCTGAGTTTGTCGCCATCAGGGGCGAACTGGCGGGAAGTTCGAACTTCCCGCAGCAAGCACACTTCCGAGAGTGAATACGAGGAACCCGAAAAAGGAACTGCCGAACAACTGCCTGTAGCCGTTTTGCCGATGCCGTGCAGTCAACGAATGTCTACCTGCGTCCGGAAGCACGGCCCAGATTGTCTTATTCAGGGTTTTGTTGACTGGGCGTTCTACTGATCGGACGTCAATGATTTTCCGCTGATCTTGCACGTTCCTTCATGACTGAATGCTTTTATTCCGCCGTAAATGATGTCGTGTCTCGTCATCGCTGCGCTTCCATCTGAGCGAATAGAGATTATCGTTGGGCCGAAAGCTTCTACCCATCCACCATAACGGCCGTTCTTTGTGTCCTCACCGGTGAATTTGGCTGTTGCTGGCGACATCAGGAAGTGGACCGTGTTCTGAGTAGTGTCGGTGAAGCCGTTCAGCACTCTCAGCCCCTTGTCATTTCCTGATGGTGTCAAACTCCGCGCGAGGTTCGCATCCCGATTCCATACTATGTCTAGGGCCAACTCTTCCTTATCGGGGGAATAGCCATCTCGTTTCAAGTTACTCAGATTGCATGCAAAATTCCAGATCTGATGGTTGTTGAACGGTTCGGCCTTCGCAGGCGCGATCCCTGCAAATAAGAACGATACCGCTAAAGCCGCTTTAGTGGACATGTTCAATATTCCGGCCATCTATCAGTTCCTATCAGCCTAGGTTGAAACCGACAGAGATTGCGACCCGCCGATATACGATGATGCTATCGAAAGCCGAGGTAGGTTCAAGTGGGGTGAACAGCAGCTCGGTCTGCATTGCCGACCAACGCACCTTACGGGTACTCCCACGGAAATCGGGCGACAGTTTCCTCCCGCCCGAGTCCTACAACTCGAAACGCCGCCCCGGTGGTAGGGGGCAGCGTTGGGTGGTTTTGCGGTGAACGCGGTGTCAGGCGATGTCGAATTCCAGCGGCTGGACCTGTTGGAACATGCCGGTGGCCTTGAGCTTGTCGAGGACATCGTCCGGAACCCGCGCATCGACATAGAGCAGCGCGATCGCATCGCCGCCCGCGTGATTGCGCCCGAGCGTGAAGTTGGCGATGTTGACGCCGTTTTCGCCCATCGTCTTGCCCAGCGTGCCGATGATGCCGGGCATGTCGTCGTTGGTGGTATAGAGCATGTGCTGGCCCACTTCGGCGTCGATGTTGATGCCTTTGATCTGGATAAAGCGGGGTTTGCCATCGGAGAACACGGTGCCGCCGATGGAGCGTTCGCGTTGATCCGTGACGACGGTGATCTTGATATACCCCTCAAACGCGCCGGATTTGTCCTGGCTCGTGGTGGAGATTTTCACGCCGCGTTCTTTGGCGATCACTGGCGCGGAGACCATGTTCACATCCGGGTTGGCGGTTTTCATGATGCCCGCCACGCCCGCGCAGTTGAGCGCGTCGAGGTTCATGGTCGAGGCGACGCCATCATAGAGGATGTTGATCGCCTTGATCGGTTCGTCGGTCAGCTGGCCAATGAAAGTGCCGAGGTGCCCGGCGAGTTTGATCCACGGGCCCATAACCTTGGCCTCTTCCGCAGTGACCGATGGCATGTTGAGCGCGTTTTCAACGGCGCCGGTGAGCAGGTAGTTCGACATCTGCTCGGCCACTTGCAGGGCGACGTTTTCCTGTGCTTCGGTTGTTGCCGCGCCAAGGTGGGGTGTGCAGACCACATTGGGCAGGCCGAAGAGCGGGTTTTCGGTGGCGGGTTCAACCGAGAACACATCGAAGGCCGCGCCAGCGACATGGCCGGATTTCAGCATATCGGCCAGCGCCTCTTCGTCGACCAGACCGCCACGGGCGCAGTTGATGATACGCACGCCGGGTTTGGTTTTGGCGAGGTTTTCGCGGCTGAGGATGTTGTTGGTCTGCTCGGTGAAGGGCACGTGCAGGGTGATGAAATCGGCGCGCGCCAGAAGGTCATCAAGCTCGACCTTTTCGACGCCCATCTTCGCGGCCTTTTCCTCGGACAGGAAGGGGTCATAGGCGGCGACTTTCATCTTGAGGCCACGGGCGCGGTCACAGACGATGCCACCGATGTTGCCCGCGCCGATCACGCCGAGGGTTTTATTGGTCAGCTCAACACCCATAAATTTGGACTTTTCCCATTTGCCCGCATGGGTGGAGGCCGATGCCTCGGGGATTTGGCGGGCGACGGCGAACATCATTGCGATGGCGTGTTCGGCGGTGGTGATCATGTTGCCGAAGGGTGTGTTCATGACGATCACGCCCTTTTTCGAGGCGGCGTCCTTGTCGATATTGTCGGTGCCGATCCCGGCGCGGGCGATGACCTTGAGGTTGTCGGCATTGGCGAGGATCTTCTCGGTCACCTTGGTGGCGGAGCGGATGGCGAGGCCGTCGTATTGGCCGATCACCTCGGCGAGCTTGTCTTTGTCCTTGCCAAGGGTGGGTTCGAAATCAACGTCGATGCCGCGATCGCGGAAGATCTGGACGGCGGTTTCGGAAAGTTTGTCGGATACGAGAACTTTGGGAGCCATGGGTTTGGTCCTTTGTGTGAAATGTCGGGGGAAGGCGGGGTGAAACCCCGCCCTACGGTGTTGGTGTAGGGTGGGGTTTCACCCCACCGTTGCCGATGCTCAGGCTTGCGCCGCGAGTTCGGCGTTGAACGCCCATTCGAGCCAAGGCAGGAACGCCGCCACATCGGAGGTTTCAACCGTGCCGCCGCACCAGATGCGAAGGCCAGCAGGCGCATCGCGGTAAGCACCGATATCGAGCGCGACGCCGGCGTCTTCCAGCCGTTTGGCCACGGCTTTGGCAAAAGCGGCGCCATCCGTGATGCGTGCGTCCGTGAACTTGAGGCATACGGAGGTGTTCGATGCGGTGGCCGGATCATTTGCCAGATTGGCAATCCAGTCGCGCGAGGCGGTGAAATCGGCGATGGTCTTTGCGTTGGCATCAGCGCGGGAGATCATGCCCTTGAGGCCGCCCACCGACCGCGCCCAATCGAGCGCGACGAGGTAGTCTTCGACCGCGAGCATGGAGGGCGTGTTGATCGTAGCCCCCGAGAAGATACCGTCGATCAGCTTGCCGCCTTTGGTCAGGCGGAAAATTTTCGGCATGGGCCACGCCGGTGTATAGCTTTCCAGCCGCTCCACCGCGCGCGGGCTGAGCACGATCATGCCGTGGGCTGCTTCGCCGCCGAGCACCTTTTGCCAGCTGAAGGTTGTGACGTCGAGTTTATCCCAAGGCAGGTCCATCGCGAAGGCCGCGGAGGTGGCGTCACAGATCGTCAGCCCGTCGCGGTTTGCGTCGATCCAGTCGCCATTGGGGACGCGCACGCCCGAGGTTGTGCCGTTCCATGTGAACACCACGTCATTGGCGAAATCGACCGAAGCGAGATCGGGCAGGTCGCCGTAATCGGCGGTTTTGATTGTCGCGTCGAGCTTGAGCTGTTTGGCCACATCGGTGACCCAGCCGGAGCCGAAGCTTTCCCATGCCAGCATTTCAACGCCGCGCGCGCCGAGCATCGACCACATCGCCATTTCCATAGCGCCGGTGTCAGATGCGGGCACGATGCCGATCTTGTAATCCGCCGGAATGCCGAGCACCTCACGGGTGCCTTCGATCGCGTCCTTGAGCTTGGTCTTGCCGACAGCGGCACGGTGCGAACGGCCAAGGGCGGCGTCCGACAGTTTGCTGAGCTCGAATGTGGGGATTTTGGCGCAAGGGCCAGAGGAAAAACGCGGGTTTGCCGGCCGCGTTGCCGGTTGTTCAATAGCCATGAATGCTATCCTTCCAGATAAGCGCCCCTCGTTGGGGAGGGGTGTCCCACGGGTGGACTTACGGAGGGTCGGGGTCTTTCGCAAGGCCCAAAATGTCGCTAGAGAGCAGGCAAGCGCCGGAAGTGAGCGGCGAGAGGCTATTATCGGAAACTTCGTCAATGAATATCGTCACGCTGTTAACTGCGCCGAGCGCGCGCAACCTTGATCCGGCGCTGGTTGAGGCGCTGCGGAATGCATGGGGCGGCGGCGAGGTGCGCTGGCTTGCCCCGGATGAGGCGGCGGAGTTTGGCGTGGGCGCGGTGCCGGGCAACCTCTGGGACGTTTGGGAAGATGTGCAGGGCTTGGGTGTGGACCTTGTGATCCAGCCCGAGGCGGGGCGCAGGAAGCGGATGCTGCTCGCGGATATGGACAGCACGATGATCGAGCAGGAATGCATCGACGAGCTTGCCGATGCGGCGGGCGTTGGTGAGCGCGTCAAGGAGATCACGGCGCGGGCGATGAACGGCGAGCTGGATTTTGAGGGCGCATTGATCGAGCGGGTTGGCCTGCTGGCCGGGCTGGACGCGGGGATCGTTGATCAGGTTCTGGCCGAGCGCATCACCCTGATGCCGGGGGGGCGCGAGTTGGTGGCAACGATGCGGGCGGAGGGCGCTTATGCGGCGCTTGTTTCCGGCGGGTTCACCGCGTTTACCGGCAAGGTCGCTGGGATGCTGGGATTTGACGAGAACCGCGCGAATACGCTGGAGATCGAGGGCGGCAAGCTGTCCGGTGACGTTGGGCGGCCGATTTTGGGGCGCGAGGCCAAGGTGCGCGCGTTGGAGGAGATCACCGCGCGGTTGGGCATTGGCGAGGGTGAGGTCATAGCCGTGGGTGACGGGGCGAATGACCTTGGGATGCTGGGGCGTGCCGGGGCGGGTGTTGCGCTTCATGCCAAGCCGAGCGTGGCGGCGGAATGTGATCTGCGGGTGAATTTCGGCGACCTAACGGCGTTGCTCTATTTGCAGGGCTATGCGCGGGATGAATTCGTAACCTGAGGGCGCGTCGGTCTGCGAGGGGTTGCCGCGCCGGGCGGAGGCTGGTTCTATCTGTCGAAAGGCTGCGCTTTGGGTGTGAGGGCGGAGCGAGGGGCGCTGCCCCTCGCGCTCCCCGGGATATTTGCGGTCAGATGAAGGAACGGGAGTGAGAGATGGGCAAGCCTTGTATTATTTGCGTGGCGATCACCGGAAGTGTGCCGACGAAGGCGGATAATCCGGCGGTTCCGATCACGGTTGAGGAGCAGGTCGAAAGCACGCAGGCGGCGTTTGAGGCGGGGGCGAGCATTGCGCATTGCCATGTGCGCAATGACGACGGCAGCGTGAGTTCGGACCCGGAGCGGTTTGCCCGCCTCAAGGAAGGCTTGGAGCGGCATTGCCCGGGCATGATTGTCCAGTTCTCGACCGGTGGACGGTCGGGCGCGGGGGCGGCGCGGGGCGGGATGTTGCCGTTGCGCCCGGATATGGCGAGCCTGTCTGTCGGGTCGAACAACTTTCCGACGCGGGTTTATGAAAACGCACCTGATTTGGTGGCGTGGCTGGCTGGTGAAATGACCACCTATGACGTGGTGCCAGAGATCGAGGCGTTCGATCTGAGCCATATTCATCAGGCGGTAAAGATGAGTCGCGAGGGGCGTTTGCCGGGTAAGCTTTATGTGCAGTTTGTCATGGGGGTGAAAAACGCCATGCCCGCCGACAAGGATGTGTTTGATTATTATGTGAAGACCATGGAGCGGTTGGCCCCAGAGGCGGAATGGTGTGCCGCGGGGATCGGGCGGCATCAGATTGAGGTCAACGAATGGGCGATTGCAGCGGGCGGTCATACCCGCGCCGGGCTGGAGGATAACATCCGGCTGGATCGCGACAGGCTCGCGCCCAGTAACGCCGCATTGGTTGAGCGGGCGGTTAAGCTTTGCGAGGCATATGAGCGCCCGGTGGCGAGCGTGGCCGAGGCGCGAAAAATACTGGGGTTGCGTGCCGTTTGATCGCAGGCGCGCATCAGCTTACCAAGCCGTGCAATGCTTATGGGCCGAGCATTTGTTTCTTGGTTAGATGCTCGATGCGCTGCGTTGCGAAATACGCAGTTTTTGTTCGTTGAGCGACCGCTCTGTTACCTGCGGGGGCCGAGCGGAGTGAGGCCCCCCCGCGACGCCTTCAGGCGGCGCAACCCAGTTAAACAGATGACGCCGTCAGGCGGCGCAACCTAATTAAAACAGATGACGCCGGCAGGCGGCGCAACCTAGTTGAAACGGATGACGCCGTCGGGCCGCGCAACCCAATCAAAACGGGCGACGCCGTCAGGCGGCGCAAACCGTCAGGCCGGCGACCCCCATGCGGTGATGGAACGCTGCGCCCATCACTGGCGATCGCTCAGGCGGCGTAGCGCGGGTTGTAAACGGGTTTTGGCGCAGGCAGGGCGCAGATGTCATCGCCTTTCAAAAGCGAGGTCACGATCTGGCCTTCGGCGCAGTCGCGGATGGCAAAGCCATAGCCGCGCAGGCGGAATTTCCATTCGCGTTCAGAGAGCGACATATCGCGTTCACGCAGAACAATGTCACAAACTTTGCTTGTCATGTCGGCATCAATTGCGTCGTGTTTCATGTACTCGGTCCTTAATGGCAATCGTATTGTTGATGAAACCAACATGAATACCCGTCAGGGCGAATGTTTGTCCTGAAATGGGAAATATTGGGCGCGATGGGGCACAGTTGGCCGGAATTCAGCCGCAATTTCCCAAGCTGCCATATCGCATCAGGACACCGGGCGCGCACCGGAAAAGGCGCGCGTCCGGCCCCGCGCAGAACGGCGGAAAAGCGTTGTGGTATTGGTGTTAGAGGCCGGTTTCCGCAGCGATCTGGGCGCGGGATTTACGGGCGCGTTCGGTGGCTGATTTCAGCTGACCACAGGCGGCCATGATGTCCTCTCCCCGTGGTTTGCGGATGGGCGAGGCGTAGCCGGCTTTGTAGATAATTTCCGAAAAGCTTTCGATCGCGCCCAATCGGAGCGTTCATAGGGCGAGCCGGGCCATTCGTTGAACGGGATCAGGTTGATCTTGGCAGGGATCCCTTTGATCAGCCGCACGAGGCGGCGGGCGTCTTCATCTGTGTCGTTCACGTCTTTGAGCATTACGTATTCAAAGGTGATCCGCTCGGAGTTGGACACTTTGGGATAGCTGCGCAGCGCGTCGAGCAATTCGGCTAGCGGCCAGCGTTTGTTGATCGGCACAAGGCGGTTGCGCACGTCGTCGGTGGTGGCGTGGAACGAAATGGCGAGCTGGCAGCCGATCTCTTCGGCGGTGCGGGCTATTTCGGGCACGACGCCGGAGGTTGAAAGCGTGATGCGACGCCGCGAGAGCGAGATGCCTTCGGGGTCCATGGCGATTTTCATCGCCGATTTGACCTGATCGAAATTATAGAGCGGCTCGCCCATGCCCATCAGGACGATGTTGGACAGCAGGCGCGGGCGCGCGGCAGAGCTTTCGCCGGGGATCGGCCATTCATCGAGGTCATCGCGCGCGACCATGACCTGACCAATGATTTCACCCGCGGTCAGGTTGCGCACCAGTTTCTGGGTGCCGGTATGGCAAAAGGAACAGGTGAGGGTGCAGCCGACCTGCGAAGAAATGCAGAGCGTGCCGCGGTCTTCCTCGGGGATATAGACCACTTCGACCTCATGACCGCCAGCGATGCGGACAAGGTATTTGCGGGTGCCATCGGTTGAGACCTGTTTCGAGATCACCTCGGGCACGGCGATCACGAAATGCTCGGCCAGCTCGGCGCGGTAGGGTTTGGCGAGGTTTGTCATCTCGCCAAAATCGCGACAGCCCTTTTGATAAATCCACTGCCAGAGCTGCCCGGTGCGCATTTTCGCCTGTTTCTCGGGCGTGCCATGTTCGATCAGCGTATCGCGCAGCTGCTCACGGGTGAGGCCGACGAGGTTACGCTTGCCATCCTCGCGCTTGGGCACAGCGCGGGGGACGGTTTTGACGTCCGGTGTGACGGGTTGTTGATCGGTCATGGCGGTGTTTCCTTGGCGCGCGCGTACAGGGGCAGAGATGCGCCTATATAGGGGATTCGGGGGCGTTTGCAAAAGGGGGCGGGTTAAGGCATGGGCCCGGCCCGGAACGAGAGGTCAGCCCGCCCGTTGCCGACCGGCGATTTTGCCAAAGGCGCTCTCGGCCTTGAGGGGGCGCTGCGCCCGCCCGTTTTGGCGGGCTGGCGCTTTGATGGTCGCGGCTTGATTGCGGCGGCGCGATGCGCAGGCGTGGCGATCATGGCGCGAGGCACACTCGCCAACCACCATCGTTGGGCGCGCCAGCCCTAGGGGCAGACGCTGACCCGGATTAGCGCGTTACTTGCAGCGTTTCTCGGCGTCGGCCACTGCGGCGGTGAAACCGGAGAGCGAGAACGTGTCTTTGGTCTGCGTGCCACGGCCAGAGCGCGCCGTCAGCACGGCGCTTGAGCCGCGCTTCAGCGCTGTGAGGATCTTGCGGTCATCCTCGGGCGAGGCGGGCCACGCCCATTCGCCTTCGGTAAACAGCTCAAACGTATTGCCGTCGATATCGACATTCACGGTCGAACCGGACGCAAAGGGATAGCCGCCCGTAAAGCTGATCTGACCCGCGACACCCGCATCGGGGCGGAAGAACGCCATCAACAGGATGTCAGAGCGTTTCACAGCGACAACGCGCCCGCCCTTGGTGTTGACTGTTTCCTTGGGCGACGACACGGCCCAGCATTCGCGCGGGTTCTTGTCTTCGAACACCGACCAGTCGGTTTTGGCGGCGACCTGATTGGTGCTCGCCTGTTGTGCAAATACGGGTGTTCCGGCCAGCACCATAAGGGTTCCAGCCAGTCCTAGCGCACGTCCTAATACCATTCTTACAGCCTCCAGCTGTCTACATGCCTCAATCATTCGCCACTGTCCCGCGGCCTTCGCGGGCCTTTTTGGCGGAGAACGGGCGACATTTCCACTCGACATTGCAACAATAGCCTGAAATCTGCCACTGACGAAAGGGCAATTGGCGGATTTCCGCGGAAACGTGAAGGGAGCGCGAGAGATGGTTGAACCGGTCGAGATGGCGCAGATGTGGCGCGGAGATTTCCTTGAATGCCGACACATGGGGCATGCGGTGATTTGTGATGCCTCGGGGGCGGTGGTCAAGGCCTGGGGTGATCCGGGGCTAACGGTGTTGCCGCGCTCGTCTTCGAAGATGTTGCAGGCGTTGCCCTTGGTTGAGAGCGGCGCGGCGGATGCGGCGGGCCTTGGCTCGGAGCATCTGGCGTTGTCTTGTGCGTCGCATAATGGCGCGACGATCCATGTGGAACGGGTGCGCGCGTGGCTTGAGGCGCGGGGATTGAGCGACGATGACCTGCGCTGTGGCGGGCATATCCCGCGCGACAAGGAGCAGGAAAAGTGCATTATCTGCGGCACCGGCACGCCCGATCAGGCACATAACAATTGTTCCGGCAAGCACGCAGGTTTCCTGACATTGGGTCAGCATCTGGGCGCGGGGCCAGAGTATCTTGAGCTGGATCATCCGGTGCAAAGGGCGGTTCTGGAGGCCTTTGAGGATATGACCGGAGAGACCAGCCCCGGCTTTGGCATCGACGGCTGTTCGGCGCCGAATTTCGCCTGTTCGCTGAGCGGAATGGCGCGGGCGATGGCGCGGTTTGCCAGCATGGACGAGAGCAGCGCGCGCGGGCGTGCCGCGAAGCGGTTGCGCGAGGCGATGTGGACGCATCCCGAATTGGTGGCCGGAGAGGGGCGCGCCTGTACCGAGTTGATGCGGGCCATGGGCGGCGGCGTTGCCCTGAAAACCGGGGCAGAGGCGTTTTTCGTCGCGATCCTGCCAGAGCAAGGCTTGGGCGTGGCGCTCAAAATGGTGGACGGGCAGACCCGCGGCGCAGAGAGCGCGATCGCGTCGATCCTTGTGGAGTTGGGTGTTCTGGACCCTGCGCATCCCGCCGCGCAGCAGTTTCTGAATGCGCCGTTGGTGAATTGCAACGGGATACGCGCAGCAGAGGTGCGGCCCGGCGCGGCGTTTGCCTGAGCTTTGAGGGGGTGCCAGACCGCCGGTGCCAGACGTTAGAATTGCGGTTAAATCGCAGCCGGATCGCGCCGGAAAGATACAATGTTGTCGGTCAGGTGGCGTGCGGCGAAGGGCCGGTTTGAGGCCAACTTGACTGGTGCTGCGCGGCGCACGAATGACAGCTTTCGAGAATTTACTTAGCTATTCTTCTTTACAAACTGGGTCATGCCAGCGCCGAGACGATCTGTGGGGCGGGCTTGAAACCCGAAGTGTTCATAAAAGGGCTCTTTTCCATCCGCAGCCATTAGACCAATGGTGGCACCGTCAGTCGCACGCTCCTGTAGGCGTTCCATCAGGAGGCTCATTATCTTTTGGCCGATCCTGTGTCCGCGCCAATCTGAACTGACGATGACATCTTGAATGTAGAAGTATAGTACACCATCGCCTACAACACGGGCGAAACCGACAAGCTCTTCGCCGGACCGACATGTTAGGTCGAGAACGCTCGCGTCCAGGGCCGCTTGGGCTGTATCCTTTCCAATTTCTCCCCAACCACAATCCGCGCGGAACTTGATGAATTCCATTGGCGATGGTGGCTCGAATTTGAATGTCAGAGAAGCGATTTGTTTGTTGACTATGCCTTCAAGCGCCATGCGATTACCTCGAAGCTATGACGCCCGCAGCGCCGCCGAGGGCAGTTGCGCCTACACGGTTCGCAACCCGGATCGCCTTCGGCGTTTTCAGAAACGAGCGAGCGTGGTGTGCCAATGCAATCCAAAAGAGGTCGACCGCAGCCAAACTTCCAACAGTGACTACCGCAATAATCGCCCAAAGGCCGAAACTCGGTTGGGTCAGGTCAATCAGTGACGGCAAGAGTGCGAGATAAAAGACCATAATTTTCGGATTGCCCAAAGTCAGCGCAAACCCGGCAAAGAACATAGACCCCGCCGATTGCCGCTTAGGCAACGAACTCTCGTCAGTGTTTACAGGTTCGGTCCACATCTTCCAGGCCAAGTAAATCAGATAGGCCACTCCCAGGTACTTCAGGATTAGAAACGCCCCATGAAATGTTTCGGCCAATGCTGAAAGGCCCGCCATAGCCAACGACAACCAGATGATTTCTCCGATCCACATCGCGGCTACAAAGGGCGCAACATCAGCCCAGCCACGCGAAATCACGCGTGAGACAAGGGAGGCAATAGAGGGGCCGGGGGTTCCTGCGTTCAGAATAAGGGCGGCAGCGAAAACAGCTAAGGCAAATGGTTCCATACAGCGAGTCCTACAGCACTTTTTATCTGACCGGTAGCTGCTGCTGCATTACGCCAGCGGACATTGGTTCAGATGTACTCAACGGCAGAAAAGTCCGCAGTGCTGCCGCTCACTTTCCGATTTCGCGTTGATTTCTTGTGCCGCCGCAGCGAATGGCAGCAAGGAGCCGGGATTGACGGCGCCACATAGGGCGGCGCCAGGCCATGGGGCGGTCGGGCGCTGGCCGGCGGCGCTGTGCGCGGTGACTCCGGGCGTTGGCGAGTTTGCTGCACCTTGTGCGTTTACAGCTGATCTATAAGGTTCCGATGAACAGCAAGAAATGACGCAGAGGGTTTCACATGTGGCACGGCAAACTGTTGCATATTCATACAACGCCAGCCGTAAGGCAGCCCATGATAGCGCAGCAGTCGGCGCAATTGATAAAGGGCGTGGGTGTCGAAGGGGACCGCTATGCTTTGGGAACAGGAAAATACTCGGCTTTTCCGGACATTCGAGACGTAACGCTGATCGAGATTGAGACGCTTATAGCGTTAAGGCGGGATCACGACGTTGACCTTGCGCCAGAAGAACACCGCAGGAACCTTACCACAGAGAATGTGCCGCTGAACCATCTTGTCGGCAAGCGGTTCTGGGTTGGGACGGTCCTGTTGGAGGGCGGGCGTCTGAACACGCCTTGTCGGTATTTGGACTTGGTGACGGGGAAGTCAGTCAACGATATTTTGATACATCGTTCAGGGTTGAATTGCTCGATCGTTCAAGGCGGAGAAATCAGCGTTGGCGACGGCATCAGGCCCGAAAATACCGAGATCTGATCCGTGGGCTGGGGGCCGCTTTGTCCCGTATTCCCGAGCTTGCCTTGACCGGCACTCTCGCCCGGTGAGCGGCATGATGCTAGGCCCGTTGGGCGGCCCCCCCCCGCCCGGCGACGGGCCGGGAGGGGGTGTTGCTGTTCGCAAAAGCAGGTGGGGTCACATTTCGATGATCTCGGCCACTTCAACGCTGCCGCTGCCATCCAGCACCATCGGGTTTTGGGCGGCGATGGCGCAGGCGGCGTCGATCGTGTCGGCGCGCAGGATCGTATAGCCGCTGACCGGGTTGGCGCCGCCGTTATCGGCCACGCCCGAGGGGCTTACGGTTTTGGACATGCCGACCGGGTTGCCGGGATTGATGAGCGCCGGGCCGTTGTCCTCCATCCATTTGCCCCAAGCGGCCATGGCGGCGTCGATGTCGGCCTGCGTATCGGGCTGTTTGCCACCGTGATAGATCAAGAGAAAATCGGGCATGGGAAGGCTCCTTTATTGGGGGTTTGTTGCAAGGAAGGCATCGAGGCAAAGCAGGGTCGAGAGCCAGCCTTTGGTGTGGCTTTGCGCGGCGTCCATATCGGGCAGGTCGCGGTGGGAGAGGCGCAGGCGGGCGCGGTTGTCTTGGGTTTCGCTGACTTCGAACATGACGTGGCTTTCGTGGGTGCGCTGGCCGTTGGCGTCATGCCAAGCCCAAGTGAGCCCGACCGAGCCTTGGCCATTGTTGGGTGGTCGGACATGGGTGATTTGCCCCGAAACGATGAAGTGATCGCCGCTTTCGCGCCCGACCATATCGCAGTGCCACGGCCCGGTGCGGGTGAAATCGAGGCTGCACTCATGTAGGTCGACGCCTTCGGGGCCGAACCATTGCACCAGTTGGGCCGGATCGGTGATGGCCAGCCAGAGCCGGTCGAGCGCGACGGGATAGTCGCGAATGAACTCAAGCGCCGTGTCGGTTGTGAGCGTGTCGGGTGCGGTCATTTGATGTCTCCCTTTGGGTCGGTGGCGAGCAGGCTGTCGAGCTTGTTGAGGCTGGCGTCCCAGAAGCTGCGGTGGTCGATGGTCCAGCGCGAAATGCGGGCCATCGCCTCGCGGTTCACGCGATAAAAGCGGTGGGTGCCAGCGATGCGTTGTTCGACGATGCCCGCCTCGCGCAGCACCTTGAGGTGGCGCGATATGGCCGGGGCCGAGATTGGCGCGGTATCCGCGAGCGCGCCGGCGGGTAGTTCGCCCTCGGCCATGAGGCGTTCGACCATGGCGAGGCGGGTGTCATCGGCCAGAGCGGCGAAGGTTTGGGTGAGCTGTGTCATGCCATATTGTATAGGCGATTCGTTAATTAATGCAAGGGTTAATTAAAGAAGGGAGTTGGCGGTGCAAGGTTCGCGACGCTGGGTCCGGCTTGTCCTGCTTTGGCGGATGGGGCATGGTTGCAGTGTTCTCAGGGCGGGGTGAAATTCCCCACCGGCGGTAAGCCGTGGTGGTGCAGGTGCAGCGTTTCGGTAAGCCCGCTAGCGGCTTTGGCGTTAGCGTTTTTACGGGCCGAAAAGTGGGGACCGGTTTTCGGGTTGAGCTGTGGAACCAGTGTCTCCATGGGCCGAAAAGTGGGAACCGGTTTTCGGATCGACCCGTGGAACCAGTGTCAAAGTGTCAAGCAGACCCGGTGTGAGTCCGGGGCCGACGGTCATAGTCCGGATGGAAGAGAGCGCACGGCTTATGTCGCGGGGCAGCCCTCCGTGCCTTTTGTCGTCGTTTGATGCTCTGGGGCAGGTGTCGATGACGAAAGGAGATCAAACATGACACAAGCCCTTTATGCCTTTATCAAGGCCAACTGGCACAAGGATATCGTGGATCAGGCATTGGCCGGGTTCACCGAGGTGATACCGCGCGCGCAGGTCGAGGTGTTCGACGTGCCGGGCGCGTTTGAAATGCCGCTTCTGGCGCGTGATCTGGCGGTGTCGGGGCGGTTTGCCGCTGTGGCGGCGGCAGCGCTGGTGGTGGACGGCGGGATATACCGGCACGATTTTGTTGCGCAGGCGGTTGTCGACGGGTTGATGCGTGCCGGGATGGACAGCGGTGTGCCGGTGTTGAGCGTGTCGCTAACCCCGCATCAGTTTCAGGAAAGCGCGCATCACAAGGCGATCTACGCCGCGCATTTCGTTGAAAAGGGCCGCGAAGCAGCGCGGGCCGCGTTGATGATTGGCCGGACGCGGGCGGCGTTAGCGGCCTGATCTGCGTGAGATTAAGCGTCCAACCGCAAGGGTTGTGAGCGGCCGGGCGAATTCTTGCGAAGAATTCGGTCAAAAATTCTTCGAGAATTTTTGGTGCGGGGCGGTTGCGGTGGTGCCTTTTTCCGCGACGGAAAAAAGGCCGGAATTCGCGACGAATTCCGTTAGCGGCCCGGTATTTCGTCACGCGGCGGGGCGGGGTCGAAATTTTCGATCACCTCCATCGCCTCTTGGGCGGTTTCGACAAAGTGGAACAGGTCGAGGTCCTCGGCCGAGATTGTGCCAGCATCCGAGAGCGCCTCCCAGTTGATGATCTTTTCCCAGAAGGCGCGACCAAACAGCAGGAACGGCACGCGCTTCATCCGCCCCGTTTGGATCAGTGTCAGGGATTCAAACATCTCGTCCAGCGTGCCAAATCCGCCGGGGAACACACAGATTGCCCGCGCGCGCATCAGGAAATGCATCTTGCGGATCGCGAAATAGTGGAAGTTGAAGCACAGGTCCGGTGTCACATATTCGTTCGGTGCCTGTTCGTGGGGCAGCACGATGTTGAGCCCGATCGAGCTTCCGCCGGCGTCGTCGGCACCGCGATTGCCCGCTTCCATCACGCCGGGGCCGCCGCCGGTGCAGACGACGTATTCCTTGCCATAGCTCTCCATGGATTTCACTGTCATCTGGCGAGCGAACTCACGCGCGACGTCATAGAATTTTGACAGTTCGGCGAGAGTTTCTGTGCGGGCGGTCTCTTTCTTGGCCGGTTCGGGGATACGCGCGCCGCCGAACAGGACGATGGTGCTTTCGATGCCGCGTTCGTCCAGCACCATTTGCGGTTTTAGCAGTTCCAGTTGCAGCCGCACCGGGCGCAATTCATCGCGGCACAGAAATTCGTCATCGGCAAAAGCCAAGCGATAGGCCGGCGCGCGGGTTTGCGGTGTGTCGGGCACATGGGTGGCGGTGTTGCGGTCGCTATGCGCGTCGCGGAACGGGCTGTGGCGGTCATCGGTCATTTGGCATCAATCCCTGCTTGAAGGTTTTCCCAAGGCCTATAGGGTTCGCGCCGATATGGCCAGTCAGGGGAGCCTTGAGATGGATTGGAAAGCAGAGATTGCGGCGGCAGGATCACGCATCAAGGGGCATGTGGTGCAGACCCCGGTGATGCGGGTCAACGGCTTTGGCCTTGGTCAAGAGATCGAGATGAAGCTGGAGCAGGTCCAGCACACCGGCACCTTCAAGGCGCGCGGTGCCTTCAACACTTTGCTGAGCGGGCCGGTGCCGCAGGCGGGTTTGGTGGCCGCGTCGGGCGGCAACCACGGCGCAGCGGTGGCGTTTGCCGCACATGCGCTGGGCCATGACGCGCATATTTTCGTACCCGAAATGGCCGGGCCATCCAAGATCGCCTTGATCGAGGGCTGCGGTGCGCGGTTGAGCGTTGTGAAGGGCGAATATGCCAACGCGCTGGCCGAGGCGGAAACCTATGAAGAGGCCAGCGGCGCGATGCAGATCCACGCCTATGACGCGCCAGCCACGGTCGCCGGGCAGGGCACCTGCATGGCCGAATGGGAGGCGCAGGGGCTGGCCGCCGACACGGTGTTGATCGCGGTTGGCGGAGGCGGGTTGATCGGCGGCGCCTTGGGCTGGCTGCAAGGCGCGCGCAAGGTGGTGGCGGTCGAGCCGGCCACCTCCTGTGCGCTGCATGCGGCGTTGGAGGCGGGCAAGCCCGTCGATGTTGAGGTCTCGGGCGTGGCGGCCAATGCGTTGGGCGCCCGGCGGATTGGCGAAATCTGTTACGGGCTGGCCGAAGCGCATCTGGGAGAATCGGTGCTGGTTTCGGACAATGCGATCACGGCGGCGCAGGTCGCGCTTTGGCGCGAGCGCCGTCAATTGGTCGAGCCCGCGGGCGCGACCGCCCTTGCCGCATTGATGAGCGGCGCTTATCGCGCCGCCCCCGGCGAGCGGGTTGCTGTGTTGGTCTGTGGCGGCAATATTGCGCCCGATCCGATGGTGTGATTTGACGCCGTGCGCGGTGTTTTCGCCGCGCGGCATCGGTCAAGGCACGGGAAACGCAGTGTTTCCGGGCCATTGCGCATCTTGTGCGTTAGGGTGCGCTTGCCGTAAGGCTGTTGCGGTGAGTTCTGGCGGGAGGGCCGGGCATTGAGGAACCTTTGGGAAATGCGTAGCGCGCTGCGTGCGGGGCTGGCGGCTGTGTCGCTGATGGCTCTGTCGGGCTGTCTGAGCGAGGCACAGCTGAGCGAGCTTGGCTTGCGCAGCAGCAAAACCGTCACCCAAAGTGCGGGCGGAGCGCAAGCCGTGCCGGAGCGCCCCAAGGTGGTCCCCCTCAAGCAAGCCTCATTGGCCGGTGGCAAGGTGGTCGTGCGCGGGCCGCGCGGCTATTGCGTTGATCCCGCCACCTTGCGGCGCGGATTTACCGGCGGCTTCGCCTTGATTGCCGCGTGCAACACCATTTCGGGAGAGCTGTCGGGTGCGGATGTCGAGCCGGTGGTGATGACGGTTCAGGTGCAGCCAAGCCTGAGCAAACGCGAGGCGCCGCTTGCCGCGAGCCTTGCCGCGGCTTTGGCGCCGGCACAGCCGATCGAGACAATCGACGGCGATGGTGTGACCTTGGTGCATATGGCCGGGGGCGGCAACAAGGGCTTGCCCAAGGGCGATCCCAAGCATTGGCGCGGCGCGATGATGGTCAACGGCTATCTTGTCGGTTTCGCGGTTTACGCCCCCAAGGGCAGCGCATTGGCCGGGGCAGGGGGCAAACGGTTGATCCTTGCGCTGGCCGAAAATCTACGCGATGCAAGCCCGGTAAAGAGTTATGCGCCACAGGCGATTGCAGCGAAGCCCAAGAAACAGTGAAATCGACGGCACAAAGAACCCCATGATACGGTGAAACACCGGGGTCATGGCCGGTTGTGTGGGGCGAAACCGTGGTCAATCACCTGCCTGTTTCGCTTTTTTATACAATGAGTCCTTTTCGTTAACACTGTTTCCGGTAAAACTGCGCCGGGATGAGATCATCGTATAGGTAGCCGGACGGGTATGGCGAAAATAACGGGCATAATTCGCGAGCTGATCTTTAAGGCATCGCTGCGTCGATGGTCGCGTGCGGCGCGCCATGCGCAGGAGGCCGCGCTGCCGCAACTGCGGGCTGATCGGCAGCGCGCGCGGCGCTTGAAAGCGCATCTCGACAAGCTGATCCATATTTCGGAGAGCCGGTTGGCCCTGCCGATGATCGGGTCGAGCGCCTTTGCCAAGCCGTTCGACGCCGATTGGGATTGGCGGCCGCAATTGTGGCGCGGGCCATTGCCGGTGCCGGGCATGTCGTCGGTCGCCAACAAGAGCATGCTGGGCAATGAGGTGACGCTGTTCCATGATTGCCAACGCTCGGAATTGACTCTGCGCCAGATCCGCAATCTGCGGGAGGCGGATTTGGCACCCTTCGGGCTGAGGCTTGATGTGTTCAACTTTGACGGCTCGTTTCTGTCGCTGGTGGTGGATATGCCCGAAGAAGCGGTGCGCGGGTTGAAGCGGCGGCATCTGCTGCGCGTCGATACGATTGTCGAAATGGAAAAGCCGCTGGAGATTTTCGTGCGGCTGAACATCAAGCACGGGCCGAACACCGAACAAATCGTGCGCGAGCTGCCGCTGGGATCCGAAGAGGTGATGGTGGAATTCGACCTCGCCTATAGCAAGCTGAACGAGAAGCGGATCGAGAAGATGTGGCTGGACCTTATCTTTGAGGGGCCGCAGATGAATCAGGTCACGCTGCGCGATCTGACCTTTAGCCGCAGGCCGCGCGCCGAGCTGTAAGTGCGGGCAGGTGTAGGAGAGTAAGATGAGCGATTTGAGCGTCACCAAGACCCGGATGAAAGACGGCATATGGGAAGCGGTATTGCACCGCCCCAAGGAGGACGAGCACGCCGAGCTGCCGAAAATCGAGGTGACGCTGGACACCACGCCGATTGACGGGGTCGAGGTCACGGCCAATCAGGACGGCGCCTATATCTTGCGGGTGCCGGTGCCCAAGGAGGCGATTGGCGACGGGGTTCAGACCTTTTTGGTCAAGGACGGCGAAAGCGGTGATTTGCTGGAGCGGTTCGCGGTGATCGCGGGCGAGGCCGTGGAAGGCGATCTGCGGGCCGAGATTGATCTGTTGCGGGCCGAGTTGGATATGCTGAAAAAAGCGTTTCGCCGGCATTGTCTTGAGACGATGTAGTTTGTTGTGAGCCGGTAAGAGGGCGTGTTTGGCACGAATACAGGGGTGACGGCGGATGATTACAGAGATCGTCACGTTTGATTTGCCACCGGGCGCGCCCCGCGACGAGATCATTGCCAAGTTCGAGCTTACCGTGCCGCGATGGCAGGCCAATGACGCTTTGGTGCGCAAGTATTACCTTTATGATGGCGAGGCGGGGATTGTCGGGGGTGTTTACCTGTGGCCAAGCCGGGCAGACGCCGAGGCCGCACATGATGCAGCGTGGTGCGCTATGGCCGAAGAGCTATATGGCTGCCGCCCGAGGTTTCAGTATTTCGACACGCCGTTGATCGTGGACAACAGCGGGTAGGATTGGCGGCCGGGTTTGAGGTGGGGGCGGTCGGTATTGTTGTGCCCCTCTGGCGCGTCACACATAGGTATAAGCGGGGGCCCGACAGGTTTGATGCGCACCTTTGGTGCGACACACACAGGCTAGAGTGGGGGCCAGCCCCCACACCCCCGGAGTATTTACAGCAAGATGAAGGGTGGGGGTTGCGTGTTGGGCTATATATCCATATTTCGTGAAGTATGGATATGATTCATGCATTAGATGGGTTTTCCGCTTTGTCGCAAGAGACTCGCCTGCGGGTGTTTCGTCTTTTGATCAAGGCGGGGCAGGGTGGCATGGCCGCGGGCGAGATGGCCGAGGCGTTGGAGGTTCGGCAGAACACCTTGTCGGCGAACCTGTCTGTGCTGTTGCAAGCCGGGTTGGTGCGCAACCAGAGAGAAGGGCGTTCGATACGGTATTTTGCCGATGCGGAGGGGCTGAGCGCATTGCTGACCTTTCTGTTGGAAGAATGTTGCGGCGGGCGCCCGGAGCTGTGCGCGCCATTGATTGAAACGATAGCATGTGGATGTGAAGGGGCCGAAAATGGCGAGTGTTGATGCGGGTGATATGCCCAATCTGGTGGCAGGGGCGCTTGGCCCGGTTGCGGCGGATGAGTTGCTGGCGCAGACGCCAATGCCGCATCGTCCGCGCATCTTGTTGCTGAACGGGTCACTTCGGCCACGGTCGTTCAGCCGGTTGGTGAATGAAGAGGCGGCGCGGATATTGCAGGCGCTGGGCGCGCAGACGCGGGTGTTTTCGGCCAGCGGATTGCCGTTGCCCGATGACGCCGCGCCGGACCATCCCAAGGTGGCGGAACTGCGCGAGGCGGTGACGTGGAGTGAGGGCATGGTGTGGTGTTCGCCGGAGCGGCACGGCGCGATGACCGGGATCATGAAGGCGCAGATCGACTGGATACCGCTCTCTCTTGGTGCGGTGCGCCCGACGCAGGGCAAGACATTGGCGGTGATGCAGGTGAGCGGGGGTTCGCAAAGCTTTAACGCGGTGAACCAGATGCGCATTTTGGGGCGGTGGATGCGGATGATCACCATTCCGAACCAATCCTCTGTCGCCAAGGCGTTTCTGGAGTTTGATGGCAGTGACCGGATGAAGCCGTCACCGTTCTATGACCGGATCGTGGATGTGATGGAGGAGTTGGTGAAGTTCACCGTATTGACGCGGGGCGTGTCGGATCAGCTGACCGACCGGTATTCCGAGCGCAAGGAGAGCGGTCGGGCGTTGATTGACCGGGTAAATTCCAAGCGGGCCGGGTAGCGGGCAGTGCTTTCGGGTGGGGCTTGCGGGCGGGCCGGTTGGGGGGTGTCGCTTGTGGCGGCTCTGGCGGTTTGTCCGTCCGGTGTCGCTTTGCTAGCTTCGCATCCATGATGATCTACAGCGTATTGCCCTATCTCTATTATGTCGCCTGTGCGGGCGCGATCGGGTTTCAATTTGCGCTGATCTTTGGCGCGCCGTGGGGCAGGATCACCCAAGGGGGCCGCCACGCGGGGGCCTTGCCTGTCTCTGGCCGGATCGCGGCGGGTGTTTCGGTGTTCATTTTGCTCGCCATGGTATTTTCAATCATATCAGCCGCCGGTTGGTGGCCGCATTGGCCGGTTTGGGCAAGCTGGCTCGCGCTGGCTGTTCAGGCGCTATCGACCTTGGCGAACTGGATCACGCCGTCACGGGCGGAACGGATTTTGTGGGGGCCGATAACATTGGTGATGCTGCTTGTGGCGGGGTCGATCGTTTTCGCGGCCTGAGGACTTGGCGTCATGCCGGAGCATTGACGCAAGGTTGAGGGGTGACAAGTCCGTTGCATTCGGTTGAGGTAACGTCAGCCAAACGGGAGGAGCCATCCAATGTCGTCAGAATATCCGCATCTTCTTGCCCCGCTCGATCTGGGGTTCACCACGCTCAAGAATCGCGTGCTTATGGGGTCGATGCACACCGGACTTGAGGAGCGGGGCGACTGGAACCGCGTGGCAGAGTATTACGCGGCGCGCGCGCGCGCGGTGTTGGCCTTATGGTGACGGGCGGGATCGCCCCCAACGCCGAGGGCGGCGTCGCCCCCGGAGCGGCCGGGCTTTATACCCCCGAAGATATTGCCAACCACAAGAGCGTCACCGACCGCGTCCATGACGCCGGTGGCAAGATCGCGATGCAGATCCTTCATGCCGGGCGCTATGCCTATAGCCCCGAATGCGTCAGCGCCTCGCCGGTGAAATCGCCGATCTCTCCCTTTCCGCCCAAAGAGCTGGACGAGGCAGGGATCGAGAAGCAGATCGCCGATTTCGCCACCACCGCCAAACGCGCCCAAGAGGCGGGCTATGACGGGGTCGAGGTGATGGGTTCGGAGGGGTATTTCCTCAACCAGTTTCTTGTCACCCATGTGAACAAGCGGACCGACCGCTGGGGCGGGTCTTATGAAAACCGGATGCGTCTGCCGATTGAGGTGGTCAAACGTGTGCGCGACGCCGTTGGCCCTGAGTTTATCATCATCTACCGGCTGAGCATGATCGACCTTGTGCCCAATGGCTCGACCTTTGAAGAGGTGGTGCAGCTGGCGCAGGAGATCGAAAAGGCCGGTGCGACGATCATCAATACCGGCATCGGCTGGCACGAGGCGCGCATTCCGACGATTGCCACCAGCGTGCCGCGGGCGGCGTTTTCATGGGTGACGAAGAAGCTGATGGGCAAGGTGGGCATCCCGCTGATCACCTCGAACCGGATCAACACGCCGGGCGTCGCCGAAGAGGTTCTGTCGGACGGATGCGCCGATATGGTCAGCATGGCGCGCCCCTTTCTGGCCGATGCTGATTTCGTCGCCAAGGCGGCGGCGGGCAAAGCCGGAGAGATCGCGCCGTGCATCGGCTGCAATCAGGCCTGCCTTGACCATACGTTCGGCGGCAAGATTTCCTCTTGCCTTGTCAATCCGCGCGCCTGTTTTGAGACCGAGATCGTGATCGAACCTGCGGTTGAGAAAAAGAGCATTGCCGTGGTGGGCGCAGGCCCCGCGGGCCTGTCTGTCGCTATGACAGCGGCCGAGCGCGGGCATGCCGTCACGCTCTTTGACAAGGCGGAAGAGATCGGCGGGCAGTTGAACATGGCCAAGAAGATCCCCGGCAAGGAGGAGTTCTATGGTCTCGTTGACTGGTTCGCCACGATGGTTGCCAAACACGGCGTCACCCTGCGGCTTGGCACCGAAGCCAGCGCCGATGATCTGAGCGGCTTTGACGAGGTGATCGTTGCGACCGGCGTGTTGCCCCGCGATCCCGGGATCGACGGGCAGGACCGCGCCAATGTGCTCTCTTATGTCGACCTGCTGCGCGGCGGCGCGGAAACCGGCAAGCGTGTTGCGGTGATCGGTGCGGGCGGTATCGGCTTTGATGTTTCCGAATACCTTGTGCATGAGGGCGAGAGCCCGACCGAGAACCTTGAGCTTTGGCGCGCGGAATGGGGTGTGGGCGATCCGTCCGAAACCCGTGGCGGTTTGGCTCCGGCTGGCCCGCAACCGCACCCGGCTGCGCGGGACGTGACGCTGATGCAGCGCAAGGCCAAGGCGCTTGGCAAGGGCTTGGGCAAAACCACCGGCTGGATCCACCGCGCTGCGCTTAAGATGAAAGAGGTCGAAATGGTCGGCGGCGTGAACTACGAAAAGATCGACGATGCCGGCCTCCACATCAGCTATGGCGAGGCGCGCGAGAACCCGACGGTGATCGCCTGTGATAACGTCATCCTCTGCGCGGGTCAGGTCAGCGAACGCTCGCTTGCGGATGCGCTGATCGAGCGGGGCATCACCCCGCATGTGATCGGCGGCGCGGACGTCGCAGCCGAGCTCGACGCCAAGCGCGCGATTGACCAAGGCACCCGCCTCGGCGCTACGCTCTGAGCGGGCCCTATATATAATGTAACGCCAATCGGGCCGGAGCCGCATAAAGCTCCGGCCCTTTTTCGTGCGCCGAGGTGTCTTTCATTGCAAAAACACCCCGCTGCACGCCGCCCGCTCCACGCGCAGCGATGGGTATCAGAACCGGGGCGTTGCTGCTCGCTGGGCCGAGCGGAGCGAGGCCCCCGCGACGCGCGAAGCGCGGCGCAATTCCTTCAAACCGGGTGACGCGCGAAGCGCGGCGCAACCCCTTCCAACCGGGTGACGCACGCGGCGCACTCGCCGCCGCACAAGTCTGAAATGTTACGGATCCCCAACGCCAACGTGAAATGAGTTTGTTTGGAGAAAACGCACCGCAGCGCTACCTCTGTACCGACACATACTTATAGTAGGCAAAGCACCCATGGCATATCGTTGGAAAAACACCCTCACCCGGAATGACGTCACCCCAGAGGCCATGTGGCTGAACCGGCGGGGCGTTCTGGCGGGGATGGGGGCGATTGGCATGGCCGGGGTTGCTGGTGGTGCTGCAGCGGCGACCGAAGAGTTGGTGCCCAACACCTATGAGCACATCACCAGCTATAACAACTTTTATGAGTTCGGCTGGGACAAGACCGATCCGGCGAAATACGCAGGCGCGCTGACCACGGACCCATGGCAGATCACCATCGACGGGATGGTGGAGCGTCCCGGCTCCTTTGATCTGAAAGAGATCCTTGCCGCGATGACCATCGAAGAGCGCATCTATCGCTTCCGCTGTGTCGAGGCGTGGTCGATGGTGGTGCCGTGGAACGGCTTTGAGCTGGCTGATCTGCTGAATTGGGCAGGTGTCAAAGAGGGCGCGAAATATGTCGCCTTTGAAACCCTGCACCGTCCCGAAGAAATGCCGGGGCAAAAATCGGGCGGCATCGACTGGCCCTACCGCGAAGGGCTGCGCCTTGATGAGGCGTTGCATCCGCTGACCCTGATGGCGACCGGGCTTTATGGCAAACCCATGCCCAACCAGAACGGCGCGCCGATCCGGCTTGTGGTGCCGTGGAAGTATGGCTTCAAGTCGATCAAGTCGATCGTCAAGATCACCCTGACCGACAGCATGCCGCAAACCACATGGAACATGTTGCAACCGAGCGAATACGGCTTCTATGCCAATGTGAACCCTGACGTGGACCATCCGCGTTGGAGCCAAGGCCGCGAGCGGGTGATCGGCGGCGGTTTGTTTGCCAAGAAAATCCCGACGCCCAAGTTCAACGGCTACGCCCAAGATGTCGCCGCGCTTTATGACGGAATGGACCTGGCGGTGAACTACTGATGAGCGCGCTGGTCGCCAAATTGAACGCAGGCGCGCGGCGGGTGCCGACGTGGCTCATATATATGGGTGGCGTCGCGCATATCGTCTGGCTGTTCTATCTCGCCCAGAGCGGCGCGCTTGGGGCCGAGCCGATCAACGCGCTGGAACGCGTGTTGGGCGAGACCGGATTGAAGCTATTGATTGCGGGTCTGGCGATCACCCCGTTGCTCAAGCGCACGCGGCTCAATCTGGTGCGGTTCCGCCGGGCGCTTGGCCTGACGGCGTTCCTCTATGTCTTTATGCATCTCACGGTCTGGCTTGTGCTCGATGTCTCGCTGCTGTCCGAGATATCGAAAGAGATCCTGCGCCGTCCTTATATAACCGTCGGCATGGCCGGGTTCGTGGCGCTGGTTCCTTTGGCGCTGACCTCGAACAGCTGGTCGATCCGCCGGTTGGGCGGGGCAGGGTGGCGCAAGCTCCATAAGCTCACCTATCTGGCGGTTCTGCTGGGCGGGGTGCATTTCGTGATGATCGGCAAGACGTGGCAGGCCGAGTCGCTCACCTATATGGCGGTGATTGCCGTGTTGCTGCTCTTGCGGCTGCCATTGGCCAAGCCGCGCCGCCGACAAGACAGCCGGATCGGCGCGTAAAAGAGGTGACTCGCCCCGAAAAGGGCGATTCACCGGGTTTCGGCCCAAACGATTCACCCGCTGCACAGTGAATCACCAGCTCTCCCCCTCTTTGCGTAAGAAAACGACAGGCGATTCACCGTGGTGACCCGGTGAATCGGGGTGAATCGGGGGGTGAGCGAAGTTTTTTC